>NZ_CP100390.1:900000-1025000 GCF_026016465.1 Alkalimarinus alittae
TCGATTGATAAGAAAATTTAATGACGCGTCTTGTTTTGAATGCTGCGCTGATTCTTGGCTAAATGTACTTACACTTTGGGCTGAAAGGGCAAGACCAGTGCTAGCAAGAAGGAAGTTGCGTCTGTTGATGCCGGCGCTGTGTTTCATGAATATATGCTCGTACAGTATGACTAAATTAGGGTGGGGTTACGTTATGTTGATTTAATAGAAGGTTTAATGTTCCGCTGCTATAAATATCCTGTAGCGCTAAAGACAGTTTATAGCCGATCGAGCCTGCTAATTGTTGCGTGGGAAAGTTGTCTGGTGATATTTCTACCGCAGGATTGTAGTAAGGGTTTGGTTCTTCTTTATAGAGAGGGGATTGTCGAGAAATTCCCGCGTAAAGCTTTTGGGATTTTCCAGGGCAGCATTGAGTATGAGTTTTAATATTGAGGTGAGTTAAGTCGCTGATGCTATGTTTTTTAAGGTAGTTATTGTACTCTAAGGTGTCTATTTGGTAAAAAACTTTGCGATTCCAACTAATCATTTTAATGGCTTTGGATGCGGTCAACCCGACTAGCTCTTGGTATGTGATCCCTTTGTTTTTAGCTTCATTCGCCGTGGTTCTACCTGCCTCAATAATCCAGTTTAAGTTTGTTGACTTTATATCACTTAGACTATTAATGTCTTGTATATTAGCGGGTGTGAGGCCGTAGTAATGCTCTTTTCGGTGCAGTCCGTTTGGTATGTAAAACATATATTGGGAGCGGTACTCATCAAAGCCTGTGCTGGGATAAATATCGACCTTGCCTGCCTCCAACTCTCTAAGCGCTCTCTTTTTGGGGAATCGTTTAATGATAAGTGTGCAGTCAATCCTTTTGGCCGCCTCGGTGTAGAGTGCTTGATATAGACCGCTATTGTCGGGGGAGGGGGCCATATAGCCAAACTTTCCCACATTCTTGTATGCCAAAGTGAGTGTGCAATTTGTCTCTGCTAACAGTGAGCCATTAAATAATATTAGTAAGGTAAAAAAAGTATATCTTGCTTTCATAGAACTAATCAGCGACTTGAGCTTCTCTCAATGTGAGCATTTTGGTATGTGTTTATTGATCGTGAGTAGACTATCTCAAGCTTAGCAGTGATTGGCAAGTATTAAGGGGGGGATTCTAATAAGGATTTTTAAGAGAGGATCTTGCTAGAGAAAAAGTGGTGGCTACACCGGGATTCGAACCTGGGACCCCATCATTATGAGTGATAGATGACTTTGTAACTGTTTGATTTATAAGTGCTCTGGTTGCGTCGATCGTACCCATTTTCTGCAACCAAACGCAACTAACGGCAACGGTATTACGAAGATTTTGCGAACTTAAAATGGAGTTTTATTCTTAACAACTCTGGGGGATTAATGCAGATTGATTGGTTACGATTTGACAACAAGTCTCACTAAGTCACAAATAGCTAGAGCTTGTTCTTCCTTGTGTCTTAGTTTGACATATGTCTGTACAGTGATTCCTTTATAGTTCACATCCGTTTGTGAATTCCGTTGACCTTGAATACTCCAATTCTGAAGCAAGGGTTTGATCAAAAGTAAACCTTCACTGAAGTAATAAGTCCGCTTCTATGACTAACGAATCTAATATCACGTTTACGTGCAAAATGGGTGTATTTGCGCTGCTCTAGTCGACCGATGCATATTCCAGCACACTCGATCACCCTCGTTCCACTAACCCGATCACTCGTTTTACTCTTGTAGGTTTCTTTAAATTAAAGAGGAAACAGGTAACCTTGATGCAATACCGGTTTTCCCGCCTAAATTGCTCGTTACTGCATTGATACTCTAGATCAAGCACAGGGCATGAGGCAGATTACCATCATTACGAATTGGAGGTCACTGTTATTCGGCGTTAACATGACTAAGCATACAACTAGAGGCGACTTAATACTCAGTTGCCTCTAGTCACTTTTAATAAAAACAACATTCCTAAAAAACATTATGTGACATAGCGCACACATATAACCATCAATTAAAAAATCAACTTCCCACTACGTCCACCACTAGAAACATCATAGGCTTTGTTTTATATATCAATCAAGATGAGCAAATAAGCTATTAATATCAACGTGATATATGCCTTACTTCGATAATATTTTGCACTTGGAATTCGGATAGTAATTAACAAAAAATACGAAACGGATGAAAACGGAATCAACAACGGATGGAAACGGTATTCCCAAAAAGAAAAATCATGTATTAAATAAGAACCGGTCTCAAAAACATCAACTGGAGCGGTAATTATGACACAACCTATTATGAACAATTTACATTTAATTAAATCGACTGAAGAACGCAAAACATTCATCGATATAGCGCATGAGTTTTCTAACCAGACGTGCGAAATTCCAAAAAAGACGTTTGAAGAAGGATTTGCTAAAGCTGCCGGATTCAGGAGTGTCTCTGAAATGGAAGCTCAATATGCATTTGTTATAGACACAGAAGTTGCGTACATAAAATTTCAGGATTATTTCGAAAACGACAAGAATATTAAACTACCAGAAAACTCTCTTTTTGAGGTTGCTAGGAAGATTGGCTCGTTTTTCCCCATTGTCCCGAGTGAAGACTCATCTGTATATTTATATATATTTTGGCAGAACGGCGTTTTGTCATCACCATACATCAAAGACCAAAGAGATAACCTCATTTATCACCCAAATACTGCAACAGGTTATAAGGTGCCAGGCATATTAACGAAAGAAAGTTACACAGCTTTGGGTCAGAAATTAACTCACGTTGTTATCCAGGCACAAACAGAAGTCTTAGAAACAGGTCGAGTTAGTGACGCATCAAGGGAACAAGCAAAAACAATCATCAACTCCCACGATTATCCAAAATCTCTGGATCGAAGCTACTATCTTTTTTCCAAAAAATTCGACTTAAGTGAGATAACCCTACCAAATGTAATTGACGTTAAGGTTATTTGGAATTTGGTGGGCCTTATGCTAATCGATTTACCAAACGCATCACCACTGGCGCTTTTTCAGTATGTCTTGGGGGAAAAGTATATTTTAAACAATGAGCTAGGTTCTCCAAAAAAAGCTGTGCACTAAAAAAAACGCTGCCGTGGAAAATTTACTCGCTAACGCTCCTAAATTTCTGCAGAGCGCGGCGTTAAACGAGGCTTGGGTTCTCGACGCTAGTGCAACACCCTGCGTCGAATCCAGTCACCTAGATTGACAAAGTTGAAGTAACCTGGTTTTTGATCCAGCTAGAATAAGATGCAATCTAAAACAATAACACTTGAAAATCTCGTTATGAAATACGATTCTCGGATAGCGGATTTGCAGTGAGACTGAGACATTTCGCATTTATTGGCAATGTCTGCTTTTTTGAAAGCTGCCATTATATGTAATATGTAAAAATCAACTTGTCGGCTCTTCGATCAAATTAATTGACCAGAAAAATCACCGATTACGGTCCAAACCTACCAATTTAAAATTCTTCAGTATGTCGATAAAATGAGCGTGGAAAAAATGTCCTGTTTTCTTCTAAAGCGACAAGCCCACGACATCAAACAAAATGTAATCCTATTTCCTATTTTTGGTAAAAAAATAGCGGCAAATAACTGCGAGTTTGGTGCGGCGCTAACAACAGATACACCATGTGTTCTAAACTATCTCGAAACGCTGGGATTTGAGGTGAGGTGGATTGAAAGAATTGACCACCTCACATCTTGAATCGTGTTGTCAGCGTCTTAGCTTGTCTTACACGTTGCATGACATCCGGTTGATCTTCTTTTCGAATGTGAGCCTGAGTGAGCTTTGCTTTGATAAGAGGAGTGACTTTTTCAATATCACTCTTGGTTCGAGAGTGTGCTAGATACACATCTGCAATTTCCTGTGTGCTCGCGTTTTTGTCTTTTCGTAAGAGTTGGATAACCTCTTAAGTAAGTGCCATTCGACTCTGACCCTAATTAGTTAAAACAACAAAGTATCTACTTCTGGGATATCGACGCCTTCATTAAAAATATCGACAACGCAGAGAACATTAATGTTTCCTGAGCGAATAGCCTGCTGCTTTTGCTGACGCTCGTGACTATTATCACTGGTCAGTACATCAGCATTGATCCCTTTCAGCAATAATTGTTTTGCCATGTATTGCGCATGCTCTTTGCTCACGCAGAAAGCTAATGCTTTCATTTCTCTAATGTCTGTCAATATCTCCCAGATTACCTAGACACCCATCATAACAGTTGACAGCCCAACCAAAATACTGGATATTTAACCAGCACACTAAAACTAAAATAAGTTTGAAGTAAAAGGACTTTACCTCATGCCTAAAGCCAGAAAAACGCTCATATCTCTTGAGGATACCCCCTATTACCATTGCGTTTCCCGCTGTGTTCGCCGTAGCTTTCTATGTGGTGAAGACAAGCTAACAGGGGCCAATTATGAACATCGCCGCCAATGGGTAGAAAAAAAACTTATTATCCTATCTGGCGTATTTGCGATTGATCTCTGTGCTTACGCGGTAATGTCTAACCATACCCATGTTGTCTTAAGGGTAAACAAATCTAAAGCGGAATCATGGACAAACCGCCAAGTCATTGAACGTTGGCACCAACTATACGCCGGTAACTATCTCTCTCAACGTTTTATGGCGCGACAATCACTAGGAGTAGCTGAAAAAAAGCAACTCGATACTTTCGTTCAAGCTTGGCGTGAGCGCCTCTTCAGCATCAGCTGGTTTATGCGGAATTTAAACGAGCACATTGCTCGGCAAGCAAACCGTGAAGATAAGTGTACTGGTCGGTTTTGGGAAGGTCGCTTCAAATCTCAAGCACTACTTGATGATAAAGCATTAGCCGCCTGCATGGCCTATGTTGACCTAAACCCTGTCAGAGCTTGCATGGCTGATACCCCAGAAACCTCAGACCACACCTCAGTCAAAGAACGGATTAGATGTACTCAGAACGCCGAACGAATTCACCAACCTAAGCATCTGTTAGCGTTTGTGGGCAACCCACGACAAAATATGCCTGATGGCCTACCCTTTGAACTTAACGACTATTTAGCGCTGGTCGATCTGACAGGCAAGGTATACAGAAATGATAAACGAGGCAGTATTAATCAACACCTTCCGCCACTATTGGAACGTTTGTCATTAACGCAAAATCAATGGGAAGCGCTCACCCGAGACTTCGAAAAGCACTTCTCTTATTTTGTAGGCAGCGCTAACTCAATTAAAGTGGCTTATCAAAGGCAAGGTTATACACGGAGCCCAGGACTACGTAGCTGTTTAGCGCTACTTTCACCCTAGTTACCTCTCACATATATATAAACATTAGGGAGACCTAAGGCGTTCCCCTACTCGTTAATTAGCTGTAACCACCTAAATATCGGCAGAGGCTCTCTTTGACGCTAGCATTATTCGTCAAACGGCTCAAATTCTATTATTTTCAGTCAGCATTAATTGTTTATTGCCTCTTTCTTAAAGCGTCGTTTAGGTATTTGTATTTTTATACGATGGGTGTCTGGTTAATTTGTGGTTAGTTTTGGTTAATTTGTTTATACGATGGGTGTCTGGTTAATTTGTTAATCAAGATGCCCGATGCGGTGCTAAAACTGGTTGAGAGAATGAATTACTCTGAATTTATGAATAACATCATTCACAATCGAGCCGATAACTTTACAGCTGTGACCAATCGACTTAATGAAAACGAGTGGAAAGAGCTGGATCAATACCTGAATACCATTAAGCAGAATAAAGCCCTTGATGAACTTGATGCCGCAGACTATTACCTATTTAAAAGTCTGATGCATGAGCCCTTTTTGATCTTTCCAGAAGGCTCTCGATCATATAACGAGGAAAATGGTGATATCACCATGAAATACGTTAACCCTCGCTTTATGCAGGCTTACCTCCGCCCCGGCGATGTCATTTTGCCTATCAATATTGTCGGTGGCTCAGATATCACCAATGGTTGGAAACTAAGCCCTGCAACGCTCGGTGTATCGGTGGCAAAACCTTATAAGGTCACCGCTCAAATGATCGAAAATTACGAGACTGAAGGCCTGAATGTAATGCGAACGATTGCGGCATTACCCAATATCAAAAATGTTCATTTTGATGAAGACGTACAATCTCGAAAAAGAAGATTATAACCTCACTATACGGTCATAAGTGTTCTGTCTATCTGGTGATAAATCATGACGATCAACATCAAACTGCTTAAAATCCTTAGCCACCATTTTTTGGAGTGTTTCAGGCGCCAACGCCAGAACATCCAGTAATTTTAGCGGGTACGTTTCAAAACAATAACTCAGCACATCAATGGCCA
This sequence comes from Alkalimarinus alittae, assembly GCF_026016465.1. Lineage (NCBI taxonomy): Bacteria > Pseudomonadati > Pseudomonadota > Gammaproteobacteria > Alteromonadales > Alteromonadaceae > Alkalimarinus > Alkalimarinus alittae. The sequence goes on from NZ_CP100390.1 coordinate 906,315, forward strand.
TTTTCTTCTTTAAGTTTTTAAGGATATCTGCGGCCAGCTCTTTATCTAGATAGACCGAGATATCTCCCACATATGACACAGGCAAACCAGATATAACCCCCATGATTTGCTTCATACTGAGCTCCTGAGTAATCATTGCCGCAATGGAAGGAGAAAAATACCGGGGGATCATCGGACATAAAATCATGTTAGGAATATATTTCATTAACATCGCGAGGGATTTAAACATATTCACAAGAGCTTCTTCTTCACGCCTCAGCACGTGCTCCATAAACTCACGGAGGTGATTCACTTGGGCTGGAGTCAGTTCATCTAAAAACTCTGGCGACTCCCCAAGTGAAATCTCAACAAAATACTCTAAATTGCGTTGATGCTGCATGACAATGAAACTCCTTTAAATACGTTAACACTTTATTATTTTAGTGACCCCTTACAGTGCCAATTGAGACGTTTATCGTAAGGGGGAGATACCTCTAATTAACTGGATACAGCGGGTCATTTACCGCATTCATAAAGGCTGGAATGCCGCTTCTCTCATTCGCCGATTTTGCCAATTCCAGCTCTTCTTTTGATGCGTATTTTCTATCCCAAGCGAGCACCTTGGGTGTCATTAAGTGATGCCAAAGCGGCGGTATAAGTGCCACGATAATGGTCGTTAAGTAGCCATTCACCATCATAGGCGCATCTGAATAGGGCCTTAGGTCTTGATAAGGTACATTTCCATCTGCATGGTGGTGAGAATGCCGAGTAAGATTAAACATCGCCCAAGAACTAATACGCTTGTTAGTATTCCAGGAATGTCTTGGTTGAACCGCTACATCGGGATTTCTCACCATCCCGTAATGCTCCATATAGTTAACAATTTCCAATAGAGACTTACCCCATAACCCGCAAGCGATAAAAAACAAACAAGCCTCAAGGCCACCCATTAAAAATGCCACGACAACAAGTACCAAGCTCATTAAATGCCCTCTTATCACGCCATTACTCAGAGAAAAAGGTCCTTTACCGTGCTTACCGAGCCGTTCTTTTTCTAGCGCCCAAGCGCTTACATTGCCTTTAATCGTTGATGCAATAATATGAAAATAGACATTACGACCTCGAGGGGCTGTCGCAGGGTCATTAATGGTTGAAACATAACGATGATGACCGTAAACATGCTCAATAGAAAAAATCGTGTCAAAACTAAACGATAATAACCAGCGCCCTACCAGCATCGAAATAGGGTCCCAAGTTCTATGTGTTAACTCATGGGCGGTGATCGTACCAACCATGCCAATCATCAATCCCGTCACGATAAAGGTTAATATAGAGTGATACCATTGGCTGCCCTCTCTTGCGGCAATCACATCATAACCGGTCAAATGGCTTATCAATGCACCAAACCCTAAGGGGTCTCCCGAGCAAACACTCCAGACGGCAGAGAAGACGATTAACGAAAGCAATGGCAATGCAGCCCATAACTGAACAGTCAGGATTGCGGGGTGCTTAAAGGTAGGTGTTGAAGTGTCGTCGCCACATACGGCATCTCCCAACATATAGGCTATTAATATAATCAGTAGCCCCGCGGTCACATAGTGCCCCCCCATTAAAATAGCGCAAAGAGCAGCCAAACCGATGGCATGAAACAAGAAGTATTTTAAATATTGAAAAATCATATACGTTACCCTTCCCTTAATTAGCATCGGCATATACGGAGACAAACCGGTCTGTATAAATTTCACTGTGATCGATCCCCATTGACGCTAGTTTTTCAACGCAGTCATCGACCATCACTGGAGGCCCACATAGATAAGCTTGGGTGCTTTCGGTGCCATATCTTTCAAGATATTCGCCGACAAAACCTCTCGCGCCTTGCCATGTACTTTCTTCAGGTTCTGAAGACAACACGGGTACAAAGTTAAAGGTGTTAGGCCATGAGCTTGCTATTTCGGCCATATCATCCAAACAATAAAGATCGGCTTGTGTTCGAGCCCCCAACAGAACAGTGACGGGGCGGTTGCACTGCTCATCTTTAGCTTTTTGTAAAATAGACAAAATAGGGCCTAAGCCACTCCCTCCGGCAACCATCAGCATATGCTTGTCAGCAGGCCTTAGAAAAAACTCTCCCATGGGGCTATCGATCTCTACGGATTCATCGACAACACGATGGGTGTTAATAAACGTAGAAAGAACCCCTCCGGGTACATGACGGATAAAAAAGCGAACAATATTATTTTCTACGTCTGGTTTTGAGGCAAAAGAATAAGCGCGTGAAACGCCCGGCAAACAGTCCAGTGATAACATGGCATACTGGCCCGCCTTATAGATCACCACCTGATCCAGCTGAATCTCTAGCATCGTAATATCATGCGTTAGTCGCTTTTGATCAATGACCTTGCCCCTGATTTGTCTATTCGCGGCTTTACTGAGATCAACTTCAATGGTGACATCTGATGATTTAGGTATGCTCTGACAGGCTAAGATATAGCCCTCTTGCACTTCTTCAGCAGAGAGTAAATAGCTCGCATCTGAAAATGCTTTTACCTTCCCGCTGGTCAACTTGCATTTACAAACCGCACAGCCACCCACTTTGCAGCTATAGGGGAAGTTAATTCCATTACGCAATGCGGCCGTAAGTATTGTTTCTTTTGACTTAACCGCCACATCTATTTGATTGATTTGCATGGCCTTTGGGCCACTTGAAAAAAAAGAAAGCATGGTTATAGGCTCCATTATTGTTACCTGACAACCAGTTTAATAGAACCGCCTCGCCTCATAGGTGGCTTTTTTTGACACTTAACAGTCTTTTTATGACAAAATAGGGTCATTAATTGACAAATAACATATTTCTCTCTTTTTAAAACATCAAACGCTTGCTCACAAACACAAAAAGGGGGTTCTGCAGTGAATCTTAATGATATAAAAATCCCTGGCGTCTATCTTTTTGCCCTTTCTGAATGTATGGACGACTTCGGTATAGAACCTTTTCGATGGCTTAAGGGAAGTGGATTCACAAAAATTGACTCTTCGTTTATCGAATCTTCTATTGACTTCCCTGTTTTCAGAACGCTCGTTCTAAGGGCCGTTAGATGCTCAAAAAATCAGGCATTAGGTATATCGGTGGGGCACCGTCTATCACTACAATCTCACGGTGTTCTCGGTTTTGCATTAATGAATTGCGATAACTTGCTATCAGCGATCAAGTTGGTTGAGCAATATATTTCTATTCGTATGCCATTGGTAAAACTAACGGTAAATTATCAAAATGGTCTATTTATCGCTTTATTAGAAGAGAACATTCCTCTTAATGATCTACGGATTATTATTTTTGATGCCATATTAGTCACCATTAAAGCCGCGCTTGACCAATTAATGCCCAGTTTGAAGAAAGACCTGACCTTATGCTTTCCCTACGCTCGCCATAAAAATGTGCCGTACGGAAATTTAAGTGAATGTACTCTGCAATTTAACGAACCGGCTGCCTCAATTCAATTCTCGCAACACTACCTGAGTGAGCCGATTCCTTTTGCCAATCTAGCGGGGTATTTAGAGGCTGAAATGCTTTGCTCTAAAGAGCTTAAATCACTAGAACACGAGACAACGTATAAAAGTAAGATCAAACAGAAACTTTTAGAAAACACGGAGTTTCCCACTCAAACTGTTATGGCATCTTGGTTCAATATGACTTCTAGAACATTACATAGACGATTAATAGCAGAAGGGACATCTTATCGAGAAATTCTCGAAGAAGTAAAACAAGCGCTGGCAATCACTTATCTAGCCAACAGCAAAATGACCATTAAAGAAATAGCTTACTTTCTTGGCTATGAAGATGATAGAAACTTTAGTCGTGCATTTAAGCGTTGGAAAGGCCTGTCTCCTTCCAAATACCGCTCACTCAATTTATAGGCGTGGTGACAACAAGAAGCCAAGGCATTAAACATGACCTTGGCTTCTTGTTCGGTTTACTCGTAACGTTACGCTACTAGCAACCTATAATGGTATAACATTAGTCGCACAAGGCCCTTTCTGCCCTTGCCCTTCTTCATACTCTACTTGCTGACCATCATTTAGTGTTGCATAACCCGATGTTTTTATTTCTGAGTGGTGAACAAAAAGGTCTTTACCGCCCTCTTCTGGCGTAATGAAACCGAAACCTTTATCTGCATAGAGTGAATTACCTAGACACCCATCATAACAGTTGACAGCCCAACCAAAATACTGGATATTTAACCAGCACACTAAAACTAAAATAAGTTTGAAGTAAAAGGACTTTACCTCATGCCTAAAGCCAGAAAAACGCTCATATCTCTTGAGGATACCCCCTATTACCATTGCGTTTCCCGCTGTGTTCGCCGTAGCTTTCTATGTGGTGAAGACAAGCTAACAGGGGCCAATTATGAACATCGCCGCCAATGGGTAGAAAAAAGACTTATTAGCCTATCTGGCGTATTTGCCATTGATCTCTGTGCTTACGCGGTAATGTCTAACCATACTCATATTGTCTTAAGGGTAAACAAATCTAGAGCTGAATCATGGACAAACCACCAAGTCATTGAACACTGGCACCAACTATACGCGGGTAACTATCTATCTCAACGCTTTATGGCTGGACAAACACTAGGAGTAGCTGAAAAAAAGCAACTCGACACTTTCGTTCAAGCTTGGCGTGAGCGCCTCTTCAGCATCAGTTGGTTTATGCGAAACTTAAACGAGCACATTGCTCGGCAAGCAAACCGTGAAGATAATTGTACTGGCCGATTTTGGGAAGGACGCTTCAAATCTCAAGCACTACTCGATGATAAAGCATTAGCCGCCTGCATGGCCTATGTTGACCTAAACCCTGTAAGGGCTTGCATGGCTGATACCCCAGAAACCTCAGACCACACCTCGGTCAAAGAACGGATTAGATGTACTCAGAACGCCAAACGGATTCACCAACCTAAGCATCTGTTAGCGTTTGTGGGCAACCCACGACAAAATATGCCTGATGGCCTACCCTTTGAACTTAACGATTATCTAGCACTGCTAGATCAGACGGGTAAGGTATACCGAAATGATAAACGAGGCAGCATTAATCAACACCTTCCGCCACTATTGGAACGTCTATCATTAACTCAAGATCAATGGAAAGCGCTCACCCGAGACTTCGAAAAGCACTTCTCTTATTTTGTTGGCAGCGCTAACTCAATTAAAGTGGTTTATCAAAGGCAAGGTTATACACGGAGCCCAGGACTAAGTAGCTGTTTGGCGCTACTTTCACCCTAGTCTAACACCACATATATAAACATCAGGGAGACCTAAGGAGCTCCCCTGCCTGCGAATTAGTTTTAACGACCTAAATACTGGCAGAGGCACTCTCTGAAGCGAATATTATTAGTCAAACTGCTCAAATCCTATATTTATTGTCAACGTTAAGTGTCTATTGCCTCTTTCTTGAAGCGTCGTTTAGGTTTTTGTATTTCTTTTCGGTGGGTGTCTTGTTAGTAGCACCCATCAGGATATAGAGAAGAGGGCGCCGATACCTCATAAAGCGAAAGAATTCTTAAGGCAGGCTGAGTTATCGTCAAAATTCTCAGCAATGCTCGACTTACTAAAAGAAATTAAGCGTAAGAATGAAAAGGTTCTTATATTTGCGTCGACTAAAAGCGTCCAAGCATACGTGGCCGCAATTGTAGGGGTATTGTTCAAGATCCCGGTAGAAATCATTAACGGTGAAACGAAAGCTGTTGCGACGAAAAAGGACACGGCAACACGCAAAGCCATCATAGATAAATTCCAGGAACAAGACGGCTTCGCAGTTATCGTTATGTCACCGGTCGCTGCAGGTGTTGGATTAACGGTTACCGGTGCCAATAACGTCATACATTTAGAACGTCATTGGAATCCGGCCAAAGAAGCGCAGGCTACTGATAGGGTATATAGGATAGGCCAAAAGAAAGACGTTAACGTTTACATACCCATGGCTCTTCATCCTACTCTTAAATCTTTTGATCTTCAGCTTAACAGCCTGTTGAGTAATAAGATCGACTTAAGCGATGCTGTTGTTTCAAATGCTACAGTAGAAGCGGATGATCTTATGAGCTGTTTTAGTTAGTTTTTAAAAGGAGGTTGGTATGTCTGATGGTACAAGTGAGGAGTGTATCGAAGATCAAAAGTTAGACCCTTTTCTAATACATGAAGCGTTGGATAGGTCGAACCTGGTACTCGATCAACTGGAGAGGGCTCTAGGCGAAAACTCCGTTATTCAAAATGACAGGGAAACCAAAGCGCTTTACGACAAGGCAGTCGAAAGTCTAGCAGATCTTTATCAACTGCTCGGCCAGAAGTCGTTTGCATATCGAGGGTGAACGTTTAACAGGCATTTGTTAATCATCCGTCGTTTTTCTTAAATGAGTATGAGGCTCGCTAGAGTGTTTGACCGATCATATAACTACTGCGTCTAGCGAGTTTTTAGATATTTAGTTTTAAACCTGTGTGGACTTTCTTCTCGTGGTCGAATTGATCGTGCTACTCCAAGCTTATCTTTCTCCCTCGGTCAAAAAAGAGTCATAAACCTACTACCCTAGTTGTTTTATCAAGCAATACCTTTTCCGCAAACACACCTTGCTATAGAAATATCTACAAAATATAAGTTTATTTGATGACTAGGTGGAGAGGTATGCTATTGAAAATAAATGGGAAAACATATAATTCGGACGGAAACCGAATCGACATCGGAAGGAAACGGAATATACACTCGAACTCTTCCACCGTATTCTATTACTGAGCGCTCAATTTTATTCAAATTTTTAACACAGGTAATAGATATGCTTATTAAAGTTCCAGATACTGATTATAGTGCGCTCAGTGATTACAAAGAGGCCTTAGAGCTGATATCTGAATTGTCTTACAACAGAAAATCTAAATCGTATGCAAAGTTGACTAGTTGGTGCATGATTATAGAGGGTGTTGATGATGAAAAAACAGGCCAGGATAAGTTTGTTGGGCAAACCATCAAATCGAATCAGGAAATCGACTTAAAAGAAGGCGCAGTAATAGCGCAGTGCGATAATCTCTGCATTAACGCTAGGTTTTATATGCGCGATCGCAGAGCGTGCGCACCAAGGTCGACGATATATCTCAATCTCTATCAAGTCCGTGAGGGCGAATTAAAATGTGTGTATTGTGATGAATCTAGAGCGTTTAAAACGTGGGATAAAAGACTTGCCAAAGCTATTAAGGGTTTGGAGTCAATTACTTGGCCAGCTGTAAACGGACAAATTAAAGAGCATTCCTGTTCTGATGAAACTATCGATGAAAGTGAAGCTGCTAAAATGTGCTGTTAAATAGGAGCTTCGATTGAATATTCACCAACTCAGCTTTTCATGGCTATTTAAGGATTTAGACACTCGCTAATTTTCTTGCATATAAATGAGCAATGGTAAAATGTCTAAATCAGCGATGATTATTCATGGTTGGTACTCCTCCAATAGGGGAATCTGGCTTGAGTGCCTGACTGATCATCAGGTAGTGGTCTCAAGCCTTATTTCTGATACCTAGCCTAACGATATCTTTCAGCAAAAACGGCGAACTCACTTACTGGAATTAGTTTATGTGTCTCATCATTAATTCCTAACGTTATGTTCTCGAACTCAAAAGGAAACCCCATGACAACTCCTGGGATGCTGATTTTGCATTGAGTGTTCGGGTTTACTAATACAGTCCAATTGTCATGTGATGTGAATACGCAACCATCAAGTACCGCAGGCTGTCCCAGTGGATTAATTGCAATTTGATAGCTCGCTCCATTTCCTGTTGTAATTCCATATTTATTTAGTGCTGTATATTCGACTGGCTTCTTATCAGTGTTGTTAATTGAGATATTGAGTACTACACCTCCAATGGCCTTGTCGATATATCTGAGATCAAACGAAGGTTGTTGCTTAGTGTCTGAAATGTATTTAGACACGACATTACTAAGCGCCTTAGCATTTTCTCGTGCTTTTTTAGCATATTCGTCAATCGCGATGTCTTGCTGAGTTTGCATGTAGTTAGATTTGTCGATTGCCAGATACAAAGGTGGTTTTGGGTGTGAGCTATTTGTTTCGCTAACTGTACCAAAGAAGGAATAAATAAAATGGTATTGAAAGAGCCCTGTGCTCTGATCGTGCGTAGCGCAGATGCCATGATCCGCTGCGCTAGGAAAGGTGACTGATTTTTTATTGTAGGCCATCGAACCTTGAAGGTTTAAACCTGGTATTCTTCCTGAGCCAATGCTTAAAGGCGATGTACTAACAACCTTACCCTGGCTTGCCATTAATTGATGCTCAACAAAGTCAAGCCCCAAGCTTTTCACAGCATAATCAGCAGTAAGATAATAGGGCTTATTTGACGGATAAGTAAATAAATCGCCTTTGTGTTGAAGTGTACAAATATGACGTATATCAGAGGCTAAACGTTTGATGTCTGATGCATAAGCTGCATCGGAAAATCTATAACTTTCTACGTTACCATCTCGTTTTTTATCGGTCTCATAGTAACCAATGAGCTTGATTAAATAGTCGTCAATGCTTGTAACCGTAGAAATATTAGGAGGGGTTTTAGCGGGCGTGGAAGCGCACGCAGATAGCATAATAAATACGAAAATAACTGAAAATTTTGATAACATTTTTCCTTCCTTTTTATATGATTCGTCCGTTGATAATTGCTTGTTAGGCAAGACGGATATTACTGTGTTTCTCGAAGTGAACTCAATGTGCGAGTTCACCTAATTTGTTGTAATTAATGAATAATATGTCTATTTGGCGAAAGCTTTTTCTCATGTTAGTGCAAACGACCAGTTAGATTTGGCGCGAAGACGCCTTCAAATTTAGCTACAAATGCGGTTTGCATAACCAACAGGGCGGTAATGACGCAGGCATCTCGCTGTGAGGGGTGAATATGACGCATTCTCGACAACGTCATTTGAATTAGTAATTCCTCGTCTAATTCTCCTGTATCCGGGCACCTAGGAGAAGTCCTTTTCCACTCATCATAGATATACACCATTTCATTGACATCTTGCTGCCTGGTTGGCCATGATGTTTCGGTTAGCCATTGAGTCACTTCATAATTTTCTTCTTGCATTGTGCTTCTCCTATAAAAACCTAAATGTATCAAAGGCGCGAGATATGCAAGTTTTGGTGATAGTCGTAATAGATGTGTTTGATTGGATTCGTTTATCAAGCTTGCATAATTCTGATATGAGGTAGCATCAGAATTTTGAGGGTTTGATATGTCCAATACCGACGAGAGAATAATTTGCCACCATTGCGGAAAACGCATTACTCCGCGCCTTTCATTTAGATATGGAGAACCGCATCATTCCTGGTGCCCATATTGTAAAAAGCGAGTTGATGATGACTCTGATCCCGCGATATTTTTTATTGTGCTATCCGCAATATTAGCGGTATTGTATTTTTTATGAGAATACACCGGTGGGCAATGTCTTAAGTGTCAGTTTGGGCCCCTAAGACCAGCAGGCAGTCAATAGATTCGTTTTGTTTACTATTCACTTCATAATCTTGCACATCATATAATTTATCTTCCACTTCTATTCTCCTAACTGATAGATTAGCTAACTTATCAGGTAGCGGAATAATGCAAGTTATAATTTCTTTGTACAGTATTACGTGTTGATCGGTGTTTGGTTTCGAGAAAATGCAGATTGTATGAAATTATCAACCGGCCTTCAGGTGAAAGGCCGCTTTGAAAATCAGCGGCCTTGTTCTTCGCAGATACTAGTGATTGTAGATCCACTTGCAGCCTTGCGCAGTGCGATCTAACAAGTCGAAGGGCATATTGATTTTATTTGCCAGTGCGGCTTTATTTCCATGGTCCAGGTTGAACCATTCTAAGATACTCTCAAATGTTGGCAAGTCTCTTATCTTCTCGATTTTTTCGTTAACATATGCCGGGTCATTTGGGTATTGAGCCTTAAAAACTTCTATAAGCCCCCAACAAATCAGATTGTTCACCATAATTTTGTTACCAAGCACGTCTTGAGTAAAGAACATTTTCTAGTTTCCTTTTTCGTTTATTTACTGATTGATTCGCCACTATTCCTACCAAAATGTTTGTTCTGCTGTATTAGTAGGGTGTGCGCATTAGAAATATTGAACCGTATCTAACGGTTCAAATAGATGTTAACGAACTGGGAATGCGGAAAAGTTCGAAATACTTGTGAAGTTCGTGAGAATAAGAACTTTAACGATTATTCGATTGTCTAATTTCGAGATTTCATTAATTAAGATTCGTGATTCATCGCTAAATGGCAGGAATCTTGATAAAAAGCCACTTTGGGCGTATATTCTACTAATCTATATGTCTTATTTATGTATCTCGAGATGTCTTATTTTTGTAGGAAATATCAATGGCGCTTACGTCGTTAAAGAGCAAAATTAAATATCGAATTAGTCGAAGTAAAAATACTGTTTTTACTCCTAAAGACTTTTTTGATCTTTCTGATCGGGACCAGGTTAGCCGGGTCTTTAGGCAGCTCGTGTCTGAAGGATTGGTTGTTAAGTTTGGTCAGGGGCTATATGCGAAAGCTAAACGCTCTAAATTGACAGGTAAGATTGTGCCTATTAAACCTCTTCCAGAAATCGCAGAAGAAGCGCTAACCCAGAAGCTTAATGTTAAAGTTGTCAGTTCTGCAGAAATGATGAACTATAACAGTGGAAAAACGACTCAAGTACCTACTGGTCGAGTGATTGCAGTGAAAGGGCGTGTATCAAGGAAGATGGCTTTCGGTGGGAAGTCTATTAAATATCAATATGTCTCTTGACCCTGAAATTATTAACGACATTGCAATCGAGCTTGGTGTAGATCCGGCATTTGTCGAAAAAGACTGGTATGCGGTACAAGTTCTAAAAAGCTTAGCGACACATCAAAGTGATGAAATTACGACGATATTTTCGGGTGGTACGAGTCTATCTAAAGCTCATGGGCTTATTCAGAGGTTTTCCGAAGACTTGGATTTTAGATGTCTCTACATAAATGAAAGCTCGGGAAATAAACGTAAGTCTATTAGAAGAGATTATCGGGCCAGTATCCTTACGTCGGTAAAGGGCGTTGATTCTATTACACTCGAAAATGATAACGTTCTAGCGGCAAGTAACTATATAAAATTTCCACTAGCGTACCCACAAAACCATTCCAGCCATGCGTCATTGCGACCTCATCTAGAAGTTGAGTTTAGTTTCACCCAGCCGAGGCTTGTTCCAGAGTTGAAGCCGGTTCAATCATTAGTTTCTACATTTACCAATGGTAAACCTGAAGCCCGCATTCTATGTTTGTCACCCATCGAAACTGGTGCCGACAAAATAAGCGCATTGACATGGCGAGTATTAAGGCGCGATAGGGCACTAGAAGGTGATGATCCTACTATGATTAGGCATTTACATGATCTCGCCGCGCTTAAACCGCTTCTGATTGGGAATCAGGATATGTTCGCTGGAACGGCTTTAGAGTCATTTGAACAAGATCAGCAAAGCGGAAGGCGAGAAACAGACGCAGGCTTTTATAAATCAATGGAAATGGCTTTAGATGCCCTGAGTAGTGATTCGCTTTATAAAACAGAGTATTCTCAGTTTGTGGATGCAATGTCTTACGCTGATGATGGTGAAAGAATTGACTTTTCAGAAGCGAAAGATAACTTTGCAGAACTAATTGCCCTGTTTAAGTGAGAATATGCTCTCACATTTCTCTCTAATGAGTTAGCGCATTTCTTGTGTTAAAGGAGCATAAGATTCCTGTAGAAAAAGATCTGATCCTGGGACAAATTTGGGACATATCCCAGTCCAAACAAGACCTTTATAGTCCATTTTGAATCCCGTATAGAACGAAACAATGCGGTCTAGAGAGGACTGAGAGGCTATGCTCAGGGTTCTCGACGCTAGTGCAACACCCTGCGTCGAATCCAGTCACCTAGATTGACAAAGTTGAAGTAACCTGGTTTTTGATCCAGCTAGAATAAGATGCAATCTAAAACAATAACACTTGAAAATCTCGTTATGAAATACGATTCTCGGATAGCGGATTTGCAGTGAGACTGAGACATTTCGCATTTATTGGCAATGTCTGCTTTTTTGAAAGCTGCCATTATATGTAATATGTAAAAATCAACTTGTCGGCTCTTCGATCTAAATCGATCAAATTAATTGACCAGAAAAATCACCGATTACGGTCCAAACCTACCAATCTAAAATTCTTCAGTATGTCGATAAAATGAGCGTGGAAAAAATGTCCTGTTTTCTTCTAAAGCGACAAGCCCACGACATCAAACAAAATGTAATCCTATTTCCTATTTTTGGTAAAAAAATAGCGGTAAATAACTGCGAGTTTGGTGCGGCGCTAACAACAGATACACCATGTGTTCTAAACTATCTCGAAACGCTGGGATTTGAGGTGAGGTGGATTGAAAGAATTGACCACCTCACATCTTGAATCGTGTTTGAAGGTTTAGCAGGTATTTATTTTCTAATTCACCCTGTCAAAACGGCAACGAAATAACCCCAGTAGACTCCCATACCTCTTTCAATGAATTCGACGATTCAAAATCGATCAAAAACAGTTTGTAATAGTCGTGATCTACACCCAAACGATAACGGCTACCATGCCATCCCAAATAAACGTATGGCACTTCATACTCACCGTAATTCAGTACTTCACTTCCACTCTCTGGCTCATATTTAGCTATGTAGCCGTTAGTAGTTGCTACCCCATCAAAAGTGCGGTCTTTGGTTAGAACGATTTCTACTGAGTCCGACCAGCCAATAATGTTGAACGTCGCATCATCGATTGTTGTTGTGTTGCCGGTTGTTGTGTCGTAGATTTTGGCTTCAGCTTGGTCTGAGGTCCATAGTTTGTCTTGCATGTGAAAAACACTAAAGGTTTGGTCTGAAGATTCAATCAACGGTGTTATTGTACCGGTGGCTAAAGATATTTCGTAAACTATCGCCCCTGTAGCAGACCTGTCTACTAAATAGGCATGACTTTCGTCGATTACAATTACGGCTGTAGAGTTCAAACCGAGGGTTGCGACCGTGCTCAGTGATCCAGTTGTTGGATCGTATTGCAGTAACTTTTCATGTGAAGAAATATAAAGCATACCGTTAGCAGTCTTCATGTCTATGTTACTTTGTTCTAGATCAACTCCTCCCGTAAACGTAAAACTACCGTCCACCAGAGACGAGAAAGGAGCGAGAAATAGTTCGTCATTGACAACAATAAAAATACTCTCGTTTAGAGTGGGCCCCCACAGGATATTATTAGAAATGTCATACCTAGCGGTGACCTGCATGATGGATTGGTCAAAAATAGCAGTTTTGCCGTCTGTGTCGGTGAAATAGCTATAAGTGTTATCCGCAATATCATTCACTATTATTCCACCATCAAAGCCTTTTATTATTTCTCCTGAAATAGGGGTTAGTGCTTGGGGTGAGGCATTGTTGTAATTTAGCGTGTAATATTGGTCGTCGGATGAGCAGGTGCTGTCAGCCCCATTGTCTCGAATGAGTAACAAGTTTTTGGTCCCATCCTGTGATGGAGTTTTATGCTGTAGTTCGCAAAGATCGGTCACAATGGGAGAGCTCGCTAGAGCATATTTATTTTCAGTAGCTGAGTCTGTTCCCCAAATCTTTTCACCTTCAACCCAAACTATCGAATGTATCCACTCATTATTGCCCAGTGGAAGAGCAGGGTGGCTTACATAATTCGTCACAGGGGATGAGTTTAGCTTTTTTGGTGCTGGGCTGGCCGCAACAGGGTTGAGTTGGTATAAGTTTTTTAATGAGCTGCCAGACGTGGGGCGGTCAGTAAAAAGCAGAAATTCTTGGTTGCTGTTGGTTGGGGGAGGAATCTTAGGGCCATCACCTCCCTCAGCAGGTTTGTTCGAGTCGCCACCGCAGGCGATTAATAGAGAGGAAATTATCGATAGAGTGAGTGGTTTTATATATTGCATTTGATGCGATCCTTTTTCTTTATAATGACATCCGTATCGTAACATTATGAAAAATAATACAAATTTTGTCGACAAAATAAAGGCAAAGAAGCACTAATTTAATGAAAAAATAGTAAATCACCAATTCTATAATTGGTATCGATTTGCCGTGTCAGCATTAATTTATGGCGAAGGCGCGTCTAGGCGCCTTCGGTTCGGTCTATAAATGTATGTGAACGTTTTTAGGTGAGATGAAGGGTTTCATTGGCGGGTACGGAGCGTATTATGCCATTTTGGTTCGTGGGCATTGGAGATGGGCCAAATAGACTCGAAAATAGTTGGGCCCTATTATTTTCATTCAATTCTTTGGGGACTTGTAATTGAGATTCTTCACCCAATATGTCATTAATTAGCGACAGTTTCCTATCAAGAATTTTGGTGATGTGATAATCCAGAGAAATACCAGATTGAGGATCAATTACCCAGTGAACGATCTGGTATCCGTTGCCTTGTTGTCCTATTCTGTGGCCTCTGTCCTCTGCCTGAATCATAGCGGCCGGTACCCAGTCGGATTCGACGAAAATACACAGGCTTGCCCGTGTGAGCGTCAATGACTCTCCTGCGGAACGAATTCCCCCGATAAACACGTTTATTGCCCCGGTTTGGAAATCGGTTTCAGCTTTTTTTCTATTTACTGGGGATGTCCTGCCATCTACAACCTTGTTGGTAATGTCTCGGGAGTTTAGCTGACGAGATAGTTCGTCACTTACCTCTCGGTGCGCGCAGAAGACAATACAACAACCATTCTCTGCTACTGCGTTGCAAATATAATCGGTTAGTTGGCCATCTAGTAATTTTATTTTTCCTACCAAAGTTCTCGCGAGCTCTATACAGTTAAATGCGATGTCCTTTAAGGCACTACGTTCTTCCTGTGTTTTTTGCCTGAATGAATCCATGTAGTTCTGTTTTGCCAGTGAAATCCAGTGTCTATATATCTCAATCAGGTTGTCCTCATCGTGCGTTACATCCGGTATGACATTAATCCATTGCCTGATTTTCGGTGGTAACTGAGTCAGCACCTCTTTTTTTATTCGTCGAATCATAAAGTCCTGGAGGAACTCTTTTACGGTATTACGGCAAGCTCGTTTGTCATTATATGCCAGCAATGTAGCGTCACTGAGAGCCCTCTCGCACAGAATAGATAATAATGTCTCTGCCTCTTTAACGTTGTTTCGAATTGGAGTGCCTGTAAGCAAGGCGATTTTATCAATGTGCTGTAGTAGAGAATTGGCCGCGATAGTGCGTTTGGCTCTCCCATTTTTTAGGTAGTGAGCCTCATCCGCTATAGCGAGATCGAAATCAAATTGTTTTAGTCGATTAATTCGAGAATTTTCCATTCTCTGGTTTATTTTGTTGATTTTTCTCGAGGTTTGATCAGATAGCCCATCGATATGCAGAGGTCGTGCAATAGTAACGTTGAGTGCGCCAAAACGGTTAATAGTTATCTTAATTGAGCTGTCAATTTTGGCTGCTCTTTTGATTATAACCTGATCTGGTTTGTCATCGACTTTGATTGTCGATGGATTTTCTGACAGCATGTCATACGAAATGATTACCCATTTCGAATCGGGGCAAATTTCTGTATCGCTAGATGAAATACATTGGATTTTCTCTTCCTGGCCCAACCAACTTATGATTTCTGACAACCAAACGTACTGGGCCACAGCTGGAGTTAGGATAAGGATTTTTTGAGCATCTATACCTGATGCAAAACCAATTGCCTGCGCGGTTTTTCCTGTACCCATCTCGTCAGCATTTAGGATTCTACCACCGTTATCCGCCGCAAACTGAATACCGTCTCGTTGGTATTTATAAAGGACTTTCCCATTAACTGCTGGAGAGCTCCAACCAGGGATGTTTTTATGGTTGAGAAGGATTTTATTTGAGTCAGGGGTTTCCTGTTGTTGAATAACAACCGGAATACCTGCCTCCTCTATAAAATTTTTCCAGTTTGGCCACTCGCTCGTTCGCAATGTTATAGCGCCGTTCCAAGGTATAGATCTTTTCGGGAATTCACCTCCGTAGTTTGCCCATTGCCAACTCTGTCCCAGCTTGAGCCGGAGTAGATAATGACGTGGGTCTATATGCGGCTGACATTCAATAGATGTCACTCTTTTATCAAGTTGAATTTTGACGGGGTGGGGAGGGTGATTGATTTCCTCAATTGATGCGCCTTGGGCTTGATAACTTTCTATATTGTGATTGAAATCATGGAGGTAGAGGATTGGAGCATTTTCCCAAAACCTTTCGTTATTATACTGGTCTTCAGTTGACCACATGCTTTCCAGTCGTGCTCTCGCGAACTCAGAGTCATTAGAGTAAACACAGCCCATTTCATTTGAGAATCGTATGATCCTGAGTTTTATTCCATCGTGAATTTTATTTTCGTCTAGTACATCGTAATCTCGAAGCAGCTTTTTTGAAGGTGGAAAATCTAGAAACTCTCTGATTTTTTCTTCAGAGTTTGACTCCCAATATCGGCCATTCCATTTTGATGATTTTTTCACCCTGCGATACAGATATGAGTGTTCAGGATCACTGAGATCCCATTTGATTCCTGTTTTGTTGTAAATGACAAACTTTCCTCTGGGAGCTGGAAAGCTTCGTTCTGCGTCGATAGCAGATTTATAGATGGTTTCGCTTTGAATAGAGGGTTGTTTCGAATTAGTCATATTTTTCCCTTGTCGAATAATAAGGGTCGTAAGACCCGAGGATTACCAAGGGCATATATTCGAACATGGGTTTTATGCGTGTTTAGGCTCTAAACACCCGCCGTGCTAGCTCCATCCTGTATGAATGGATCTACATAAGTGATAGGCGGTTAAGACCAATCCTAAAACTTTTTTACGGACAGCAAAATCCCAGAACCAGTAAAGAAATGGTGTGAATATATACTCATGTCATCCCTCATAATTCAGGGAAAATAACTCAATATTATGAGTCTTGACGGTGATAATTCCACGATTGTGGAAAAACGTAGACATAGCCCGTCAACTATTTCGGAGATAGACAGTGTCCATAACCGCTACTTAACGCTCAGTACGTTACGTCAGAAAATGGCTAAATGCAACAAGAAATGATCGAAATATAGACGGTTATTAATGTGTTTAGCAAAAATACTTTTCAGTATTGAAGTGACGCCCACGTCCCACATGGACAATAAAACTTACTTTCACTAATAGAAATTGCCCAATTTATCGAGATTAGGGACGTCAGCGTCACTTTTATGCCGCTGACGTCCCTTTTTCCGGATGCAGGTACTGAAATTTTACGAGCAGGGACGCTGACGTCACTCAACCCAGTCAAAAGTAAACTTTCTCGCTATCAGAGAATATTTCATCAAGCGTGTCCTGCTGAGATTCGCTTAATCCTTCTGGGGCATCCTCAGTTTCTGTAGTTGGTCGCTCATAGAAATCGTTAAATAGAGAGAGGCCTCTGCTAACGCACAGAGGGTCCTGATAAAATGTTGCCACGAATCCATCCAATAATAGGTCTGATAGGTTGTATTCAGACAGGGTATTTGAGTTCAGTATTTTATGTATCGCATTCACTGTTTGGTATTGCTGGCGACAGAATCGAAAAATATGCTCCATTTCTAGAACCGACTGGATGAACGGATTGTTTTTGTTGGTGAATGTTCGTTTGAAATCCGTTGCAGAATAGTTTTTACCGGTTTTTTTTACCTCCCGCACAGTCCAGCTTTTATTGGAAACCCGACTGTCGTATGAGCTGTTGATATACTGTAGCCACCTAAATGTCGAATATTTCCGGTCAGAACCCATTTTTTGTCTAACTGAGGGAAATATAAAAATGCGGTCCCGTTGACTAACCTCGCCGTTGTATTTCTCACATAGTTGCTTATAGGATTTTGCTGCTTTATCAGCAATGTCAATGATATTTTCGTGAATGCTATTTGCTATGTTTAGAAGATCATTTTTGTTATTTTTCAGGTCTTTTGCAAACAGTTTTATTTCGTCACTATTGACAATATCTGTCAGAATTTTTGGTTCGTATTTGTATGAGCTCATTATTTGGTTTCCTGTATTAGCTGGTTGTTTTAATCGTGACGCATCCAGTTAGTGAGCAGGGGTTAAATAATGCAGTTTTTTGGCGTTTTATAAGTTTGTATAATTAAATCAATTTCCCATATTCCTATCTTATGGGGAAAACGGTTTCCGTGTTTTTCGAGCGTGCCGTGATTTTTCGGCAGCTTTCCCCAAAGAAGTAGGGGAAACAAGTTCTATTCTCTAGCTTTGGTTTCAAGCATTTTTTTAGAAAAAGACATGCGAACAGAATTTCCCTGTTAATTGGGGAAAGCTTCCAGAAAACTCAGGTATGAACTACAAGAATTATTTTATCTATTTTTGCTATTCTGCATAGCAAAAAGCGTACTTGCATGCCATACTTTTCAGCTCTTCATATCACCTTCGGTATAACAAAAATGATTAGGTGTCATCTCTCAAAACTAATGGGCGAACACAAAATGAACATCTCTGATGTAGCTCGGGAAAGTGGTTTAAATCGGAGTACCATTTCTTCGCTATATCATGAAAAGGCTACCCGAATAGAATTGGAAACCATTGAGAAAATCTGCAAAGTATTTGGATGTAGTGTTGGTGATATGCTGGAAATCAACGATAAGGTTGAAGGGTAGATGGATAAACTCTGGAAGCAAATAACTCCCTCAGATTTCGCATGGGAAAGAGAAGCGCTGGAATTTGCCAAACAGGCATTACCTGATCACGATCCATATCGTGCCTGGGCAAATTTTGAGTTTATCGCCCATGACGGGTCAATAAACGAAATAGACCTTATGGTGCTCACACCCAAAGGATTATTCCTCGTTGAAATTAAATCTCATCCTGGTGTTATTAAAGGTGATGCGGGTACTTGGATATGGGAAAAACCTCAGGGTGGCCAGAAACTTTTTGATAACCCTCGCATTCTTACGGATCGAAAAGCGAAGAAGCTTGCTTCATTGTTGCAAGCTCAGCCATCAGCAAAACGAAGTAAGGAGCGTGTTCCATTTATAAATGCGTATGTCTTTCTATCAGCGGAGAACTTAGTCAATAAACTTGAAGGTCCCGCACGCTTAAATGTCTGCACTAGAAAGAATTTCGTACATGAAATTACACGAATGGATGAAGGTTGGCGGCACAAGAGGATGAATACGCCAATTGCCAAGATGCTTTCTCGTGCTGTTGAAGAGGCAGGTATCAAAGAGTCGGTACGAATGCGCCGAGTTGGTCACTATGAATTGAAGGAAGTCTTGGATGAGTCTGACCATTTTCAGGAGTGGTTAGCGATTCATTCTGAGTTAGGAATTCAACGTAAAGTACGAATCTATCTCACCTATGGCAAGAATGAACAAGAAGCAAAAAGACTGCAAAAAGCTGCCCAACTTGAATTTCGATTGCTTGAAGGTATCGAGCACCCAGGTATTCTCAAGGCCAAAGACTACCAGCAGCATGATCATGGCCCTGCGTTAGTTTATGAATACGATTCAGAGGCATTCAGACTAGACCATTTACTGCTACACCTGACCAATGGTAAGCGATTAGAAACCATGCAGGCCGTGCACTTAATGCGTCTAATTACTGAAGCGGTTCAATATGCTCATGGACAAAAGCTATATCACCGTGCGTTAAGCCCACAAAGCATTTGGGTTAAGCAGGATGGTGACGACTATAAAATTAAGATTTCGAATTGGTCGACAGCGGAACGTGTTTACGAAACAGAAACACGGCAAATCAGTGCGCTCAGTCATTTGAGCCAAATAGTGCAAGAAGAGGCTGGGCCATATATGGCTTTGGAAGCCTACGGGGGGGGCAGTGCCGACGGTGTCCATATGGATGTTTTTTCGTTGGGTGCCATTGCTTACCATCTATTTACTGGCAAGAAACCTGCTGAGAATGACCTAGAGCTTCAAGACAAGCTTAGCCGCGGTAATGGCTTGCAAGTGACTGATGAAGTTAACGGTGCAAGTGAATCAGTTCAATTCCTGGTTCAATATGCAACACACCCTGATCTTAGCAGTCGTTTAGAGTCGGTGGATGAGTTAATCGATTGCTTGGATGATATTGAAGAAGAAATTACCCGACCAGACACGCAACGTACGGCCAACCCTACAGAGGCTATCAAAGGGGACACCTTCGATGGCGGAATAACTGTCAAGAAACGACTAGGCAAGGGCGCGTGCTCTGTTGCGTTTCTTGTTGATTACCAAGGGCATGAGCGGGTTCTTAAATTGGCGCTTACGCCAGAACATAATCGACGAATCATGCAAGAAGGGGAAGCTTTATCTAAACTTCGGCACCAGTCTATTGTTGCCTATCACAAAACTGTCGAAATCGCTGGCCATATCGCGTTATTGATTGATTACACCAGCGAAGGAACATTAGCACAGCGCATAAGAAGCTTCGGCGCGGTGCAATTAGAGTTATTGGAGCGATTCGGCGATGATCTTCTAAGTGCTCTGGCGCATTTAGAAGATAAAGCTATCGTTCATCGCGACCTGAAACCCGAGAATATTGGCTTAACCAAACAAGGTAGCCAACTTCACTTAGTGATGTTTGATTTTTCACTCTCTAATGTAGGGCCTGACAATATAACCGCTGGTACGCTGGCCTATATGGATCCTTTTATTCGCGATGTAGGTAGACGCCGTTGGGATGACTTTGCGGAGCGCTTTTCTGCCGCATTGACGTTGTATGAAATGTCTGCGGGAGCATTACCTGGATGGGCCTCTAGTGAAGGGATGCCGTTGCAATTCGAAGGTGAGCTGGAAGTAGACCGCACTGTGTTTGATCCCACTATACGTGATCGTATGGTGGCATTTTTTAAGAAAGCATTGGTTCGCGACGTGAAGGAAAGATTTTCCAATGCTGAAGACATGCTGCGGGCATGGCGAGAAATATTTAATGAAGCGAGAAAAGGCTCACAGCACCCAACCATTCATGACGATGACAAAACTTGTCCAATAACAGAGGCTAAACTCGATACTCAGATTGGCTTGCTAGAATTGAGCCCTCAAGCGCTTGATACCCTGAGCCGTAAGAATATAAACACAGTCGCAGACCTCGTAAAACTTAATAGAAGTCGTGTGCGTGTCTGGATGGGGGTGGGTGTAAAAACACGAACTGAACTTTCAGACGTGATAGGGCAGCTACAAGCTAATTTGCTAGAAGAGCATCAAGCGAGAACGCTAGAAAGCAAAGACACCACAGTGATTAGTGTGGATCGCATTTTTACCCAGGTCATGCCCAAAGTCACAAAAGCGACCGACCAAACACGGTTATGTTTTCTCAATGAATACCTGGGCCGTCTTGATGAGACAGCACCAAAGGGTATTCATAACGTACATTGGCCAACCGCTGGCAAAATCAGCGCCCATATAAGTCTGGAATCTTCTGAGGTGCGAGAGCTCACCACAAAAGTGCTCACGCATTGGGGAAAGTCAAAAGTCATTACTGAGCTTCGAGATGAAATAATTAGTTTACTCGACGAAAACGGTGGTGTGATGACAGCAATCGAGCTGGCCGATGCCATCTTGCTGCGCCGAGGATCAGTGCAAGATTCGCCTTTGCGTGAACGCTGGGCGCATGCGGTTGTGAGAGTGGCCGTCGAAACTGAACTAAGCAAGCAAGAACCTCGATGGATGCTTCGTCGCTCTGGTAACAGGTTTTTAATCGCGGATGATCGAAACGACACAGGAGAGGAGTTGGCCGATTACGCCAATGACCTAGGGGAACTTGCCGATGAATGTGCAGAGCATCAGCCGTTGCTTTCACCTGTAAGAGCGCTAGAGAAAATTCGCGCGGTTCCTGCACCTAGCTCGTTTATTGATTTGAGCAATCACCGTTTATTACGCCTGGCAGCAGCCGCTTCACAGAGTGCGGCACTCTCAAGTCGAGCGGAATTTTACCCTCGTAGCATGAGGGCAGCGCTAGCACTTGAGTTAGCGCAAGGCGCGTTATTGGGTAGCAAAGCGTTAGGTGTTGCCGAAGTTATGTCACGTGTGGCGGGAAGGTACCCTGCAGCGGAACCATTGCCTGGCAGGCCACAACTGGATGCGATGATCCAAGATTTAGATATTGGATTTCACTGGGATGGTAACTATGAATTCTCGAATGGAACGAAAGGGGCTTATTGCTTACCCATCGCTGGGTTAACGACCTTAGCAACACGGACACAAACGCAACTTCATTTTTCAAGTATTGGTGAAACGGACGTATCTTCTTTACAAGAAATAAAAAGTCTTAATCATCAAATATCAAATGCGGTTAACACAGCAAGGTTTCTCGCACTGACCGTAAGACCGCGTCAATGGGCGCAAGCGAAAGACAAGTTAATTAGTCGGTACCGATTAAAACACCTGAGTTTTGATGAGTTGCTGCTACGACATCTACACCAACAATGCAAAAGTATGCCAAAACCGCCAGATTGGAATGTGGTGTTAAAAGCTGACGTTGCAAAGTCTAACTCCAGAGATTGGCAAAACTTGCAGAGGCTCGTTCAGCGTGTACTACCTGCGATGGCAGAGGAAATTAAAGGAGCCGGTCAGCCTGTATTGCTCACGGAGCCAGGATTAATCGCCCGTTATGATTTAGTGAATACTTGGTTGAGTGATATCCGCCGACACTTAATGAGCGCTGGTAATGTACACGGGTTAATTTTGCTTATCGCTGCTGATGCACAAAGTGCTTCTGCGGTGATTGATGGAGTAACCGTGCCTGCAGGGGCTGGGAGTAGTGAATTTGCAAGAATCCCTAGCGTGTGGTTAGAAGAAAGAGATAAAGAGAATGCCCAAGTAGAACAAGCCTAAACACGAGAATTGTAAATACAAGAAGGGTAGCGCAGGTATTTGCCCTGCAGGTATCCCAAAAATTAAATACTTCGCCTGGCTGTTATTGAGAATAAAAACGCAATGATAGGCATTCGGCAAAATGGAATTTAAGCATGATTAACCGCAGCGAGCTGCTAAAAGACTTACAAAAAGAACTGCCAAAAATTGAAAAAGATATCTTAGCTTATAGCGAATCCAGAGATGAGATTACCAGTCATCTCAAAGAGGAGTACGAGAAGGCCAAGAATGCTGGCAGAACAGCAGACCATTTTGTTGCCTGGCGTGAAGCACAAATAACACAAGCGGCGGTCGCCTGGGTACTTACCTGCGTATTCGTTCGTTTCTTGGAAGACAATGAATTGCTGACTGAGCCCGTTTTATCTGGCCCAGCTAATAATGACCATGGCGCTAAGCCACTTGATCATGCAAAAGAACGCATGGTTGCCTACTTCAATGAAAACCCAACCCATGAAGAGCGTGATTATCTGTTAAGTCTCTTCGATCAATTAGAAAAGTACCCAGTGATCGCTGAGCTGTTAGATCATCGTCACAACCCCTTATGGCAAATACCTGTCTCTGCTGATGGTGCTAAATTGTTGATCGACTTTTTTCAAAAGATCGATGCAGACTCTGGTAATACAATTCATGACTTTACTGACCCAGAATGGGATACCCGATTCCTGGGCGACTTATACCAGGACTTATCAGAGTCAGTGCGTAAGCGCTATGCATTGCTGCAAACACCGGAATTTGTAGAGAGTTTTATTCTTGATTACACCCTCGAAAAAGCCAAGGACACATTTGGTCTACCCGGTTTGCGGCTCATCGATCCAACTTGTGGGTCGGGGCATTTTTTGCTAACCAGCTTTGAAAGAGTTTTTGATGACTGGTTAAAGCGAGAGCCAGGCACCAATAGTCGAGAGCTCGCACAAAGGGCATTAGACGTTGTACATGGTGTCGATATTAACCCCTATGCTATTGCGATATGCCGATTTCGATTGTTTATTGCAGCCATGAAAGCGGCAGGGTCAAGCAAGGTAATAGATGCGCCAAATTTTCATTTCAACTTGGCTTGTGGTGACTCTTTGCTGCATGGTCGTCGATGGCAGACATGGGGAACACAAACAGATTTGATTGATGAAGACCCGATCAAGCATGTCCTTGAGGTCGAGGACAAAGACAAGCTGCAGAAAATTTTAGGTCAGCAATACCATGTCGTTGTAGGTAATCCACCTTATATAGTTGTTCGTGATAAAGCGCTTAATCAAGCCTACCGGGATAGATATTCAACATGCCATAGGCAGTACTCATTAGGCGTACCTTTTACTGAAAGGTTTTTTGACTTAGCTATTGATTCATCGTTTGATAATAGAGCTGGATATGTAGGTATGATCACTGCAAATGGCTTTATGAAGAGGGAGTTCGGAAAGAAACTAATTGAATCATTTTTATCCAAAATATTAGTTACGCATATTATTGATACATCCGGAGCCTTTATACCAGGGCACGGGACTCCCACGGTAATTTTGTTCGGAAGAAATCAAACTGTTGATGATATTGTTAAGTTGAGGGTTGTAATGGGAGTCAAAGCAGAACCCATAACTCCAACCAGACCTGAAGACGGAAAAGTCTGGCAGTCAATAATAACCCATCTTCAATCAGATGGTGGGGGGGAGGAATATACAACTGTAGTTGATAAAGACCGCAGCGACTATAAAAAGCACCCATGGAGTTTAACGGGCGGTGGTGCAAGTGAGTTAAAGCAAAAAATTGATCTCTGCGAGAATCTAAACCTTGGAGACATAGTCGCTGAAATCGGATTTGGAGTTGTTACCAGAGAAGATGATGCGTTTTGTATATCTGAATCCGTATGTCGTAGATATGGACTCAACCCAAAATTCATTAAGCCTATTGTAGAAGGGGAGGCTGTTAGGGATTGGTCTGTTGTAGATCCTGAATATGGTATTTGGCCTTATGATGAAGAAACTCTCTCTGTGACTAATGATATCAATGTGAAAAAGTCATTGTGGCCGCTAAAATCCAGGCTTTCTTCTCGTGTTGCATATGGGAAGACCCAACTGGAACATGGCAAATCCTGGTATGAGTATTCAATGTTTTTTAGTCGCAGGTATAGGGCGTCATATTTGATTGTGTTTCCTGAGGTTGCCAGTCACAATCATTTCACGCTGGCAAAAGGAGGGGACAAAGTTTTTCGTCAAACAGCTCCCATTATTCGACTCGAAGATAGCGAGTTAGTTAAATGCTTACGGTTGCTCGCATATTTGAATAGCTCAATTGCATGTTTTTATATGAAACAGGTAAGCCACCAAAAGCAGCTCACGGGAGGTGATGGTGTTCGTATAGAGTTCGTTTCAAAGGTCCCGTATCAATTTGCTGGAACTGCATTAAAAAAGTTACCTGTTGCAAATGCACTGTTTAGTGGGAAATTTGAGAAATTAGTAGTGAAGTATGCAGAAGAGATGGAGTCATGTGCAAGATATATTAGCGTGAACTTTGCCGCTAAATCATTGGAGCAAGCTCTGCTGAATGATGGTGATATTGAAGAGAATTTGAATCGATTTCTTACAAAGAAGAAGGCTCTATTATCGAAGATGATTTTACTTCAAGAAGAAATTGATTGGATAACTTACTCTGCTTTTGGTCTTTGTGAAACGTTACTTATTGGTGATCCAGAAAAATGGGAAAAAGTAGATGTTGAAGTTGGTCAGCGCCCGTTTGAGATTGTTGAGCAGCAAAATCAAGATGGTTTTGATGTGCCGATGGGCGTCCCATCTCACTGGCCTGAGGATATGCAGGAAAAGTGGAAACAGCGAATTGACTGCATCAAAAGTAATAGAGACGTTCGAATAGTTGAAGACCCTAATTATAAACGTCGTTGGATAGGTCGCCAGGGGCTATTCAATAAATCTGCGAAGCCAGATAATATCCAGAGGGCCTGTAAAAAATGGTTGCTAGAACGAATCGAGCACCAAAGTCTAAATAACGAAGAGCGGCTGTGCACATGTGCGTCCTTGTCTGACCGATTAAACAAAGATAGTGATTTTATAAAAATCGCAGGTCATTACTCGGGTGAGTCTGATTTTGATAGTCAGTTGCTAGTTAATAAGTTGGTTCATGAGGATAGCATTCCTCAATTTTCTGCTGGCAGATACAAAGCAAAGGCAATGCCAAAATTCAGGGCCTGGCAAGAAACCTGGGACAAACAGCGCCAAGAAGATGCAATAGATGCAGAATTTGGCGTTGATAATCCGTTGTCTGAGCAAGACGCTGAATATCCAGAAAAAGTAGCCGCCTACGAAACTGCCAGAAAACAAGCCAACCAGAAAAAGGCGGAAGTCGTTGGCGATATTCCACTCCCACCAAAATATGCCGCAGGCGACTTTCGCAAAGCCAGTTACTGGCCACTGCGCGGGAAATTAGACGTACCAAAAGAGCGTTTCTTTAGTTTGCCGGGCTGCGAAAAAGACGGCGACTCCACGCTGGTAATTGGTTGGGCAGGTATGAATCACCTGCAACGAGCTCAGGCCATTGCCTCTTGGTATCTCGATCGAAAAGAAACGGATGGCTGGGAGGTTGAAAGGCTAAAACCCATGCTCGTCGCCTTAGATGAATTAATACCCTGGCTAAAACAATGGCACAACGACATTGACCCGGAATTCGGCGAACGTATGGGTGACCATTACGAAGGTTTTTTATTAGAAGAACTGCGTATGCTCGATATTAGCCGGGAGGAGTTGCTTACCTGGGAACCGCCAGCGGCCCCTAAAAAGAAACGTGCCACGAAAGCAAGAAAAGCCAAACCGAAAGCTGAAAACTAAGTCAAGGGATAAGGATAAGAAAACATGACACTGATTAAAGACCTGATTGATATCCCGGAGAAAGTTCAGCGAGGGGATTTTGTATTGAACCTATCCAGCGGTTTGGCGGAAGAGGCCATTGCCCAGACCCTTGCTCAATATGTAGTGACGCCCCAACTTGAGAAGTCATTTGAAGATGCCTTGAGCTTTATTAAGAGTACCGTTGTCGGAAACCAGAATCGACAAAAGGGCGCTTATTTACACGGCAGCTTTGGTAGCGGTAAATCGCACTTTATGGCGGTACTGCATTTATTGTTGCAGGGGAATACCCAAGCCAGAGAAATAAATGAACTAGCCCCAGCCGTTGCCAAACACGACCATTGGCTGCAGAAAAGCAACATCTTACTGGTGCCTTACCATATGATCGGTGCGGCCAGTATTGAGTCAGGCATTTTGGGTGGATACGCCAAACATATCAAAAAACTGCACCCTGAAGCGCCCATTCCTGGTTTTTACATGAGTCACCGCTTATTTGAGAATGCCAAGCAGCTCAGAGAAAGTATGGGCGATGAGGTTTTCTTTAATACCTTGAATAAAGGCGCTGGCGCAGTAGCTGAAGATGATGGGTGGGGCGACCTGGCCAGTGGATGGGATGCCATAAGTTTTGATGCCGTATTAAACGACCAATCAGGTGATGAAGACAAAACTCGCCTGGTGAGTGATTTAGTGGGTACACTCTTTAGCTCGATGGCGGATATGGCGAACACCGAATACGGTGGTTATGTCGATTTTGATGAAGGCCTGCGGGTGATGACTAACCACGCGAAAGCGCTGGGTTACGATGCCGTGGTGTTGTTCCTGGATGAATTAATCCTATGGCTGGCAAGTCACTTGTCTGATCAAAAGTTTATTGCCGGTAATATACAAAAGGTGGTGAAGCTGGTTGAAGCCAGTGAGCCAAGAGCCTTGCCCATTGCCAGCTTTATTGCCCGACAGCGTGATTTAAGAGAATTTGTAGGGGACCAATACACTGGTACCGAGCAGCAGATTCTAAGTGACTCCTTGAAGTATTGGGAAGGACGCTTCCATACCATTACCCTGGAAGATCGTAACCTGCCAGTGATCGCAGAGAAACGTTTGTTAAAGCCTATCGATGAGTCTGCGAAGAACCAAATAAACGCGGCATTCAGTTCGATGGATACCAAGATGCGAGAGGAGGTGCATAACATCCTGCTTACAAATCAAGGAGACCGTGAAATGTTCCGGTCTTTGTATCCTTTTAGTCCGGCACTGGTGCAAGCGTTGGTTGCGCTTTCATCGGCATTGCAACGTGAGCGTACTGCATTAAAAGTGATGCTGATGTTGTTGGTTGATCAGCGCGAAACCCTGGAACTAGGCAGTTGTATCCCCGTGGGGGATTTGTATGATGTGATCGGGTCCGAAGCTGAGCCGTTCTCTGAAGCGATGCGCATCCATTTCGATAATGCCAAAAACCTTTTTGAGCGTAAGCTAATCCCCTTACTCGAAGAAGAGCATCACATCATCTTCGCCAACTTAAATGATTTGTCAGACACGGATACGTCTAAACGTGCGTTTAGTAATGATATGCGTTTAATTAAAACGCTTTTGTTGTCAGCGTTGGTACCCGAGGTTGAGTGTTTTAAACAGCTTACCGCAAATAAATTGGCGGCGCTTAATCACGGTACCATTAAATCACCCATTCCTGGGCGAGAAACCCAAACTGTATTACAAAAATGTCGCAAGTGGGCAGGTAGGGTCGGCGAAATTAAGATCAGTGACGATGCAAACCCGACCATTGCTATTCAGCTGTCTGGTGTCGACACTGAGAGTATTTTGGAGCCTGCTAGAATTAACGACAATACAGGGGCACGACGAAAACTCGTCAAAGACATGGTGTTTGAGTCGTTTGGTATTCAAGATGATAACCAGTTATTCCTTGAGCACAAATTTCAATGGAATGGCACACACAGGCGTGTGGAAGTTTTGTTTCAAAACATTCGTGAGATTTCTGACAATACGACTTTTGAGGCACGAGGAGACGATTGGAAGGTCATCATTGATTTTCCATTTGATATGGAAAACCACTCGCCAGCGGACGATAAGGCCCGAATCCAGGATTATGAGGCCGCAGGAAATTCTGCCAGAACCCTATGCTGGTTGCCCTATTTCTTGAGTCAAAATGCGCAACGAGATCTAGGTAATCTGGTCACCCTGGAATATGTGCTAAAAAATGAGGATCGGTTTAATTCCTTCAGCAAACACCTAAGCCCTGTGGATCGTGCGCAAGCGAGAACACTCCTTGAAAATCAACGCAGTCAATTACGCCAGCGTATTAAAGATTATTTGGCAGGGGCCTATGGTGCTGCCGAGCCAATTCCAGGTTCGCTAGATGACAGTGGTTCCCTGGAAAATCAAATTTACTCTTTGGAGGCAGGGTTTAGTCCTCGTTTGCCTATTGGCAGTAATTTAGGAAAAGCATTTGATAATTTACTTGGCCAGGCATTGAATTTTCAGTACCCAGACCACCCGGAATTTGATAGCGAAGTAAGGTTGAATGATTTGGGCAAGGTCTTTGAGCAGTTGCGCAGAGCTATGCATGCAACCAACGGCCGCATAGATGTTGATGGGCCACTTAGGTCGTTAATGCGCTCTATTGCACAGCCACTAAATTTGGGAGAGATGCACGAGCGTCACTTTATCTTTAAGCCAGACTGGCCTCAGCACCTCACTAGAGAATTAGCCAAGGATGAATTTGCTGGTGACCCAGTTACGGTTAAGCGGCTTCGTGCAGCGATTGACCAACCCACACCCAAGGGGCTACCTGATATGCTGCAAAACCTGCTAATAATGGTGTTTGCAGAGCATGGACAATACGCATTTACTTATCATGGTGGCGATTACGGTGATGTCGTTATCAAAGATATTCGAGATGACCTGGTATTAATCAAGCAGGATTTAGCAGAGCCCACAGTCTGGAAGCAGGGGATCGATAATGCAGCGGCTGTATTTGGTATTACGGTAAATGCCCTGAGAACAGCTAACCACCAAAATGCGCTACAAAAGGATGTGTTGGATACAGTTAATCGTGAAATACATGACGCAGAGCAGCTGGTCGCTGAAATAAAAACAGCGCTGAATAGACTGGGTCAAGGTTTGCAATGTAAACGTTTGCAGAATGCAGAGTATGCTCATTCTCTTGTTAAGGAATTAAAGGATAAGGAAGGCGCAGAGTTAGTAAAAGCGTTGGCAGAAATTAAGCCAGTCACTAGCTTGTCAGCCCTGGCAAAAAGTCTGTCGTCTTCAGCGAGTGTGACTCAGTCTATTCAAGACAATAACTGGCAATTGTTAGAGAGTGTTTGGTCATCTTCTGGTAACGATGGCAAAGTTATCAAGAAACAGGTTTGCGATGCTTTGGCTGCTGATGAACTCGTCACTTCGTTAGCCCCGGCGCTGAGGCAAGCACAAACTGACGCCACTAACATCATTACAGCTCAAGTACCAAAAACAGAACCCCCCGCTGCACCTAACCCGATACAGGGAACTCCTCGGAGTAGAGTTGTGTCTCAACAGCAAAAGTCTGGTCTCAATGTTGCTCAAGCTAAAAGCTTGTTTGCGAAAATAGAACAGGACCTAGGGGAAGATTGCAGGCTTGATGTAAGTTATACCATTACTAAAACAGACGGCAGTGGGAGCTAAAATAAATGCAAAGTGCTCAAGCATCTGCTGTGCATGCGCCAATGCCAATCACGACGCAGCTACAGGCAATTTTTCTGAAAGATCAACAAGCCGACTGTGTGGCTATTGTGTGGCCCGAAGAATTAACCAATCGTGAAATGGTTGCCACCATTGATGGTAGAGCAACTCGGTTTGTTTACTGCCCATCTGAACTGGCAATAAGAGAAGCTTTAGTTGAGCATACGAAACAGCGTGAATCAGATAAAAACAAAGAACGATTGGTACTGTTATCAAAGTTTGATGAAGTGCATCTTGCTAAAGATGTATTAGCCCGTATTTGGAAAAATGAGCCTCAGCGTATTAGTCCCTGGAAAACCCTGCAGCAGTTAATTAAGGTTAGAGATGTTGACCCCCGGCTAACCAAGAAAAACGGCCGGTGGATGGCGGAAGCGTTACTAAATCGGTTTGATAAATACCATCAGCAAATGACTTTCGGTGAGGTGCTCGATACTGAAAGTGCTTGGCAAGCACTAGCGCTAGGCTACCTAAACTACTGTGAGCCGGTTATGGATTTGCAGTCACTTTTTCAATGGTCTATTCAAAATGACGAGCGAGCTCTTGTTAATGCGTTGCCAGAGGATATCAAGCTTAATCTTGGTGTGTGGTTGAATTTCGGATTACCCAAATTAAGTGAACTTGTTCATACCATTCTTTTAGGCAAGCAAAATGAAAGTTTGTTATCAATTGCGCTAGCTTGTTCGGTGTTGTATCACGAAGATATTCAAAAAACGTCTTTAATAGATTTGACCGCACTTCATACTGCCAGAGGAATGTTTAAATCCCAATTTTTAGGTGGAAGTAATTTTAATGAAAGTTTGTTACAAACGCTTGGATTAGAAGCCAGCTTATTTGCTAACAAAGTGGTTACATCGACAGGTTATAAACCGGTAAATATTGCTTTAGGTGAAGCGGAACAGATATTAGCCAGCATAGACATAATCGACGCCATTGAGCTATCGCCTGTATTACCCGGGAGTCTTAATAAACGACTAGACCGTTTTGCTTTATCACTGGAGGATGCGCTTAATGACGGTGAAACTCATAAGGCGGATTGCAGCTTTTCTTATATAAAAGACCACAGCTTTACCAAGTTAGATGCTAAGAAAGAACTATTGCGGCGAGCGAGCATGGCTTTGCGATTGGTTCGTTGGTTAAGTTCGGCTGAGGATGCGTTGATTGATGCGGCAAGTTCAATAAATCACTATATGCGTGAGGGCTGCTATTCTGATTGGGGTAGGTCACTGCTGTGGTCCGGTGATGTGCATGAAAAACTGAACCAAGTCTATCAAAGGATTTCTGAAGAGGCAGGTAAACGAAGAGAGCAGCAAAATAAAACGTTTTCTTCGCAATTAACACCTCTTTCGCGAGGGGACACGATAGATGATCGGTTTATACCTGTTGAACAAGCTATTGACCGATTAGTTATCCCCGTTGCTGACCAAAGCCCGGTATTACTGCTGGTATTAGATGGCATGAGTGAGGCCGTATATCGGGAGCTAACGGAGGATCTTCTAAAGCATCACTGGCTGGAAATACGAGAAAAAAGTCGCCAGGATGAGTGTTGCTTGGTGTCTGCTTTCCCTACTATTACCAAAGTGAGTCGTTGTTCTTTATTGTCTGGTCGATTAGCGTCAGGCGTCGCAGTTGATGAAAAACTCGCGTTTAAAGAACATCCTTCTTTGAAAAAAATCGCATCGACAAAGTTTCCTCCCACACTCTTCCATAAACAAGATTTACAACAAACGCGCAGTGTGGCTTTGAATAACGAGGTGAGAGCAAAACTGGCGAGTACAGAGCACAGGGTATTAGCTGCCGTGATTAACGCTGTAGATGACCATTTATCCAGCGGTTCTCAGGTATCCGTTGCTTGGACCTTGGACGCCATCCCATTATTAAGGCAGGTTCTTGAAGCGGCGAGAGAGGCTGGTCGAGTCGTGATTTTTACTAGTGATCATGGTCATGTTCTAGATCATGACTCTGTGTATCAGCAAGCTCAAACAGAAAACGGTGAACGTTATCAGTTGTCGACCGGTCAGCCCAGTGAGTATGAAGTCGCTATTTCAGGCAAACGAGTGGTTACTGAGACTAACTCTGTCGTTCTGCCTTGGTCAGAACGTCTTCGCTATACCAAATCGAAAAATATGGGTTATCACGGTGGTGGAAGTCTCCAAGAAGTCGTCATCCCGCTTGGTGTGTATGTGAGTGCCACTGATAGCGATGTTATTGAGGGTTGGTCTCCTGTGGCTAGAAACCTGCCTGAGTGGTGGTACGAAGAGCTGGCTGTTGAAGAAAACCCTCCGACAGTAATGAGTAAACCTTCGGAGAATACTCGAAAAAGTAAGAAGATCAAGAACGCAGAAGCAGCGGCAGAAGTCATGGATGATATGTTTGGTATCCCGCCAGAACAAGACAAGGTCTCGACTGAAATTAATACGAGCCCATGGATTAGTGATATTTTTACTTCAGCTGTTTACCAACAAGCTAAACAACGTGTAGGACGCAATGCGGTCAAGGATGAGCAACTAATGGCGTTGATAGAATTGCTGAGTCAGCAGAATGGACAGGCAATGGAAGCGGCCGTGCTCAGACATTTATCCTTACCGAAAATACGTTTGAGAGGATTTTTGGCAGGCGCACAAAAACTATTGAATGTAGATGGTTACCCTATACTGTCTGTAGAGCGAGACTCACAAACCATCAAATTGAATCTGACTGATCTGAAAAAACAATTCGAATTATAATTGAGAGATAACTAGCAATGGGTATTAGCCAGCAACGACGACAAGATATTCTCGATGCATTGCGACGTGGCACGGTACCACAATATGGTCTAGATGCATTGGCGGTTGGTCTGCAGTCTTTTGAACATGCTTTTGATGAAGAGCTCAGTAAAGTCGCTCGCGGCGGTGCAGTATTTAAGGCAATTAGGGGAGAGTACGGTAGCGGTAAGACCTTCGCGTCACGTTGGCTACGGGAGCGAGCTCATAAGTTGGGTTTTGCTTGTGCTGAAGTGCAAATCTCGGAAACTGAAACACCTTTGCATCGACTAGAAACGGTTTATAGACGATTGATGGAGAGGTTAACCACACCAGATACACCATCCGGTGCGTTTCGCAATATCGTTGAATCCTGGTTTTATACGTTAGAAGAAGATGTGTTATCTCAAGAGGAGATAGATCCTGATGATGTTGATTCTTTAGTCGCTGCAACAGATGCACTAATGGAGAAACGATTAGGTGAAGTGGTGAGATCAGCCCCTGCATTTGCACTTACACTTAGGGCCTATAGAAAAGCATTGGTTGAGGGTGAAGATGAAATTGCAGATGGCTTGCTTGCCTGGATGGCAGGACAACCCAATATTTCTGCCGCAATAAAACGCTATGCAAAAATAAAAGGCGATATTGACCATTTTGGCGCACTAAGTTTTTTACAGGGCGTCTTAACCATACTAAAAGACTCTGGCCATCCCGGTTTGTTGCTTGTACTTGATGAGGTAGAAACTCTTCAACGTATGCGGGGGGATGTTAGAGATAAAAGCTTAAACGCATTAAGACAGCTAATGGATGAGGTAGATAGCGGTCGATTTCCTGGGCTGTATTTGGTAATTACCGGGACACCTGCGTTTTTTGATGGGCCTATGGGTGTTCAACGGTTAGCGCCACTGGCCCAGAGGCTGGCGGTCGACTTTGCGACTGATGTGAGGTTTGATAATCCTCGTGCTGTACAAATCCGACTGAAAGGATTCAATCGTGAATCGCTTGAAGAAGTGGGAGCAAAGGTTAGGGATTTGTACGCAAAAAATACTGCAGCAACAGAGCGAATCGAAACATTGGCAGATAACAACTATATTGCTGATTTAGCAAATGCAGTGACGGGTAATTTAGGCGGCAAAGTCGGTATTGCACCAAGGATATTTCTGAAAAAGCTTGTTGGTGAGGTGTTAGATCGTATCGATCAGTTTGATGATTTTTTTCCAAGAGAACATTATGCGCTGACAATTTCTGATACAGAATTAACGGATGTGGAACGTGCCTCTAAATCTGCTGGTAGTGTCGATGATATTGAGCTAGACCTATGAGTGAGTTTGATAAACTCCATCCGGCGATACAGCACCATATCGTTAATAGCCTAGGTTGGCCAGGCCTGAGGCCTCTTCAAGAATCTACCATTCAGCCGGTATTAAATGGCGAACATGCAATTTTGCTGGCACCTACAGCAGGCGGTAAGACTGAAGCAGCGAGTTTTCCCGTATTTTCTAGAATGTTATCTGAAAACTGGAATGGTCTAAGTGTTCTGTATATCTGCCCAATCAAAGCACTACTTAATAATCTGGAAGAGCGCTTAAGCTATTATGGTCATTTGCTTGGTCGGCGCGTTGAAGTGTGGCACGGGGACATTAGCGCTTCAAGAAAAGCAAAAATCACTTCAGAGCCTCCTGACATATTGCTCACTACTCCTGAGTCACTTGAAGTGATGTTGGTTTCCGGAAGAATTGATCAACGAAGCCTTTTTGCCAACGTCAACAGCGTTATTATAGATGAGGTGCATGCTTTCGCAGGCGATGATAGAGGGTGGCACTTACTTTCAGTGTTAGAACGTATAAGTGTGATTGCGGGTCGAGAGTTACAGCGGCTAGGTTTATCTGCAACCGTGGGTAACCCTGATCTTTTATGTGACTGGCTCGCAAGCGCTTGCCAAGCTCGAAGAAGCGTTATAAACCCTCCCGCTGAAAACAACGTTATCCCTGATATACAAGTCGATTGGGTGGGATCAATTAGAAATGCTGCGCTTGTCATATCACGGTTGCATCGAGGTGAGAAACGACTGGTTTTTGTAGATAGTCGTTCACGAGTAGAAGAGCTTTCCATGGAGTTGCGGGCGCTCGGAGTTGCCACCTATGTTTCTCATAGCTGTTTAAGCTTGGAAGAACGTCGCTCTGCAGAGGAAGCATTTTCCCAAGGCTCTGACTGTGTCATCGTAGCAACCTCGACTTTAGAGCTGGGTATCGATGTCGGCGATTTAGATAGGGTGATTCAAATAGATTCACCGTTCACGGTCGCATCGTTCTTGCAGCGTATCGGTAGGACGGGAAGAAGAGCTGGCAGTTCACGTAACTGCTTATTTTTAGCCACTAAAGAAGATGCATTTCTTAGAGCCTTAGCGCTTCTCCATTTGTGGAAAAAAGAGTTTGTTGAACCTATCGTACCACCGCCGAGACCCATGCATATTTTTGCTCAACAGGTCTTGGCGTTGACGCTGCAGGAAGATGGGATCATTCAACAGGATGTGGGCAAATGGATTGGCAATATGCCTGGGTTTTCCGGTATCCCAGAAGAAGAGAAGGAGTATCTGGTTAGTTATATGCTTTCGACGGGCATATTGCATTCTGACTCAGGAATACTTGGGATAGGGCGTGCCGGGGAAAAATCGTTTGGCCAGAAGAACTTTATGGAGCTGTTTTCTGTTTTTACCAGTCCGCCAATGGTTAAAGTTTTTCATGGTAAACAAGAGCTAGGGGAGGTTCACCAGTTAACATTTGCTGTGAAGGAAGAAGGGCCTGCATTACTGACTTTGGGCGGTCGTAGTTGGCAGACCAAGTACATTGATTGGCCACGAAGAAAGGCCTATGTTGAACCTACCGATCAGCGAGGAAGGTCTCAATGGATTAGTGCGGGTCAACCCATGCATTATGAAATGTGCCAAGCGATTTCTGAGATTTTATCCTCTGAAAACATCCCTGAAGGCCTTTCGCAACGCTCAAAAACGCTATTGGAAGAATTGAAGGAAGAGTTTGATTGGGTTGACGCAAGTAATTCCACGTTACTCATTGATTCAGATCGTAATGTCCATTGGTGGACATTTTCAGGAAAACTGCTTAATGCGGCGTTATCGGAATCTTTAATAGGCGAAGCGGATAATGTTTCGTCAGACAATCTATGCATCTCATT
This sequence comes from Alkalimarinus alittae, assembly GCF_026016465.1. Lineage (NCBI taxonomy): Bacteria > Pseudomonadati > Pseudomonadota > Gammaproteobacteria > Alteromonadales > Alteromonadaceae > Alkalimarinus > Alkalimarinus alittae. The sequence continues at coordinate 942,687 of NZ_CP100390.1, forward strand.
TTCTCATGTTTATGATGTTGAGTCATTGGTGAGTAAAATCAAAGAGATTATGGAAGATGACGAGATTCGTGTTCTCCTTTCTTTAGAAGAGGATTTTATCCAGGAGCTGAAATTTTCTGAATGCCTTCCACAGTCTGAAATTGATAGAGAAATTCTCGCTCGTTATTCAGTTGATAAGAATCTTGAACGTTTACGGTGTCTCAGATTGAGTGTGTTGAGAGTCGTATAGGTGGCCGCTTTTATTGTTTGAGCAGTAATTAATTTGGCTAAATCTCTCATCTATTTTATCTAAAAGTTTTAACATGACGTTTTTCGCAATCTTTAGGACCAAAAACCCCTAGTATTTTGTTGCAAACTGATCCTGAAATTCAATCAAATAGATAAAAGGATCAATAAAATGTTTCAATCAAAAAAACTATCATCGTCTTCCGTTCGGGTTTTCCCATCTACAGTTAAAATTGTAGATAAAATGACCCAGGTTCATAATCACCCCTTGTCTGACAAAAATGGACTATCACCGAAACTGCTCAAAATTACAATGGATTGGAGTGTCGAGTCAGTTCTGGATGGATCATTCGATTTTGCTGGGTTTCTTCAGCGTGTAGAGACGCTCAATAGTCATGCAGAACGCGAGGCAGCGGTACTGTGGATGATGATACAAATAGAGAACGCACAGGCAGAAATTATTGAGGAGCTAGAAAATTTGTCGAACTGAATCTGGTTATACGTAGTTTGGTATAGGGGTTGCATTTGAATTGGGAGTGTTAGAATGCACACCACTAACTATTCATGGTTGGTACTCCTAGTCCGCCCGGAGTCTATTTGATCAATAGGCTGTTGTCCGGGCGACACTTTTGCTGGTCTTGCATTACCTCAGAATTCTATATCATCTGAATTTTTGGAGAGTTCAGATGTCTAAAACCGACGATAAAATAATCTGCTGTCATTGCGGGCGGCGCATAGTTCCGAGAATTTCATTCCGATACGGGGAGCCATATCGTTCATGGTGCCCATTCTGCAAAGCGCGGGTTGACGAGGAGGACATTGATACCGTGCCGATGTTGATTCTGGTCTCACTTGTCATAGCTGCATATTACGTTTTCTGGGATTAGGAACTTGATTTCTAATGAATCAAATTCGTTAACTCTGGCGCAATGACACCCTCGAATCTAGCCAATTGTGCCATTCGTAGTATTAGTAATGAGGATATTACATCGGCGTCTCGTGGGTTTGGGTGAATATGTTTCATTCTACGTATGGTTTTATCTATTAAAATGTCGGCATCAAGACTATAAAAAGGGTTGTGCTTTCTGGGTGATGTCATAATCCAGTCATGATATAGAAACAGCAATTGTTCCATATCACTGTCGTATGTTGGCCATCCAGTTTCCTCTAGCCATTCTCCCACATCAACATTGATTTTTATCATCTCATTTTCTCCACATGGATTTCCCGTCCATGATATTCGTGGGAGAGATAATGCAAGAAAAAATTTCATTTGACTGAACAAAAATGTGAGTAATTTTTCATGGCAGCTCATCTAAATATGTAGGCATTGTAGGGGTTGTAGGGAGGGGTAACAGGAGGCATTACTGGCTTGTTCGGTCAAAAGGTTGTTACGGTTGCGAGTTTCGCAAAAATATGGAGCTTTTTGGCTGTTGCGAATCTTCAGAATGTATGTTTCCGAATAACGTAATAAAGGCCATACATATGACAAATTCTAATATTAACTCACCACAGCCCATTCGTGACGCTCTTCGACCAGTCCCTAGCCTCGTTCCCGCTATGTTGCCGGATGCTATTTCTGGGATCGTATTTGACGGTGCAGAGCGTATAGGTTGCCAGCCTGACTTCTCGTATTTTGTATCAATTGGGTTACCACTCCTGAAACGGTGGGAGTGGCCTAACATGAAAACCAAAAGAAACTGCAGCGGCACCACTCCACCACCAGAAGAAAGTGTTTACAACACCGTTATTTTAGCACAACAAAAAGTCACCATTAACGCTCTGATTACTAACCACGATGGTTCAATCACTATTCAGTTAAGGGAAGACTATAGCGTTATGCTGCCAGCGGCTAGGGTTTGGGAATTGCGGCACGACGTCAACTACAGAGTAGTTACCCATTGGCACACCAGCGAAAACGCCCAAGGCCATAAACACAGAAACGCGCGTTATGTGTTGTTACCCGGTCAACACAAAGGGGGCCAGTAATGAACACCATAGAACTGGCAAAAGGCAACTATCAAGCAATTTACGCGGCTTTGTTTCCTGATTTGAAATACAACACTAAGCACCAGCCTTGCATTATTTGCGGGGGTAAAGACCGGTTTAGATTCTTCTCTGACTATCAAGAAACCGGCGGGGCTATCTGTAACCAGTGTGGAGCGGGCAACGGGATTACTTGGGTAATGCGCGCCCTTGGTTGTAATTTCAAGGAAGCCAGCAGGCAGATAGAAAGTATTTTAGGTATTAACCGCGACAATCAGAATAGTTTTGATGATGTGGTCATTAACCTAAAGAAACAACGGCAAAAGCAGGAGGCAAAAGAACAAACCAGAATAAAGGCGCTAATCCCTTACAAGAAACACCAGCTTAATACATTGCTTGCTAAGGTCAGACCGATAACCGAGGTAAACGCAGCGTTAGACTATTTATGCAATCGCGGCCTTGGAGAATTGATAGCGAGTGATGATTTGCCGGAGGTTTGGGGAGCAGTAGAAAGCCTCGAATATAACGAGGAATCAAAGAAGGCGATTTACCCGGCGTTAGTTGCTCCCGTTGTTTCTAGTGGTGAATTGGTGAATGTTCACCGTACCTACATTGCCAACAATGGACAAAAGGCACCGGTTGAACATGCAAAAAAACTAATGCCTTCCATCTACCCCGGCGCTATGAAAGGCGCAGCAATAAAACTCTATCCTGCAGGATCTCGGTTAGCGATTGCCGAAGGAATAGAAACAGCCTTGGCGGTAAGAGTGGCTAAACCTGATCTACCCGTATGGGCGACCGTCACCGCTTATGGCATGAAAACCGTTAAATTACCGGGCATGGTAGCAGAGGTGTTTATCATGGCTGATCTGGACGCTACCGAGACCGGCGAGAAGGCCGCTATTGAGCTGCAAAAGCGATTACAAAGGGAAGGACGAAAAGCAGTTGTATGCCTTCCAGATGGCGCTATACCAGAAGGGGCAAAAGGTATTGATTGGTTGGACATGCTAAATCAGGGGGTAGCGGTATGAGCAAAGAAAGCGTATTGAGAGCCCTAACATCTGCAGTAACAGAGTCAGATTGCTCTAAAACGGCGTTACCAACGTTACCTACGTTACCAGCCAGCAAAGACGGGTTTTCCGGTGGTAACGAAAGCCATAACAGTAACGATACCAATGTTACTGAATGGCCGACTTTAGAGGATCGCCCTTGCTGGCGTTGTTATCCTGAGTGGGTAAAAGACTTAAACGGCGATGCTAGAAAGAGCGGTGTTTGGTATCACAGTGTTGAGGGTGAAGGGGACAACCAAATATTAATTGATACCTGGCTGTGTACTTACCTATCAGTGGAGGCCATTACCTCAGATGGCACCGGCGCAGAGTTTGGGCGCTTGCTGGTGATTAAAGACCCCTACGGCCAACTAAAGGAATGGGCAATGCCTATGCGTATGTTAAGCGGAAGCTTTGAAGAAGGCCGAGGGGAATTGCTTAATATGGGCGTGGAGTATTGCCAGCGAAACAGAAACCGCTTAATGGATTACCTATTCAGCGAACACCCCAAAAGACGGGTATTAGCAGTCAACCAGACAGGATGGAAGGAAACCGAGAAGGGCCGCGTTTTTGTGATGCCTGATTGCTTGTTTGGTGATGTTGATGTGGTGTTTCAATCAGAACAAGCCGCACTAGGCGACTATGCCAACAATGGCAGCTTTGACGGTTGGCAAAATGAAATAGGCAAACGATGCAGAGAAAATCCTATCTTACAATTTGCCGTTTGTGCGTCCCTGGCGGGGCCATTACTCCACCTACTGCATAAAACTAACGGCGGGGTTCACTTTGTTGGTGATTCATCATGCGGCAAAACCACGGCGCTAAATGTGGCTTGTTCCGTTTGGGGCCAGCCTGACCAGTTTATGAAAACATGGCGCGCTACCGGTAATGGGTTGGAAGGGATAGCCGCACTTAGGAATGACACCATTCTTGTGTTGGATGAGATCGGAGAGGCAGACCCCAAGGAAGTTGGCGGCATTGTTTATTCCCTTGGTAATGGTACCGGAAAACAAAGAGCCAACGTTAAGGGAAACGCCAGAAAGGTGAATAAGTGGCGCTTGTTTCTGCTCTCGAGTGGCGAACGTACTTTAAATGCCATTATGGGGGAAGCAGGTAAACGATCCACTGCAGGACAGCAAGTGAGACTTTTGGACATCCCTGTTACTGGTACTCATGGCGCTTTTGATGAACTGCACGATGCAAAAGATGGGCGCGAACTTTCTGATTATCTAAAAACCTCCTGTAACCGCCACTATGGGCATGTTGGTAAAGCATTCATTCGCGACTTACTGGGAGAAAAAAGTGACCTAGGCGAAGGTCTGGAAGCCGTTAAACCATACTTTGAAGCAGAAACCAGCAATCAGGAAGGGCGAGGGGCTGACCGATTTGCTGTAGTCGCTTTGGCTGGTGAATTGGCTATTAAATATGGCCTATTGCCTTGGGAAGAGGGTGACGCAATAGAAGCTGCTTTAAGCTTGTTCGATGCTTGGCGAGAGCTGCGGGGCACTGGCAATGCAGAAGACACCCAGATAAAAGAAATGATTTTGGATTATCTCGATAAGTATGGTGATTCCCGTTTTACAAACCTTAATCCGAAAGCAAACAGCTTTGATACTTCACCTGATAACCGGCTAAGCGGCGCAGAAAGGGCGGGATATTGGGAGGAAACCGGAGGCGAAAGGCAATACCGATTTTTAGTAGCTGGTTTGAAGGAAGCCACAAAAAGCCATGATATGAGGCGAGTTAAGCAGGCACTTGTGTCTGCAGGTTGGTGGAGCAAGGACACTGCAGATCAAGTAAAAACCACTGATGGCAATAAACGCCTTTACCAACCATTGAAAATTAGAGGGGGTAAATAATGTCTGTCGTCGCTCTAAAAGAATTTTTAAAAGATTTTACCCCCCGAAACCACCGAAAGGTAACACCGGTAACGTTACCAAAAACGCAATTGTTACCATTAAAACCCGCGCCAACCGTGGGCGGTAACGAAGGTAACGTTAAAAACGATAGTAACGAGAAAGATTTGATAAACATATTAGGCGGGTATGGATTAACTAAAGACTCAATAATGCGCGGATTGTCATTATGGAAACAGCCATTTGATGAAGAAGACCTGCAGGATATCAAGCAGGGAATTATTACCTTGGATAACGTTAGAGATTATCTGGCGCTTTGGATTGTCCAAAAAAACGAAATGTACTTGGAACTAAAAAGAGGTGCCAGCAAGTGTGCATTCAAAAAGTAGACTTCACAATACCTGCTGTCAAATACATTGGGGTTGATGCCTCAGTTCTTCGAAGCTTCTGCTCGCGTGTAATCCTGCACAAGAACCAGCTAATCCGACTATCAAAAGGACTAGGCCTTAGCCTACATTCCCTACAAATAAATATTGTAGCGTTTGTTTTTCGTGAAATTGACGGTTGCATAATTAAACAGGTTGTTACCCTGGCTCGTCTAATAGATAGAGTTAGGAGGAAAAACTAATGACTAAAGAATGCTGGGAAGTAGAAATTGAAAGCTGGATAGACAATACCGGCTGGCCTACTCATGATGCAGATATTCTTGAGATGGGCCAAGTTTATGCGATCTGGAAAGAGAGAAGCCCGCGATGCAAATATACTGGGTGTCTAGATAGTAAATTACTCAGCACTATGATTCTCGAGCGAATGAAAGATTTGCACTGCTGTGAACATGATGCATATATGGTCTCAGGAATGTTGTTACTAGAGGCAACGATAATGGCCAGGAAGGAGGGGCTATTGCAGAGAGTGTTTACCGATTAGGTGGTTGTGATGACACTCAGCTATCCTTTATGGTGGTAACAATATTTGAGGTTAAGAACGTTTTGATGATGCTGGAAAGTTTATGACTTATCACAATGGGGTTAATGTCGATATTCATGCGGAGCGGTACTAGAAAGAAATTTTCTATTTCGGCATTTTTAAGACATAGGTGATAAACATAGTTTTACTAAGGTAAATATATGAGATCTATAAAATTTAAAGTTTCAGTATCCGTTGCTGCTCTTTTAGTTGTGGTGTTGTCATTGACAGGTTGGATTGATAATAAAGGCAGTGAATATGCGTCCGAACAAATAAAAGTCGCGGCTATAACCTACGGTGTAGCTAGGTCGTTAAATGCAGGTATATCTGTTGCTCAAGGGACTGAAATAACATTATCACCCGCAGGTGTTGGTACATCTTTAAGCGTTGGGGAGTTACTTGACCCTGTTAATGATATGGTTGAGCGCTTCTCGTTGGTCGTGCTCGCTGCGATAACATCACTGGGCATACAACAAATATTGATTAGTATTGCATCAACAAAACTCAGCAATTTATTAGTAGTGATTTCTACAATCAGCTGCTTAGCTATTTGTATAAAGCCAAAATTAGCATCACAGGGTTTTCGAATAGTTGCATTTAAAGCCTGTTTACTTCTGATAGTTTTTAGATTCTTTATCTCGTTAAGTCTTCTACTTAACCAAGCTGTATATGTAAACATTATTGAAAACGAACAAACAGAATCTCTAGCATCGCTGAAAATCTCAGCAGGAGAGATAAAAACAGTCACATCACCGCAGGACTATTCAAACAACTCGGAAGGTTCTTTGTACGATGAATTAAAAAATAAACTGGAAAACCTTAAAGAGAGTATGAGTAATGCACTTGATCTCGAAAAACTTAAAAATAAAGCCAACAAGACAATTGACAGCATGACAGATCTAATAATTTCATTCGTTCTGCTGACGCTCCTAATGCCGATTGCTTTCTTGTGGTTTGGCATAAAACTGATTGGCTATATCATTACATACAAACCAAAGCTATCAGTTGATTAGATAAGTCAAATTCCATTTAAACAATCTATCTGGAGACCCCTCCCGATAAAGAGGTCTCAGCTATACGTATTTTTCTGTGTCATCAAGCAGATAGAAAGCTGGGCTGGCAGTTATATAAACAATTCAGATTATCTGTTAGGTAAACAATCGTTACTTTTTTCACTCCATTCGTAATCGCTTTTCTTGCATAAACTCACCGATCTATATCATCACTCAATATTTTTATATTTCTTTGTCGATTAATTGAAACATAACGAAACACGCAATCTTTTACTGCTTTTACATTTGCCGAATCTGTTGAAATAGAGTTAGTTAAACAAGAGTAAGGCAATGAAATGTCAAATTATAAGGTTAGGAAGAGGGTCGGGTTGTGAGCAATCTATCGTTACAACCACGAATTATTAGGGTAGGTCATGCACCCGCATATTGCGGCATGAGTGATCGTGTTTTTAATTCTGATATACGCCCATTTCTAACTGAAATCCCGGTAGGCGTTCAGGGTAAAGCATTTGATCGGTTTGAATTAGACAAGGTTCTGGATGATTATGTAGCGCGGTATGGACGCGCTCCAGAAATGAAATGGGAGTATAACCAATGCAAAAAAGAAGAACCACAGGCCTCAGGCAAATCAAAGGCATTTGGCATATCGACAAAACCATCAACGGTCAAAGATTTTGCCAAAGCTGCGGCACGAGCGAAAAACAAGAAGCCGAAGAGATGCTAGCAAGGTTGATAGATCAACAGAGAAAAGCGAGGCTCTTTGGCGAGCGGCCTGATAGAATTTTTAGGGTTGCTGCGACTAAATACCTCGAAGACTATTGCCATAAGAAAAGCATAGGTTGTGATGCAAATGATCTCATAAAGCTTGATGAGTTTATCGGTGACGTGTATTTAAAGGATATTCATAACGGTACTCTAGAAAAGTTTATCAAAGCTCGTAAGAAGGATGGCGTTAAGTCTGGGACGGTTAACAGAAGCCTTGCTGTGCTGAAAATTATTCTAAATCTGTGTGTGAACGAATGGCGGGATCAACAAGGGCTTACCTGGCTAGAAACGATTCCTAAGATCTCAAATGTTGACTGGAAGGATAAACGTAAGCCACGACCGATTTCATGGAGTGAACAGAACAAGTTATTTTCTAAATTGCCTGAGCATTTAAGAGAGGCTTGTTTATATAAGGTAAATACAGGATGCAGAGAGCAGGAAGTATGTCAGTTGCAATGGGACTGGGAGGTACAAATACCTGAGCTAAAGACTTCCGTGTTTATTCTTCCAGAATGGGTTACGAAGAATGGGAAGGAAAGGGTAGTAGTTTTAAACTCTACTGCTATGGCAGTGATTAATCGTCAAAGAGGTAAGCACGAAGAGAGGGTGTTCACCTATCAGGGTAAACCATTGGCGGGGTTAAATGAAGGGGCTTGGCAGCGCCATAGAAAAAAAGTTGGACTGTCTGATGTCAGAATTCACGATTTACGACATACCACTGGCAGGCGTTTAAGAGCTGCTGGAGTTCCCAAGGAAACAAGAAGTGATATTTTGGGGCATGATAATGGTGATATGACTAGTCATTATTCGATTGCTGAAATTGATGAATTGATAGAAGCAGTTGAAAAAATTGCGGATGAAAGTACTTCAGCAACACCGACTTTAAACTCACTTAGAAATGATCAATCACGAAAAAATCACGAAGACATAAAAAAAGAGCTTACAATATGAGGTTGTTACCTCTGTAAGCTCTTTTTTTATAAGAATAAAAATGGTGGCTACACCGAGATTCGAACTTGGGACCCCATCATTATGAGTGATGTGCTCTAACCAACTGAGCTATGTAGCCGCAACATTTGAGGCGCGTATTTTGTTGTTTTTGCAGGGGGTTGTCAACCCCCTTATCTCAGGAAACTATAACAAGTTGCTAAAAATCGTAATTAATTAGACGTTGAAGCGGAAGTGCATAATATCGCCATCTTTTACGATGTACTCTTTTCCTTCTAAGCCCCACTTCCCAGCTTCTTTAGCGCCTTGCTCGCCATTGAACTCGATAAAGTCATCATAGGCGGTTACTTCTGCACGAATAAAGCCTTTTTCAAAGTCGGTATGAATAACGGCAGCTGCTTGAGGGGCTGTGGCTCCAATGCGAACTGTCCATGCGCGAACTTCTTTTACGCCGGCAGTGAAGTAGGTTTGAAGGCCTAAAAGAGAGTACCCCGCACGGATTACACGATCTAAGCCTGCTTCTTCCATGCCTAGGTCTGCAAGGAACTCTTCTTTTTCTTCATCATCTAGCTCGGCAATCTCTGCTTCAAGTTTGTTGCAGATAGGCACTACAAGTGCGTTTTCTTCTGCTGCAATCGCTCTAACGGTGTCTAAGTGCGGGTTGTTTTCGAATCCGTCTTCGTCAACGTTTGCGATATACATTGTTGGCTTAATGGTCAGCAAGTGAAGCTCTTGTAGAAGGGCTAGCTCTTCATCTGTGAGGCCGGCGGTGCGAACGGGTTTGGCTTCATTTAGGTGAGGTAGTAGTCTTTCTAAAATATCTATTTGTGCTTTGGCTGTTTTATCGCCGCCTTTGGCGATTCGGCCTAAGCGTTTGACCCCTTTCTCAACGCTATCAAGGTCTGATAACGCTAATTCGGTATTGATTACATCAATATCGGCAGCGGGATCTATTTTTGATGCAACGTGAATAACGTTGTCATCTTCAAAACAGCGAACAACATGTGCGATTGCATCTGTTTCTCGAATGTTGGCTAAGAATTGGTTGCCTAGACCTTCACCTTTTGAAGCGCCTGCAACAAGGCCTGCAATATCGACAAACTCCATGGTGGTTGGAAGTACGCGCTCAGGCTTGACGATGGCTGCAAGCTTATCTAGGCGTGGGTCGGGCATAGGGACAACACCAGCATTTGGCTCGATGGTGCAGAACGGAAAGTTCTCAGCACCTATACCTGCTTTGGTAAGCGCGTTAAATAGAGTCGATTTACCTACGTTTGGTAGGCCGACAATGCCACATTTGAAACCCATAGACATAATCTCTAACAAGAGTGTATAAAAAAGATGCAGCATTATACCTGCAGACAGGATGCAAATAAATGGTGTCGGGTTGCTTAAAGGGGATTCTGTATTGGTTTAGGTGTGAAACGGTGCTGTTAGGCTTTAAAGGCGTGAAGGCGGTTCATGGCTTTTTGCCAATCGCCATTAATAATCTCAGGGAGCACTCTGTCTATTTCGTCAAACACAGCGGTGAGTTGCTCGCTTTCTTGTTTTCCGATTTTGCCTAATACATGGCCAGTTACGCGCTCGCTGCTGCCAGGGTGATCGATTCCTAGGCGCAGTCTATAAAATTGCTTGTTGCCGCCAAAGTGACTAATGATATCTCGTAGCCCGTTATGACCGCCATGGCCGCCGCCTTGCTTTAGCTTAAGGGTGCCACAGGGTATATCGAGTTCGTCATGCGCGACTAAAACTTCTTCAGGTTGGATTTTAAAGAATTGGCAGAGAGCGTTAACGGAAAGTCCGCTACGATTCATAAAGGTGGTAGGGTTTAAAAGGTGTAGGTCGTTACCGTGAACATTAACTTTGGCATAAAGTCCGTGGTATTTTCTTTCGGGTCTGAGGTTGCTGCCTGCACTTTTTGCAAGCGCTTCAACAAAAAGAGCCCCAGCATTATGGCGGGTATTCTCATATTCTTTGCCTGGATTTCCCAAACCAACGATTAAGCGAATACTGTTCGACATTATGTGGGGCTCTCTTTTGACGTGAGGGGGGAGGCTTATTCTTCGCCTGCTTCCTCTGAAGCTTCTTCACCTTCTTCTACTTTTTCGCCTTTAGGCTTTTGTACTGCTGCAACAGGCATGTTGTGGTCTTCGCCGTGCTGTAGTGCAGTAATGGTAACGCCTTTAGGAAGAGTAAGGTCTGACAGGTGAATAATGGTGTCTACGTGAACATCAGTCATGTCAACTACGATGTACTCAGGAAGATCAGCAGGTAGGCAGCTGATTTCAACATCTGAAGCTTGGTGAGAGATTGCACCGCCTTCTAATCGAACACCAACACACTGCTCTTCGTTGTTGAAGTGAAGAGGAACGTTTACAGTGATAGGTTGGTTTTTGCTTACACGCAAAAAGTCAACGTGCATGATTTCTTCACGTGCAGGGTGGCGCTGAAGGTCTTTCAAGATTGCGCTTTCTTCTGTGCCGTCAATGCTGATGGTCAGAATGTGAGAGTAAAAAGCTTCACTTTCTAAAGACTTGATGATCTCATTGTGCTTAAGTGTTAAAGATACAGGCTCTTTATCGCCACCGTAAATGATAGCTGGAACCAAGTTCTCTAAACGACGAAGGCGGCGGCTCGCACCTTTCCCCTTGTCTGTACGAACTACTGCGTTAACTACAAATGCATCAGTCATTTGTTATTCCTCAATAAATATATAAACCGTTACTGTAATCTTGCGACCAGATCAGCAGTATGGCTATTTCAAATGACGGCTAAGGCCGCCGGCTAATACGACAACGAGCTTCCATGTGGAAGCCCGCTATCAAAATACGTATTCTCGACAGTGTTTAGTTGTCAGAGTGATCAATTATTAGTCAAACATGGCGCTGATTGATTCTTCGTTGCAAATCCTTCTAATGGACTCTGCAAGTAGGCTGGCCATCGAAAGGGGGCGGATTTTACCACATTTTTGTGCTTTGTCACTAAGTGGTATGGTGTCAGCCACGATCAACTCGTCGAGAGTTGAATTTGTAATATTTTCAATTGCAGGCCCTGAGAGTACTGGGTGAGTAATATATGCAATTACTTTTTCAGCGCCGTGTTCTTTAAGTGCTTCAGCAGCTTTACAAAGTGTGCCTGCAGTATCAACGATGTCATCGATAAGAATACAGGTCTTTCCTTTTACATCGCCGATGATATGCATTACTTGAGATACGTTTGCTTTTGGGCGACGCTTATCAATGATTGCTAAATCGACATCGTTTAGGCGTTTTGCCATGGCTCTTGCGCGAACAACACCACCTACGTCTGGTGATACAACCATGAAGTTTTCGTAATTGGCGCGTTCGATATCGTCAACTAGAACCGGCGTTGCGTAAATGTTATCAACGGGGATATCAAAGAACCCTTGTATTTGATCGGCATGAAGGTCTACGGTTAAAAGGCGGTCTATGCCTACACCTGTCATCATGTCTGCAACTACTTTCGCGCTAATAGCGACTCGCTTTGAGCGAACACGACGATCTTGTCGTGCGTAACCAAAATAAGGTACAACGGCCGTGATTCGAGTAGCTGAAGCTCTACGTAAGGCGTCAGCCATTACGATAAGTTCCATGATGTTGTCGTTGGTGGGGTGGCAGGTCGGCTGAATGATGAAAACGTCTCTTCCTCGTACATTTTCATTGATTTCTACTGAGATTTCCCCATCGCTAAACTTTTCAACGACTGCGTTTCCCATAGGAATGTGGAGAGCCTCAACGACTTGAGCAGCCAGTTTTGGATTAGCGTTACCAGTAAATACCATTAACTTAGACACGACGAATACCTTCTGGATAGTTATCGGATTTAGTATGAGGAGGAGATAGAATAATGGCTGGGGTGGCTGGATTCGAACCAACGCATGACGGGATCAAAACCCGTTGCCTTACCGCTTGGCGACACCCCAGTAATATCATTTATGATACTCTTTCAGTTTCTTCAGTTAGGTTTGGTCTCAACGCAATAAGGGGGAGGAGTTGAGTCCTTTACTTATGAAACCTTTAATGCTTTTGGGAAGTTTAGAAAAGGCTAATTCAGCTTTTTCTTTAGAATCAAATGCTGCGAATACGCATGCGCCTGTTCCTGTTAGTCTTGATCTACCGTGCTTGTTAAGTGTTTCAATTGCAAGCTTTACCTCTGGATAGAGTTCGCTAACAATGTTCTCACAGTCATTGCGGTAGTTCTTGACGTCTCCCTCAAGAGCGGGCGCTATTTTCATCTTTGGCGTGTCTCTTGTCAAGCGTTGGTGAGAAAAAATTTCACCGGTGTCTACGTGACAGTCAGGTGTAAGGATTACGTACCAAGACTCAATGGGGTTGGCGGGCGTTAATATTTCGCCTACACCTTCAGCCCAAGATGCTTGACCTCTAACAAATATAGGGACGTCTGCGCCGAGGGATAGACCTAGCGCCATGAGTTGCTCGGTGCTTCGGTTACACTGCCAAAGCGTGTTAAGGGCAACCAGTGTTGTGGCGGCATCTGAGCTGCCGCCGCCAAGACCTCCTCCCATGGGTAATTTTTTGTCGATATTAATCAATACTCCAGACGTGGCCGTTTTATAGGGGGTCAGAAGTTTTGCGGCCTTGTAGATGAGGTTGTCCTCAAGACGGACGCCCTTTATGGGAGGGCTTACCTGTATGTTATCGTCAGATGTTGTTGTGAAGCACAGGGTGTCGCAGCGATCAATAAACTGAAATAGCGTTTGGAGCTCATGGTAGCCATCTTTCCGTCTACCGTTAATGTGAAGAAATAGGTTGAGCTTAGCAGGTGCGGGTAGGGTGAGTGTTGTTTGCTTCATACTGCTCTTAATGTAGTTGCCATTCATTGATAATAACGGTTATTTTGGCTTGATGTTGCCGCAAAACGACTTTTCGGGGCAGGTTAACTTGGCCGAAAAGGGCGTATTTAGAGAGGTTGATCTGCCAGCCATTTTGATTGAGCTGAGATAGTTGACCCTTGTCGTCAAACTTGAGTGCGGTTACTTGGTCTGTTTGTGTTCGTTCGGGTGCAGGAATACCTTTAACCCAGTATCTTAGTTGTGCGATAGGAAGTGGCCATCCGATATGCTGCTGGATGAGTCCTCTGGGGTTGTAAGACGTTATAGGTTCTTCTCCTGATTCTGTCATGGTAATAAAATCAGGGTTGCCTTCTATGCGGGTGGCGCCAAGACCGAAGATGGCTGATGATAGGTCGATAGTAAACTGGTTGTCGTCTTGTTGCCAGCGATTGATGACGGCGCTATCGATTCGCTCAGGCACCCTCACGCCTATCTTTCCTGAGAATGCCCAGTGGTCAATTGCTGATATTTGAGCAATCGTCGTCTGCCAGTTATGGGGTTGGGTGAGCGTTAAGGTTAAGGGTGTCTCTGGGGTGCTTGCACACCCTTGTATCAGTAGTACCAGCAGGAAGCTAAAAGCCCAGAAAGGTGGCTTTGATGTGAGTGCTGAGTGTCTCATCTTGGTTGTCGAGTTATGGTTGCTGGGTGGTTGGCTCATCAGTAAATGTTACGCCTAGTTTCTGCATGGTGTCTTGGACAATGGTGTTGGTGCTCTTTCCTTTAAGGGATTCTTGCCAAAGCTTAAGCGCTTCATCTTTATTCCCTTTTTGCCATAAAACTTCACCTAAATGGGCGGCTACTTCAGGGTCAGGGAATTGCGAGTAGGCTAATGTTAGGTACTCAAGTGATTTTTCAAGGTTGCCCATTTTGTAGTAAACCCAACCCATACTATCAAGGATTGCAGGGTTGTTTGGGTTTAGTTCATGCGCTTTTGAGATAAGGTCAAAGGCTTCCATTAGTCTTGATGTTTTATCTGCAAGGGTATAGCCCAGCGCGTTAAGTGCAACGGCATTATTGGGTTCAGCCGCTAAAATAGTGCGTAGGTCTGCTTCCATCTCTTCAAGTCTGTTTGCTTTGTCTAGTAGCATAGACCTTGAATAGAGGAGTTTGGAGTTCTTTGGGAAGTCCATTAGTGCTATGTTGATAGAGCCTAATGCGAGGTCATCTTCGTTAATGTCGAGCAGTAGGTTAACTTCTATTAGCCAAAAGTTTTCTGCTTGGTCGGGTGCGGCTTGGCGTAATTTTTCTAGGCCCATTAATGCATCATTAAGACGTCCTTCTTGAGCCAATAAAAAACTAGCTCTAGAGATGGAGGAGTAAAAATGTGTGCCGCTTTCTACATTTAAATAATGGTGGATTGCATTACCTGTGTCTTTTTTGCTGTCTGCGATTCTACCGAGATAAAAATGAGACTCATTGGTGTGCTGCTGAGCGTCTAAAAGTAGGTTGAATTGTTCAATGGCTTCATCTTCATCTTTATTTTCTAATGAGACTAGAGCATAAGATAGCCTTAAGCCTGCAGCCTCTGGGAATCGTTCCATTAGATCTTTGAATACTGACTGAGCCTCATCGAGTTGTTTGCTGTCGATAAGTAGTCGGCCGTACAGTGTGCCCATTTTTCGGTTTTCAGGAAAAATAACGGTCTGCTCTTTTAGGTATTGGGTGGCTTCGTCTAACTTTCCTTGGTCATAAAGTAGCCCTGCTTGTAATAGCACAGCGGGTTGAAATTCAGGGTCTTTTTTTAGTAGCGGGGCTAAGGTGGTAATGGCCTCACCGGTATGCTCGGTGTTTTTTTGCATTACGGCAAGGCTATAGATAACTTCTTTATTTTCGGGGTGTCGTTGGTATAAAGCCGTATAAAGGTTGAGTAATGTTTGCTGTTCTTCGTGTGTAAGTGTTTTTGAGTGTGCGGCTAATCTATCTAAGTCGGCGTCGCCACCTAACTCGATGATTCTCTCCATATAAACCATTGCTTCTTCATACTTCTTGTTGCGAGCATGATGGAAGGCTGCCAGTTGGTTGGCTTCTATGTCGTTAGGCTCTACTTCTGCCCAGGTTTTTGAAAGCTGGAGTTGAGCGTTGCTTGCTTTTAGAAATTGAGCAATTCGAAATGCACGCTGAATAATGGCCAGGTCTTTAGTGTCGCGGGCTTGCTGGACATAGTTTAGAAGGGTGATGTCGTAGCGTCCGCGTTGAGCTGCAATTTCTGCGGTTAACAGCGCATACATGGTTTCTGCATCAAACTCTGCATACTCGATTTCTGGGTCAGCGAGGGGGAATTGGTCGTCTGTTTGCTTGGGTGTGTTATCTACTAAATTATCTGAGGTTGGCTGCTTATTGAGTGACTGCATTGAACAGCCTGTAATCAAAGCAGAAAGTACGATAGTGGATAGCGCTTTAGAGGTGTTATTCATACTGAATTTCATATTGTTATTTAGTCGCAGCAATTATTATGCTTTATGATGACACAAGAAAAAAAATAAGCCTACTATCACAAGTAAAAATTAAATGACGGTAATTTTACTAAATATCATTTGCTTATGCGGTTAGGGCGCAATCTTTTAAGTTTGCCATTAATATTTTTAAATTAGCATGTCGTTATTTCTATTCGTAGCATTTATTGGCTTTAATCAAGGAATAATAACCCCATTCTGACTATTATCTGTCTCTCGTGACAATTATTAACAACTGTAATGCAGGGTTCTGTGGTCTTATTGCTAGGGGCCCTGTAAAATGCGAATTATTCGAAATTCAGTAAAGGTTTTACAGATTATATGGCGTTGCTGGCGTTAGGTATTAATCATAAAACTGCCTCGGTTGCAGTACGCGAGAAGGTTGCCTTTTCGCCAGAAAAAATAGTCGCTGCGCTTCAGGAAGCTCAACAGGTTTCTGTGGTGAACGAAGTGGCTATCTTATCGACCTGTAACCGCACAGAGCTTTATTGCGCGACTGAACTTGAAGGTAGCCGAGCCTTGCTTGAGTGGTTAGGGAATTATCATGATTTGCAATTGGGCGAGCTCGAGTCATGTAGTTATGCGCACTGGGATGAAGACGCTGCTAGGCATATGATGAAAGTTGCTAGTGGTCTCGATTCATTAGTTTTAGGCGAACCTCAAATTTTAGGGCAGTTAAAGTCTGCTTATGCCACTGCGCGTGATGCTCAAACCATCGGTGGAGAGTTAGGGCGGCTTTTCGAACAAACCTTTTCAGTTGCCAAGCGTGTTAGAACCGATACCGCCATTGGCGAAAACCCCGTTTCAGTTGCGTATGCTGCAGTACACTTAGCGAGTAATATATTCACCGATATGAGCAAAAATAGGGCGCTTTTAATTGGTGCGGGTAAGACCGTTGAGCTGGTGGCGCGACATTTAAAAGAAGCCGGCGTACGTGATATCACCGTTGCCAATAGAACCTTATCTAGAGCGCAAGAGCTTGCTAATGAAATTCAGGGTGATGCGATTCTTTTGTCGGATATCCCTGATCGTCTTCCGTATGCCGATATTGTTATTGCCTCAACGGCTAGTCAGTTACCTATTTTGGGCAAAGGCGCTGTTGAGCGTGCCTTGAAGATGAGAAAGCATCGGCCGATATTTATGGTAGATATTGCTGTTCCCCGTGATATAGAACCTCAGGTTGGCGAACTACAAGACGTATATCTTTATACCGTTGATGATTTAAAACAGGTCATTGATGAGAACGTAAAATCTCGAGAAGGTGCTGCACGAGAAGCAGAGCACTTGGTTGAAAGTGGTGCTGCTGACTTTATGTTTCAAACCCGAGCGTTATCGGCCACTAGCACGCTTAAGCAGTTTCGCGGTCAGGTAGAAGATATTAGAGATCTTGAAGTAGAGAAAGCACTAAGAGTGATTCGAAACGGCGGCGACCCTGAGGCGGTACTTAAAGGGTTGGCTCGAGGTTTGACAAATAAAATTATTCATAGCCCAACTGTTCAAGTGCGTAAAGCCTCTGCAGAAGGGCGAATAGAGGTCACTGACTGGCTAAGAGAGTTGTTTGAATTGCCGACCTCCAAGCAAGATTCTACCGCTGAAGATAAGCATTAAAGCAGGCTGTGCCACCCTCTTTCTTTTCTGAGTATTAGATTTTCTTACTAAAATATGATTATTTCGGCTTTAATCATATAGAATACGGTAACTTGATTTCACAGAATAATGGTAAAAACACTAAGATGAAAGCATCAATAGTTGCAAAGCTGGATAACATTAGTGAGCGCTACGAAGAAATAGCCGCTCTACTTAGCGATCCAGGTGTTATCTCAGATCAGAATAAATTTCGGGACCTGTCTAAAGAATATGCTGAACTAGAACCCGTTGTTAAGTGTTTTGCTGATTATAAGCAAGTAGATAATGATATTGAAGAAGCGAATATGCTGCTTCAAGATGGCGATGCAGATATGCGTGAAATGGCTCAGGAAGAGCTGACTGATGCAGAGTCTCGTAAAGAAGTTTTAGCGCTTGAGCTACAAAAGCTTCTATTACCTAAAGACCCGAATGATACGCACAACGTATTTCTTGAAATACGTGCGGGTACCGGTGGTGATGAGGCGGCTATTTTTGCTGGTGATTTATTTCGAATGTACTCCCGCTATGCCGAAACGCAACGTTGGAAAGTAGAAGTGGTGAGCGAAAGCCTAGGCGAGCATGGTGGTTATCGTGAAATCATTACACGGTTGGTAGGTGATGGTGTTTATGGTCAGTTGAAATTTGAGTCGGGTGCGCATCGTGTACAGCGAGTGCCTGAAACAGAATCACAAGGGCGAATACACACTTCAGCTTGCACGGTGGCGGTAATGCCTGAGGCTGATTCATTAGAAGAGATCGATATTAATAAAGGTGATCTCAGAATTGATACCTTTAGGGCGTCTGGAGCTGGTGGTCAGCACGTAAACAAAACTGACTCAGCTATTCGAATTACTCACTTGCCGAGTGGTATTGTGGTGGAGTGTCAGGATGAGCGTTCACAGCATAAAAACAAAGCTCGAGCGATGTCTCTGCTGCAGGCTAAGTTAAATTCTTCTCAGAAAGATGCCGCGGATAAAGAGCAGGCTGATGCCCGTAAGAGTTTGGTCGGTAGTGGTGATCGTTCGGAGCGAATCCGCACATATAACTACCCTCAGGGGCGTATTACTGACCACCGCATCAACCTTACGCTGTATAAATTGGCAGAAGTGACGGAAGGTGATTTAAACCCTATCATCGAACCGTTGCTGCAGGAGTATCAGGCTGATCTTCTTGCTTCATTAAGCGAAGATTAATGTCTCTCAGTATTGCGGATGCGATTCGTCAGGCAGAAGTACCTGACTCAGACACGCCTGAACTAGATAAAGAAGTATTGCTCTGTCATGTGTTAAACAAAGACAGAGCTTATCTTTTTACTTGGCCAGAAAGAATCTTAGAACAATCTCAATATGATGCCTTTTCGATCTTGCTTGAACGCCGGAATAACGGCGAACCTATTGCTTATTTAACAGGCGTTAGAGAGTTCTGGTCACTGCCACTTAAGGTTCACCCGTCTACACTTATTCCTCGCCCTGATACCGAGCGCTTAGTAGAGGTCGCGCTTGAATTATTGCCTAATAAACCTACAAATGTTGTTGATCTCGGTACCGGTACAGGGGCAATCGCGTTAGCGTTGGCTTCAGAAAGGCCGTTGTGGTCGGTTATGGGAATAGATCAGTCTGAGGAAGCTGTTGAGTTAGCGAAAGACAATGCACGGATTAACGATCTAGACCGAGTGGCCTTTAAGGTGGGCTCGTGGTGTGAAGGGTTAAACCCCGATAGCGTTGACTTGATGGTGAGTAATCCACCATATATTGCTGAAACTGACCCACATTTAAGCCAAGGAGATGTTCGCTTTGAACCCTTATCTGCATTGGTTGCTGCGCAAAATGGCTTGTCGGATATTGTTGATATCGCGCAGCAATCCCGTGTTTGTTTAAGGTTGCAAGGTTGGTTGATTGTGGAACATGGCTTTGAGCAAGCGAGTGATGTGCGGCAGATATTTAAAGATTGCGACTATAGGGATGTAACAAGTTACCAAGATTTATCGGGTAATGACCGCGTCACTGTTGGGTGCTGGTTAGGATGATAGGAAGGTAGTAATGACATTGCGTGATGATTACGATTTTAACGACGAGGAATTATTGCGTTATAGTCGTCAAATAATGCTACCAGCTTTTGATATTGTTGGTCAGTCTCGGCTGGCTTCGAGTCGAGTGCTTATTATCGGATTGGGTGGGCTGGGGTCACCTATTGCACTTTATTTGGCGGCTGCGGGTGTGGGTACGCTGCACTTAGCTGACTTTGATGAGGTTGAATTATCAAACCTGCAAAGGCAAGTTGCGCATACCATGGAAGACTTAGGCAGTAAGAAAGTGGTGTCAGCGCAAAGAGCTGTCGCTCAAATAAACCCCAAAGTTAACGTGATTGTGCAGGCTGAGCGGTTAGACGGTGTCGCATTGTTAGATGCGGTATCTGAGGCAGATGTTGTGATCGATGCGACAGATAACTTTTCAACACGGTTTGCTATTAATCAGGCGTGCGTTAAACATAAAACACCCTTGGTGTCAGGCGCTGCTATTCGAATGGAAGGGCAGGTGTCGGTGTTTGATAGCCGCACGCAGGATGCGCCTTGTTATCAATGCTTATATTCTGATATTTCAGAAGAGCAACTCACGTGCTCTGAGGCTGGCGTAATGGCGCCTCTTGTTGGGATTATTGGTTCTGTTCAGGCGATGGAGGCTGTTAAGGTTATTTCAGGCATAGGGCAGCCTCTTGCCGGTAAATTATTAATACTGGACGCTATGACGATGGAATGGCGTACAATGAAGCTGAAAAAAGACCCGCAATGTAAGACCTGTTCCTAGTCAGGCAAAGATGAATTTATGCGCTAAACAGCGTTGTAATGACAGTCCTCATAATAACAATAGTCACTTGCTAAGGTTGTTTCGGTATTGCGCTTGTGGAGTAATGCTAGCAATGACTGGCTTTCAATTATCTGAATATCACTTCTTTTAACTGTTAAAAAGCCACTCTCTTGGAAGCGAGTGAGAGTACGGCTAATGGTCTCGGCTGTTACAAATAGGTAATGACTAATTTCTATGCGAGACATGGGGAGGTTGAAATGATCTCTTGCATAGTTTTGATGGTGCATTCTTGCCGCAATATTGAGCAAAAAATAAGCGAGTTTTTGGTCTGAGTCTAAATTGCCAATTAACGCGGTTCTGCGGTTGGCTTCTAGCAGCGCTTGCCCCATGAGTGAAGCATGGCACTTTGCCAGTGATAGCGGTGATTCGGGCAGTTGCCAATATTTGTCCATTGGTAAAATGAAAAGGTAGGTCGTGCACAAGGCAACGGCTTCATATGTTGACTTGCGCATGGCGGGGCCATCAAACCCTAGTAGGTCGCCCTGAAGATAGAAACCAAGAATCATGACTCTGCCATTAATATCTGACACCTGTGTTTTTAACACGCCACTCACAACAATGCAGATGGCGCCAGGGTGATCCATGAGTTCAGTAATAGATTCACCCTTTTGAAAAACCTTAAACGAACCGTTCTGATGAAGGCTCTGTTTAAGCTCTTTAGAAAGAGGGTGGGGCCAGGCGATTGAGTCAATTGATTGAGTACGGGCACTATTAATTTTTAATGATATGCCTGTATCATAAGGGCATATTAAATCTAGCATGATTGAGTCTCCTCAGCTGACAACATATGTAATTCTCTGACCCAGTTTTTGTCTTGAAGGATCACAGTATACCGGGCCCAAATAGCAAAGCGGCCTCGCGAGCAGCTTGCTATTTCGCCTTTTCCCATTCCGCTTACCACTTCATAATAGACGTGTTGACCCGAAACTTTGGTCACTTGTCGAATTGACCAATTTAGCCCTAGCTTACCATTACTGTAGCAAACGCCCGCTGAAATAGACTTTGGTGAGATAGTAAAGTCATATGACTGGGTGTGTTGTAGAGCGCGCTCAAAAATATCACTGAGGTCTTCAGCTGAAACATCAATAAATGAATCGAGTTGCTGAAGTGCTGCAGTAAAGTCTTCCTGGGTTAATCCATGAGCTGGTTTGGTGCGCTTATGGGCGCTAATGCGCTGAGACTTTGTGAGTCCATGCGCAGGGTAACGTCTTCTCTTAAATAGATAATTGAACGCTACAGCGGTAAGTAACAGTATAGATACATTGGTTAGAATTGGGTCGATGACAAACCCAAACCCCATGTTATGGATAGGCTCGCCACCGATAACTGCCAATAGTGCGGTCGCCCCTCCTGGTGGGTGAAGGCATCTTAGATAATACATAGCGAGAATAGAGAGCCCAACAGCGGTAGCACTTGCTACAATGACATTGTCAAAAGACTGGAAGCAGGCGACGCCTATAATGGCCGAGATAATATGCCCACCCAGTACCGGCCAAGGTTGTGATAGCGCGCCGTGAGGTACCGCAAATACAAGTACTGCAGACGCGCCGGTTGATGCCACAATAAGGGCGGAAGGTGTAGCGCCTTCAATTCTTAACGATAAGAGATAGACTATCGCAATACCCACTAAGCCGCCTAAAGATGAGATTAGTTTTTCCAAATGGGACGTGGTGTTTTGCTCAACCCCTAACACTAGGGCTATTTCTCGTAACCAATAATTTGTCATGTAAAACAGGTGCCTTATCTAAAGTCTCTGATTAAGTTAGGTTAAATTGGGGTGTTAGCTTTAGCAGTTGCTCGTGAGGATTGGCTTTGAGCGGCACTATTATGGAGCGCTCGCACCAAAATACAGCGTGTCTAACAGAAAGGCAGCAGTCTATAGTTGATGTTAATAGTTGTATAATGAATATATTTAAATAAACAATTCAATATTATTGATATTAAAATACGGTAGAAATCATGGATGTCGAATTAGCTCGAACGTTTCTTGAAATAATGAGTGCTGGTAGTTTTCTTGAAGCTGCTGACCGTTTGCACGTTACGCAAACGGCTGTTACTGCACGAATAAGTAGTTTGGAGGCAAAGCTAGACTGTAAGCTGTTCGTAAGAAACCGGTCGGGCGCCAAACTCACGCCCGATGGTGAGCGTTTTGTTGATTATGCTACGTCGCTGGTGCAGTTGTGGGATAGAGCCCAAATAGAAATGAAACTACCCTCTGGTGTAGATACTCGGCTCTGTATTGGTGGGGAAACGAGCCTGTGGACACCACTAATGGTCAATTGGGTGTTATGGGCTCAAAAGAATATAGAAAATATCGCCTTGCACACTGAAGTTGCCGACCCTGAGAATTTGATTGAAAAGCTCGGTAAGAATAGTCTTGATGCCGTTATTGTTCATCGCCCTAATTATTACTCTGGTTTTGTTGTTGAACAGTTAATGGAAGAAAAATTAATACATGTGAGGTCTGTAAAAAATCCAACGCCTGACCTTTTTGTCGATTGGGGCCCAGCGTTCCGCGATCAATTTGATGCAGCACTGCCCCAACCAAGACAGACTACTTACTCGTTTAACTTTGGACCTCTCGCGCTACAAGTATTGCTGCAGAAGGGGGGGAATGGTTATTTTCGTACACGGGTAGTTAAGCAGTATATTGAGCGGGGTATGCTAGAGCGGGTGCCTGGCGCGCCTGAGTTTACTCACCCTGTATACTTACTCTATAGGCAAGGAGAAATGACGGAGAGCTTACAAAAAGCACTAATGGGGTTAAGGCTGTTGGCAAGCGAAGATTCGCGCTGGTTTCTTTAATGCTAGGTTAAAGGACACCACTGCAAGCGAGGTTGTTCGCTTGCAGTGGTGTAATTAAAGGTTAGCTTCCGCAAATTCCGCTAATATCGAACGAGGTACACCCTTTAGGTGAACGTGTCCGCCATGTTTGAACCGTTTAAAACGTTCCGTCATATAGGTTAAGCCAGAGCTTAGTGGGCTGAGGTAGGGGGTATCAATTTGTGCAAGGTTGCCTAGACAGATGACCTTGCTGCCAGTGCCTGCACGGGTAATAATGGTTTTAATTTGATGGGGGGTTAAATTTTGAGACTCGTCAATCAGTATTAAGCTGTATTGAAAGCTTCGCCCTCGTATATAGTTTAAAGACTTAAATTGAAGCGGAACCTTGTCGAGTATGTACTCGACGCTACCATGAGTGTTTTCATCGTCTTGGTGAAGTGCTTCGAGGTTGTCTGTAATAGCACCAAGCCAAGGTTCCATTTTCTCGGTCTCTGTGCCGGGAAGGAAGCCAATATCTTCATCCAAACCTTGAACGCTTCGTGTAGCAATAATGCGTTTGTATAGTTTGCTGGCCACTGTCATTTCTATGGCTGCGGCCAGTGCTAGAATTGTTTTTCCTGAGCCGGCTGCTCCGGTGAGATTTACTAAGTGAATATCGGGGGAGAGTAATAAATGAAGCGCCACTGCTTGGTAGATGTCTCTTGGGGTTAGTCCCCATGCTTCTTGTTGCATGAGCTCATCTTGGCGAATATCTTCTAATACAATTTTTTCATCATCAAGTTCAATAACCTTGCCTACAAAACCTTGCTCGTCAATAACAAACTCATTGATATGTAAATTTGAAAGTACTCCGTCGCGTTTAAGAATATGCTCGGTGACACCTTCACGCTGTATGGTCTCAACCTTGTCGATGTTATCCCAGAATGAGTTTTTAAATTCAGTGTAGCCAGAGGGAAGAAGCTCTACGTCGTCTACTAATTGGTCGTTATGATAATCTTGTGCTTCAACGCCAAACCCTCTCGCTTTCAAGCGCATGTTGATGTCTTTGCTGACGAGAATTATTTCAAGATTCTTATGAAGTGATTGAAGGTCTGCAAGGCTATTAATAATTTTATTGTCGTTGAGGTGATCTGGTAGGTGGGGGCCTTTGCCATCTATGGGGTGCATTAATATTGAAATGGTCCCCAGTGGGTCGGATTTTTCGGTACGTTTAATCGGTACGCCTTTTTCAATTTGGTTGGGGGTGGCGTTACCCAGCAGTTGGTCAATCATGCGTATTGCTTG
The DNA here is from genome assembly GCF_026016465.1 of Alkalimarinus alittae. NCBI lineage: Bacteria > Pseudomonadati > Pseudomonadota > Gammaproteobacteria > Alteromonadales > Alteromonadaceae > Alkalimarinus > Alkalimarinus alittae. The sequence goes on from NZ_CP100390.1 coordinate 967,379, forward strand.
TCGGCAATCAGCGGCAATCGATTGCTTTACAGATTTGAGCTTGTCGAGCTCCTCTAGGACGGTCATAGGGATGATGACCTGATGCTCTTCGAAGCTTAAAAGAGCGCTCGGGTCGTGAATGAGGACGTTGGTGTCGAGTACGTATGCTTTTTTCTTATTTCTGCTTACAGCCATACAATAAATACCTCTATGAGCACAATGTTGGATTAAGCTAGTGGGTTATGTGAACAACGTATGTTATGCCATTATTGAGAGTATGCGGTTGCTGCAGTGTTAAGGTTTTATTGTGCATCCGCGATGACTTTTAATAGGTCGTAGGTTGTTATAATGCCTGTGACTTCACCTGCATGAATGACGAAAACCCGATGAAGATGTTCATCCATCATTAGCTCAGCAATTTCTTTTACGGGGGCGTCTTCTTCTACAGAAAAAACAATGGGCGTCATTATGTCTCTTACTTCAACAGGGACATTGATCATCTCTTCGAAGATAAACTGTTTGAGGCGGCGAGCCTCTTTTTGGTCTTCTTCAGTCATCCTCTTTTCATGTTCACTTGATACATTATTCAAATGAAAGTCGGCAATATCTTTTAGGGTCGCAATGCCAATGACATCACCCGCTTCGTCAATAACAGGGCTTCCGCTGATTTCGTTGTCAGATAAGAATTTTGCAAATTTTTGCATGGTCCACGATTGAGGGACCGATTTAACATGCGGAGTCATGATGTCGCGTGCGACAGGGGTCATTGCGAGTTCCTTTTCATTTATGCCTATTATCTGCATTCTAACCCTAGGGTGAAACTTTGAAAAGCAGCAAGTTTAAGGTGTTGCTGTTTGTTGGCGAGATAACGTTGAATCTACGCCGATAATCATCCCTTGTGAATCAAATAAGATGTTCGCATCTTGGTATTTAGGTGACTGAGCAGCACGCTCTAGTGCCTGAAGTGATTGAACTGGAATATCTACAATCAGTGCATTTACTAACCAGCCAGGAAGCATGCCGCCTGGTTCTGTGTGCTGTAGCCAAGTCATTTTAGTCTTGTTGTCTTCGAGTGGCTCAAACGAATAAATGGTTTGAGCAACATGTACTCTTTCATATTCGTCACTAATCGCTTTTTTATGGTCTGTTGCATTCATATGCATATAAATTATGCCGCTTTTAGGGTCATTGCTTGTCTTGATATGAAGTACGTAGTCTCTATCTTTGAATGGCCAGGGCATATCGTTGACAGAATAAGCATAGCGATCGTTAAAGCTTTTTTCATCGAAGGCGCTCGCAACGGTGCAGCCTAATACCCATTCCATACACGATTTAGGGTTAGCCATAACCGCCATCAGGTTGTTTATTGGAGCATCAATAATGGTAACGGCTTTAAACGCTTTGAAGTTGGAGTTGGGGTGTGGGCGAGTGTATATAGTAATACTACCCTCTGTTGTTTGCTCTTCCCAGTCTGGGGCATCCATAGGCACCTCGCTAGAAATAGCGAAAGAAGAGGCAATGGTCGTTGTTAGTGCAAGTATTATTGAAATAGCAGATAAAAAAGAACGAGTCATAATTAAACTTTATTGAGGGTTAAAAATTAGGTTCAGCATTGTATAACTAGCTTAAGTGCAAAAGCTCGAGTTATATCAGCGACCGACTGCAACCTATGAGTTATTAGCACCTGATAAATAAAGGCAGTCGAGTCTAAATCGGACAAAATCAGCTAATTAACATATAGATAGCAGGTGGATTTTATCACTGACTGAAGGTTATAAATGATAATTCATATACATTTTGGTAAAAATGTTCGAGTTTACCTTGGCCGTTAGTTGGAGAACGTGTCCAATTAAATAATAATGATCAGATATATTGAGCACTGACTATAAAGGGGGTCTAGTGAAAAAGCCTACGACAACGTTAATTCAAGATAATGGCAGTCCTATATTCGGTGAAATACATCTGCCGGTTTCTGAGGTTAACTACCTAAAGTACGATCTAAGAACCCCGATGGACAAACCTATTGAAGGTGTTCGTAAGCGAATGGCGTTTAATCAGTTTCAGTTTATTGGCGTGATGAGTGAAGACATTATTGCGGGTATTGCGATTGTTGATTTGAAGTTGGTCAGTAATGTGTTTGTCTATGTGTATGATTTGAAAACAGGCGTTCTTGTTGAGAAAAGTTTATTGCAGCCGCTGTCTATCGGAACAATTATTGAAACCAGGCCTGATACGGGAAAAAGCGTGTTTAAACAGCTAGGAAGTAAGGTTGAAATCACAACAAACGAGAGTGGTAGTGAGCGCTATATAGCGGTTAGTCTTGGACGAAATATATCGATAAATGCGACGATGTTTCAGCCTCAAGAGTATGCCCCACTAAGAGTTTGCTCAAAAGCGGGCTATAACGGTTGGGTTTACACTCAAAAAACCGCGGGGTTGGCGGTTAAAGGGGTGATTCGCTGTAGCGGAAAAGAGTACATTTTGTCACCCGAAACGTCTTCAGCGAGTTCGGACTGGAGCTGTGGGTTTATGCGCAGAGAAACCGCCTGGAATTGGGCAAGTTTTTCTGGGATGTTGGCTGATGGGCGGCGCGTTGGGCTTAACTTGGCGGCAGGTGTTAATGAAACGGGCGTAACTGAAAACTGTCTGTGGGTCGATGGCACTTTAACTAAACTTAATATGGCGATTTTTGAGTTTGACCGCTACCAACCCGAAAATTCATGGCAGGTGAGAACAACAGATGGTCTTTTAGCGCTTACGTTTCAGCCGATGGGAAAGCGAGAAGAAAAGATTAATGCATTAGTTATTGCTTCAAACTTCAAGCAAGTATTTGGCTATTTTAGTGGATGGATGATTGATTCATCAGGCGAAAAAATAGCGCTTGAGCGCATTCCAGGCTTTATGGAAGATCATTATGCTAAGTGGTGATTCAGCTGTGAAGTACGATCTTTTGAAGTACGATCTTTGGTAGGAGAGAGCTGCGATGCGATAGTGTGGATGTTAACACTATTGCGCCAAAGTGACGCTCCTACCAAGCGATGTAAAGGACAATCAAAAAGTAATGACTATCAATCGGGCAAAGTTACATTGAGCTCTAGCACTGAACAGTTACCGTTGTTATCCAGTTGAACTTGGACTTGATCTTGGTCGATGGCTACATACTTGCGAATAACGGCTAAGATTTCCTGCTGAAGCTCTGGCAGGTAGTCAGGTTGGTCACGCTTTGTACGTTCATGGGCGACAATGATCTGTAACCGCTCTTTGGCGATCGACGCAGTGTTTGTTTTCTTTGTTTTGAAGTAGTCGAAAAAACTCATTATTACCCCCTAAACATCCTTTTAAAGAACCCTTTTTTCTCGACTTCAAGGAAACGATGTTCGCGCTCTTCCCCTAATAGTCGGTCTACAGCATCTAAGTATGCTTGGCCGGCATCACTGGTTTCATCCAATATAACTGGAACACCTTGGTTTGAGGCACTCAAAACAGTTGGAGATTCAGGAATAACACCTAATAATTTGATGGCTAAGATGTCTTTCACATCTTCAACGCAAAGCATTTCACCCGTTTCTGCACGAGCGGGGTTGTAGCGTGTTAGCAGTAAATGCTCTTTTACTGGCTCTGAACCCATTTCAGCTCGTTTGGACTTGCTTTGTAAAATGCCCAAAATGCGGTCTGAATCTCGAACCGAAGAAACTTCTGGGTTCGTCACGATGATGGCTTCGTCTGCATAATAAAGCGCCATTTGTGCGCCATGCTCAATACCCGCTGGTGAGTCACAAATGATAAACTCAAAACGCTCAGCCAATTCATTGAGAACGCGCTCAACCCCTTGTTGTGTTAGCGCATCTTTGTCGCGTGTTTGAGACGCAGGCAAAATAAATAGGTCGTCAATGTGCTTATCTTTGATAAGCGCTTGGTTGAGCGTTGCTTCACCGTTAATTACGTTAACGAAATCATACACAACGCGACGCTCACAGTTCATGATGAGGTCAAGGTTTCGTAGGCCCACATCAAAGTCAATAACGACAGTTTTGTGCCCGCGTTTTGCCAGCCCCGTTGCAATGGATGCACTAGATGTTGTTTTACCAACACCTCCTTTGCCTGATGTAATAACTATTATCTTAGCCAATGTTTATTTCCCGTTTGTCATGGTTAATCGTTGCTGATTGTCCCTATCATTCTTTTTCGCACACTAATCAGGTTTTATACTTGGATCTGATTATAAGGCGAGCCTATTGTGCTTAATGCTATCATCCTATGAGTGCAGCACTTACAACAGAGTGCCGACTCGATCTTATTCTACTAATGCTTTTACTGTTAATGTTTCATCGGAAAGATGAATTTGAGCTGGTTTCTTCCAACTCCCATTTTGTAAATCTTCGCTGATTTTATACTGTCCTGCAATGGAAACAAGCTCTGCTTCTAGACTGTGGCAAAAAATGCGTGCTTTGGTGTTTCCTTTAACGCCTGCCAATGCTCGACCTCTCAGAGGGCCATACACGTGAATATTACCGTCAGCCAGTATTTCTGCTCCGGCGCTAACTTGAGCAAGTACGATTAAATCGCCATTTTGGGCATAGACTTGCTGGCCTGAACGGACAGGTTGATAGATAATACGCGTTTCGTGTGATTTCACTTCTACGACTTCAGCGTCTTCTGCTGGCTGAGCCGTCTTTTCAGTTGGTTGAGTGTCTTGCGTTTCTGAGTTAGCGGATGTGGCATCTTTTATCTCCGCTGTTTCGGTTGCCGCAACAATGTCTTCAATTGCGTGTACGGCGGCTTGCTCAGCCTCTACGGGCGAGGTTTTTTCTTTCTGTGCTGGCAATGTTGCTAAGCCTGCAAGTTTAGCCGCTATCTGCTGAGTTTCACTCCCCCCTCGCACTGCAATAGGTTTAACTGAGAAGGTGCTACAAATTCGAATTATCTTCTCAAAATCTGCGGGTCCCTTGGAACCGTCAAATTTTGCCAAGCCAATAACGACAGGCAAGTTTTTAAAGAAATCGGGGGCTTGCTCTGTTTTTGCGGCTAGCTCAGCTGAAAACTGAGACGGCTCGAAATAGCTGAGTTCTAATACGGTTAGCGGAAGCAGGGAGCCTTTTAACTGTAGGCAGCTTGCTTGAGATGATAGTGCGGTTGAATTCATGGATTAGTCCTAGCATTCGTCCCTGATACGCCAATACCTTAACGGATATTTCCGAGAGTGTTTGGCTGAACGTTATTATGTGTAATATGACGCTTATGTTAACACGAACATAAAAAAATATGAGGCTTCTTTTAACGGCAATGATTTTTTCTTCTGGCTGTGATTGTAAGCTTATTGATGGGGCACTTAATGCTTAAAAGTGGCCTAGTTGACTGTATAAAAAAACAGTATATATTGTGGGTTAATGTAGTATTACCTTAGAGATCGTGATTAATGGGTAAACGAAAGATAATTCACTGCGACTGTGACTGTTTTTATGCCGCTGTTGAGGTCAGAGACAATCCCTTGTTGCGTGGTCGGCCATTAGCAGTAGGTGGTTCTCCCAATTCTAGGGGGGTTATCGCAACGTGCAGTTATGAGGCAAGAGCGTTTGGTATTCATTCAGCAATGTCGTCTGCAAGGGCAGCCCAGCTATGCCCAGATTTAGTATTTATAAAACCTGATATTGCAAAATATCAGGTGGTCTCTAAAGGTATTCATGAGGTATTCAAACAATATACCGATCTTATCGAGCCGTTGTCCCTTGATGAAGCGTACCTTGATGTAACTGATTCTCCATTTTTCGCTGGCAGTGCAACACTCATCGCTGAAGACATACGTGCAAAAGTGAGTCAGCAATTAGGCATTACTATTTCTGCTGGTGTGGCCCCCAATAAATTTCTCGCCAAGGTTGCCAGTGACTGGAATAAACCCGACGGTCTTTTCGTGATTCGCCCTGAAGATGTCGCTTCATTTGTTGTTGCGTTAGATGTTTCAAAAATTAATGGTGTTGGCAAAGTGACTAAAGCAAAGCTTAACCAAATGGGAATAGAGACGTGTGGCGACTTGCAAAACGTAGGTGAGGCGGAGTTAATACAGTCGTTTGGGCAGTATGGAACTCGCCTATTTTCTGTTGCTCAAGGAAAAGATGATCGGCCGGTACAAACGTCTCGAGTGAGAAAATCGATATCTGTAGAGCATACTTTCTCAGAAGACTTGAAAGATATTGTGTCAATTATTGATCGGTTGCCAGTATTAATAGATGAGCTAAGGGCTAGGTGTGAGCGTAAGCTAGGACAAGATCGCGTCATCGCAAAGCGGTTTGTGAAAGTAAAATTTTTTGATTTCACACAAACAACACTCGAACACAAAATAGAAACCGCTCATGAAGAGTGGGACTCTAATGATATCTATCGCACACTGTTAGAAGCCGCTTGGGCGAGGGAAGGTAAGCCCGTCAGGCTTTTAGGTGTGGGGGTTAGGTTGAGTGTTAGAGAAAATGTGGCGGGTCGGCAGCTATCTTTACTGTAAAGAATATCGATAATTATAAAATTCTTTTGGTTGCTGTTTTATTGATGTGTTCTGATGCCTATAATGAGTGCAGTTCACGGCATTTTGATGTCGCTCGGTAATGTTTTGATCTTCCATATATAAGAGTAGTGACCAACCATAATAATGAAAGCAGGTTTCTAAGGGTAATTCATGACAACGATTATTGATCAACTGGATGAAGGTGTTGAGCGGGTATCGCTTAAAGAATATACCGAGAAAGCGTATCTCGATTATTCGATGTATGTCATTCTCGATCGTGCCTTGCCTCATATTGGTGATGGGCTAAAACCGGTTCAGCGTCGTATTGTGTATGCGATGTCAGAACTCGGGTTAAAATCAACCGCTAAGTATAAAAAATCAGCAAGAACGGTCGGTGATGTATTGGGTAAGTTTCACCCTCATGGTGATAGTGCCTGCTATGAAGCCATGGTTTTAATGGCGCAGCCGTTTTCATATCGTTATCCATTAGTTGACGGTCAAGGTAACTGGGGCGCACCAGATGACCCGAAATCATTTGCTGCCATGCGTTATACCGAATCTAGATTGGCGCATTATGCCGATACCTTGCTAAGTGAATTAGGCCAGGGGACTGTTGAATGGGGGCCTAACTTTGATGGCACAATGGAAGAGCCGTTAACATTACCTGCACGACTCCCCAACTTGTTATTAAATGGTACTACAGGTATTGCTGTCGGGATGGCGACTGACATCCCACCTCATAACCTGAGAGAGATGGCATCTGCTTGTGTGCGTCTACTTGATGAGCCTTCTGCAACTACGGAGCAACTATTAGAGCACGTAAAAGGCCCCGATTTTCCAACGGGCGCAGAGCTTATTACACCTCAAGCAGAGCTGCAAAAGATATATGAAACCGGTCGTGGTTCATTACGCATGCGGGCGGTATTTAATCAAGAAAGTGGTGATGTTGTCGTCACAGAGCTTCCGCATCAGGTGTCGGGAGCCAAAGTACTTGAGCAAATAGCCGCACAAATGCAGGCTAAAAAGTTACCAGTGGTGGCAGATTTACGAGATGAATCTGACCATGAGAACCCTACACGCTTAGTGATTGTTCCCAAGTCGAACCGCATTGATATTGATGCACTCATGGCGCACTTATTCTCAAGCACCGATCTTGAAAGAACCTACCGTGTGAACATGAACGTTATTGGTATTGATGGTCGGCCAGCCGTTAAAGGGTTGTTGACCCTCTTAACAGAATGGCTTCGCTATCGAACTGACACTGTCAGAAGGCGACTACAGTATCGACTTGATAAAGTTCTTAAGCGGTTGCACTTATTAGAAGGTTTGTTGACAGCCTTTCTTAATATTGATGAAGTTATTCATATTATTCGTACCGAAGATGAACCTAAATCTGTGCTGATGCAGCATTTTGATCTTACGGATGTTCAGGCGGATTATATTCTTGATACCAAATTGCGCCAGTTAGCGCGTTTGGAAGAGATGAAGATTAGAGGCGAGCAAGACGAACTCGAAAAAGAAAGAATTTACCTAGAGAAGATACTGGGCTCAGCGCAACGCTTAAAAACATTGGTCAAAAAAGAATTGATTGCTGATGCTGAAACGTTTGGTGACGATCGTCGTTCACCCATTGTTGAAAGAGCTGAAGCAAAAGCATTTTCAGAGGCAGATTTAGTTTCATCTGAACCTGTAACGGTTGTTTTATCCGATAAAGGGTGGGTGCGATCAGCAAAAGGGCACGATATAGACCCTACAGGTTTAAGCTACAAGGCGGGCGACAGCTATGCGCTATCGGCTAAAGGGCGAAGTAATGAAGGGGTCGTGTTTCTTGACTCTACTGGTCGAGCTTATACACTGCCTGCCCATAGCCTGCCGTCAGCGAGAGGTCAGGGTGAGCCGCTGACGGGGCGAATTAATCCCCCGTCAGGTGCAACCTTTAAAGGGGTTGTGATGGGCAATCAAGATAGTAAGCTGTTGATGATGAGTGATGGTGGCTACGGTTTTGTAACCAGCGTGGCAGACCTTCAGAGCAAAAACAAAGCCGGTAAAGCCGCTATAAGCTTACCTAAAGGTGCAGAAGTGATGATGCCGGTACCGATTGACGATGCTGCCAGCCAATATTTGGTTGCTGTGAGTAATGAAGGGCGGATGTTGGTATTTCCTGTTCGAGATCTACCAGAGCTGTCAAAAGGTAAAGGTAATAAAATCATTAGCATCCCTTCTGCGCGAGTACAAAGTCGTGAGGAGTTAATGACATTAGTGACGGTTTTCCGCGAGGAAGATCGCTTGGTTATTCACTCAGGCAAACGCCACTTAAAATTACGTTTTAGTGATTTAGAGCACTACCTTGGTGAGCGAGGACGGCGAGGTCATAAGCTGCCAAGAGGCTTGCAAAAAGTTGATCGAATTGAAGTGATTTCAAATCGACCAGACGATGCTGAAGACGAAAATGATGCGGACTGAGCTGAATAACCGTATTTAGCTAAGCACTAACTGATAAGGGTCAACGTGTGAACGAAATAGTATTAATTAATGTATCGGGCCAAGATAAGCCAGGGCTGACCTCTGAAATTACTGAAATAATGGCTCAGTATCAGATCAGAATCCTGGATATCGGGCAAGCGGTCATACATGACCACTTAACGTGGGGGATTTTGATTGAGCTGCCAAAAGAACAGTCTTCATCCCCGCTGCTTAAAGATCTTTTATTTAAAATGCATGAATTAGGACTGCCTGTTCGTTTTGAACCGGTATCTAAAGAAGAATATGAAAACTGGGTAAAGGGTAAAGGTAAGGCGCGATATATTGTGACGTTGCTTGCTCGCTCTATTACTGCTGATCAGATTGCTCAGGTTTCAAAAGTCACGGCTAATAACGGTTTGAATATTGATAATATTACTCGTTTATCTAGCCGTCCGCCGGTTGAGATAGATGAGAACCAGAGCCAGGCATGTATTGAGTTTTCAGTGCGGGGCACGCCCCCAGACCTTGATCGACTCCGTGCCGAGTTCCTTCAAATTGCCAGCAAAATGAATGTTGATATTGCCTTTCAAGAAGACTCGGTTTTTCGTCGTAATCGTCGATTAGTCGTGTTTGATATGGACTCAACCCTTATTGATGCTGAAGTTATTGATGAGCTGGCAAAAGAGGCCGGTGTTGGTGATCAGGTTATTGAAATCACTGAGCAGGCAATGCGAGGTGAAATTGAGTTTACTGAGAGTTTTGCACGCAGAGTGGCGTTATTAAAAGGGCTAGATGAAACGGTACTGGCTAAAGTCGCTGCCCGCTTAAAGCTAACAGAGGGCGCGGAACGACTTATTGGGACGCTCAAGGGCTTGGGGTATAAGACTGCAATACTATCAGGCGGATTTACTTATTTTGCTAACAATCTCAAGCAGAAACTGGGTATAGATTATGTTTATGCTAATGAGCTTGAAATAGAAAACGGCAAAGTAACAGGCAGGGTGACAGGGCAGGTTGTTGATGGTGCACGCAAGGCTGAGTTGTTGTTAAAAATAGCGGAGAAAGAAAATATTCAGCAGCAGCAGGTGATTGCCGTTGGCGATGGCGCGAATGATTTACCTATGCTGAGTCAGGCCGGTCTTGGGGTTGCGTTTAGAGCGAAGCCATTAGTCAAAGAGAGTGCAAAGCATTCAATTTCAACCTTGGGGTTGGATGGGATTCTTTACTTGATTGGCTTCAGAGATAGTGAGACTGAATAACGTTATTGAAAAGCATTCAGGTTGCATAAGACTATAAACACAATCGCGCCACGTTGGCGCGATTTTTTTAACTCGTTATTTACTCTTCACTAAAGTCATAGTTCATTTCAGTAGTAGGGGCTTGCAGATAGTAACCTTGAATATAGTTAACACCTGCTTGCCATAAGGTAGAAAGAATAGATGCATTTTCTACTAACGGTACGATAGTGAGTTTGCCCTGAGCTTGCAGAGACTTAATCATCTCTTTTATTTGCTCGCGGGTTTCTTCATCTTTTTGAATTTCATCGGTAAATGATCCATCAAGTTTAACGTAGTCAGTGTCGACGTGCTTTAGCGTATTGAACGGGTTTAATGCGCAACCAAAACGACTAATCGACATCTTACAATGCAGCTCTTTTAGCCCTTTTGAAAAATCTTTTGCTTGCTTCATATAGGTAACCGCATCAGATTCGCTGATTTGGAATATTAATGAATCACCGGGTAGCCTTGCGGCTTTGAGTGCGACACTTAACCAAGGCATAAAGGTCTGATCTTGGATTGTTTCTGCGGTTAAATTCAGAACCAACTTTGTTTGGTGGCCTTTAGAACGGTGGCTGCTGAGGTGTTTGATCGTCTGCAAGATAACCCAACGGTCAATTTTGTTGGCCATTTCTGAAGGACCAGAGGGGGGTAAAAAGTCATAAGGCGATACTTCGTTGCCACCGTTATCGTACATTCTTAGGTATGCTTCGTAGTGCTCATCACTTTCACCTCTTAAGCTGATAATTGGCTGAAATAATAGCTTGAAGCGGTTGTCGTCTAGTGCTTTTTGCAGGCTCGAAACCGTTGTTTCATTTTCATCTCCGGCGATGATCTTTTGGGTGAAAATAACAACGCCATTACCACTTTCGTGCCCTTCTACGTCTCTTACGCTATCGGAGGCGCTGTGAGAACGCCCGAGTAGATCTTGTGCTTTAGGTGATGCGTCATTGATTAACGCTACGCCGATGCTAGTGGTAACCTGAATCGTGCGCCCAGATACGTCGGACATGTGGTTCTCTACTGCAGCACGCACTTTTTCGGCTGTTGCTTGAGCTTCTTGGTCATCCTGATTCATAGCCAGTAGACCGTAAGCGTCATCGCTGATACGTGCTAATGTCCAGCCTTCTTCAGTCTGCTCACGTAGCACATTGGCAATATCGCTGAGTACTAAGTCTGCGCCAGCAATACCGACGTTTGACTTGATCTGAATAAAACTGTCGAGTGCGATATAGTAAAGGGCGCCTGTTTGCTCTTTATCAACGGCCAACTCTATTGCGTCATTAATCTTGTCCATCAGGTATTGACGGTTATAAAGGCCCGTTAACAGGTCTTGGCTGCTAATCTCTTTTAATCTTTCTTCTAGTTCAGCGCTATCTTGTTCGGGTCTAACAACAATTTGTGTACAGGGCTCGCTGTCATAGGTGGCTACCGAGAAAGACATGTTGACTTTAACTTCTGAGTCATCGCTTCGTCGCGAGACGCAAGTGATTTGTTTTTGCTCTTCTTCGCCTTCGTTATATAGTTTGGTTATTTCTTTAAATTCATCTTGGCTTTCTTGCGTTAAGGTATCTAACACGGGAATACAGATGAGCTCGTCTATATCGTCGTACCCAAGGAAGTCCATATATGAGCTGTTGGCATATATGTGCATGCCATCATTAATATAGGCTATGGCGTCTTTTGAACTGTCTAGTAGTAACTGGCAACGTTTTTCAGCTTCTCTAAGATGTACTTCAATGGAGCGGCGGTTTCTACGCTCATAGAGGTTGTTGAGCTCTCTATTGATTGCCAGTACCAGGTGCTTACGGTCTTCGAAGGGGATAACGTCTTGAGCGCCGGCTTTCATGTAGTTGACAATTTGATCGTCGTCTAATTGCTTGTTTAATACAATAAATGGAATATCTTTATCGAGGCGTTTAATGTGGGAAAGCGAAGCTAAAGCCGTAAATTCCGTTTCTTCTTCTCGAGCGAGGAAAAGGTCCCATGAGTGTTCTTTGAGTGACTCTAATAGGTCTTCTTCTGAGGTAATACGGTGTGCTCGGGTTGCTCGTCCTGAGTTTCTTAGTAGGCTGACCATCTCTTCCGCATCATTTTGTGATTGATCTAAGATTAGAAGGTGGACTGTTTCGTTTTTCTTTCGCATCAACTCTACTTCTATAAGATTATAGGGTGTTATTTATTAGAAATATGATTCGTGAACTTGAAAGAGGGGCGCGACCCCTCGGTTTTATATTTCTGCTTTATTGAGGTTATAGCGATGGCCATAAGGAATCAAAATCATCCTCCCCACCGGTTTTGGTCGCTTTGGGTAGTTCGGTAATGGCTGTGCCTGAAAATATCTTTAATTCGAACTGACTAAAGCTACCTGTGGCAGCAACGCGCCTGTTAAGTTGGCACTTGGTTTCTTCACCCTGTTGGTTGAGTAGTATCCTTTGACCAGTCTGAAAAGGCAACCTGGGTGTAATAAGTGTTGCCGCTTGACTGATGGCTGAAAGCTCTGGTAACAGCAACCCTCGTAGGTATTCGCTATTGTCACCTGTTTTTTGAATGAGTTGCACGCCGCAGGGTTGTGCTGAGGGTGCTAATAACTCAATACCAATTTGAGTACCGTGCTGTTTAACCTGTCGAATCCAGCGTATAACGGCGACACTCCAAGGGTGTGACTCATTTTCTCGAATGCCTAGGATTTCACCCGCTTGAATATTTCCAGGGATTTCGCCTAGCCACTGCAAGCAGTAACCACCAGGGCTGGTATTAATGAGTGGTGTGTCATAATGCTTGAAGTTGGGCTTTTTCGTTTTTTCTTCATCGTAAATAGAGCGAGTGAAGTTAACTGGAATGCTAGCATGCTCTTCAGTATCTGAACCACCGGCATCAAAAGCACCCGACCAAGCGTCATTTTGTTTTTTGCTACGATGCAGAAAGATATTGTCGCTATCTTGCTCAATATTTTGTTTGATCAGGTTCTGTAATAGCTGAGTATTAAAGTCGACCTCTCCTGAACAAAAGTAATGAGCTGCACTTAAGCCTGCACACAGCTGCAAGTGGCCCTTGCTAGACATACGTTTGAAATTACGTTTGGTTAAAATGCCGAGTGCTTGTGCAAGGTGAGCGACTAATTGATCTTGGATGTTTTTTGGCACTTCAATAGGAGATTCATCCTGATCCTTGCGACCTTTAGTCGAGAGGTAATCTGCTAAATACTGCACTAATGTTGAAGTATCGAATCCGTAAAAATGATCTGTTAATGAATCATGAAGAAGGCTCCGATAGATCGGTGGCGCATCATTTTCCATATTTAGAACAAATGTTGAATTTGATGAGTAGTATTGGCCGATGTCAGTGTAAGACGCCCAAACTTCAAATGCATCATATATTTGAGCCAAGTCACTCTGTCGTAATTGATTAGTTTTACAGCAGCCAACAAGTAATAGTCTTTTGTATGCGTCTTCAATGCTTGTTTCAATTTTACTGGTGTTTTGCTCGTCTTTTATCGCGTACTTCAGTAAATCGGATGATTCAGAAAACTTAAAAATAGAATGAGCTTCAAGCCAAACGCCTTTTGGGCTGGGGCAATACAGCTGAGATGATCGTAATACTGTACGGCTATATATACTGATGACCCTATGACATGCAATCGCGAGATTTTTCTTGGCTTTTTCGTTTTTAGGTTGCTCTGAATTTTCAACAATGACTATTTTGTAGCCGGTTGCTAAGTGTATTTGCAGTGCTTGTGACAAGTTAGCTATCTTGCGCTGCTTCTCAGGCAAAATAATAGGCTGATTAAGGTAGTGCTTAGACAGTTCATTACAGACATATTGAATAGCTGGGCGTACAAGCTCCAATAATTGACTGCGTGTTTGCGAGTTGATGATAAGCTGGTTTAGCTCAATGATGGCATGATATAGCTGGCGTGCAGTCTCACCAATGTTCGCCATTGGGAGTGAGCTAACCCACTCTTCTATGTGATTCGGTGTTGCATCGCAAAAAGAAAGGGAGGCCAGGCTCTGTTCTGGGATATTTAGATTGAGTTTATTTACCTGGCTAGTCATCAAAGAACACCATATTTATCATACAAAATACACAGCACCACCTTTGGAGAGTAAAAAGAATCTCGGCAATGGCAGAAATTTGTTGATGCATCAGTAAAGTTGCTACGCAACTATCTATAGAATACAAGCACCTATCGAAAAGAATAGCAGAGATTTGCAAAGTGTCAGCAAAAACTAGTTGATGCTCTGATATTAATCTCAAATAGATTATATTTTTCATTCTTTTACTTTTTGAACAACTAATAGTATTGCATTTTTACCAGAAATTCATGCCTGAGTTGATGTTAAATGCGCAAATCTTTAGTTAATTTCATTCATTTGTTTGAGTAATCTACTCCAAATATAAGTCCAAGGGCGTTTTTGAGGCTTTATGGGGTATTTCAGCAACTAGTTTCGGTACTAAGTAACCAGGTAGTGAGGCCAGTAGGTCTGTGTATATTTCATTTATTTTTGTTTGAGAGAGGTCGAAATGAGCGGCGCCTTTGATTTTGTCCAACCGGTGAAGGTAGTACGGAAGAACCCCTGCATCAAATAAATCTTCACTGAGACTCGTTAATACCTCAGCGTTATCATTAACGCCTGCTAATAACACCGATTGATTGAGAACCAGAGTCCCGGTTTCTTTGATTTTCTTAATGGCCTGCTTCACATATTGATCTATTTCGTTGGGATGATTGATGTGAAGGACCATGATTTTTTGTAACTGAATACTTGAAAGCCAGCGAATAAAAGATTCATCAACTCGTTGCGGTATAACAACGGGTAAGCGGGTGTGAATTCTGAGCCTTTTTATATGGGGGATTTGGCTGATTTGTGTCGTTAACCAGTGCAGTTGTTTATCATTGCTGACCAGCGGATCTCCGCCACTTAAGATGACTTCATTTAATTCAGAGTGCTGATGGATATAGTCGATAGCGCTTGACCATTGTTCTTTTGAAAGCCTGTTATCTGCGTAAGGAAAATGCCTTCGAAAGCAATATCGACAATTGATAGCGCAGGAGGCGCCTGAAACCAATAGTACTCGGCTCTTATATTTGTGTATGAGCCCTGGTATGGCATTATACGTATCTTCAGATAGCGGGTCTTTTGAATAATCTGGCGGTGATATAGCCTCCTGATGGTCGGGTAAAACTTGTTTTAACAGTGGGTCATCGATGTTACCTTTTTCTATTCTCTGCAAGTAAGGCTCGGGTACAAATAGCTTAAAATCATTGTTGGCATTACTCGAAATGCTCGAAATTGGGATGTTTAAGTGATCTGAGAGCTGTTTAGGCGAAGAAATTGCATTAGAAAGTATTTCTTTCCAGCTAGGAACTTCGACAGCATCAAGGGTTCGCGGTATCATTAGCTAGTTTCCATAACAACATTTATAAGCAACGTTTATGAGCGTTATCTGAATACAGAAAAATAGTGCGCATAAATTTTATCGTTAATATTACAGACCGGTGAGGAACAATGGCCAACTATTCTACCAATGAATTCAAATCAGGTGTTAAAGTAATGCTTGAAGGCGACCCGTGCGCCATGCTTGAGGTTGAGTTCGTAAAGCCTGGTAAAGGGCAGGCCTTTAGCCGAGTAAAGTTGAGAAACCTTAGAACAGGGCGCGTTTGGGAGCGTACATTTAAGTCGGGTGAATCACTTGAAGGTGCTGACGTTATTGAACTTGATATGGAGTATTTGTACTCTGATGGCGAGTTCTGGCATTTCATGCTGACAGACGGCTCATTTGAGCAGTATGGCGCAGACGAAACAGCGGTGGGTGATTGTAAACTATGGCTTAAAGAGCAAGTAGTGTATGCAGTGACACTTTATAATGGTGCTCCGCTTTCGGTTACTCCTCCGAACTTTGTTGATCTTGAAGTGGTTGAGACAGACCCTGGGCTAAAAGGTGATACGGCTCAAGGCGGCACTAAGCCGGCGACTCTTTCGACGGGGGCAGTTGTAAACGTACCGTTATTTGTCAATATTGGCGAAGTGCTGAAGTTAGACACGCGTACTGGCGAATATGTTAGTAGAGCGAAGGGTTAATTGGTTGATAGTTCAGTGAGTTGGCGTCCTAGTTGTCAGCTTGCTGCGTTAAGGTTGCGAGCTGACATACTGGCTGCAACCCGATGTTTTTTTGCTGAAAGGTCGGTGCTAGAAGTTGAGACACCCCTTTTATCTTATTCCACGGCAACAGATCTTCATTTAGCGAGTGTTTCGGCGCAAGTTGATTTACCCCATCAGCAAGGTTCGAAACAAATGTTCCTGCAAACATCTCCTGAGTTTGCAATGAAGCGTCTATTAGCGGCGGGTTCGGGTGCTATTTACCAAACCACCAAGTCTTTTAGAAATGGAGAGTCAGGAATACGTCACAATCCTGAATTTACCATGTTGGAGTGGTACCGACCCGGCTTTAGCTTATCGGAATTGATGTCGGAGGTGGCAGATTACCTTTCTGTTGTTGCTAAGTTAGATAAACCTGATGTCATCACCTATCAGCAGGCCTTTCTACAGTATCTCAATATTGACCCACACAGAGCTGATGAGCAAACGCTCTTCCAACTAGCAAAACAAAAGACAGGGATCTCAGGCGATGGCCTTTCGCGAGATGACTGTCTCGATTTATTGCTAACTCATTGTATTGAATCAAAGTTGGGGTGTGAAAAGCCTGTCTTTATGATTGAATACCCCGCGAGTCAGGCGTCTTTAGCCAACATTAAAGAGATTGATGGCATCAAGCTTGCGCAGAGATTTGAGTTATATGCCAATGGTTTAGAGCTGGCCAATGGATATGATGAGTTAATTGATGCGGATGAGCAGTTACACCGCTTTAAGGCTGATAATAAGGCTAGAAAGTTAGACGGGTTACCTGAAATACCGATTGATCATCACCTCATAGAGGCACTAAAGTCTGGACTGATTAAATGCTCGGGTGTTGCTTTAGGCATGGATCGCTTGCAGATGGTAATACAAAAAACGTCATCAATTGATGACGTTATCGCATTTCCGGTAGGGCGGGCGTAATTAGGCGTTTGGTAGTTTGCCGAATGCTTGTCCCATTCTAACGACCGACCCTGCCATTAGCTCTTCTTTAAACTCGACCATATTCTCAGGAAACGCTAACACAACCGTTGAGCCGAGCTTAAAGCGACCCATTTCATCCCCTTTATTAAGTGTGATGGGGTTTGTGGGTTCTGCAGGATACTCGGTTACTTTTAGCTGCCTTACGGGTGGCGCTACTTGACCAGACCAAACCGTTTCAATGGCTGCAACAATCATTGCGCCAACTAAAACCATAGCCATAGGCCCGTGTTCGGTATCAAAAATAGCCACTAAGCGCTCGTTTCGCGCAAATAGGCCGGGTACTTTTTCTGCGGTTAATGGGTTTACTGAAAATAACTTTCCTGGTACGTAAATCATTTCCCTCAGGGTGCCGGCGAGTGGCATGTGGATACGATGGTAATCTTTAGGTGCAAGATAAATTGTTGCAAACTTGCCGCCCATGAAGGGTTTGGCACGAGCAACGTCGCCTCCTAAAAGGTCTATTAAACTGTAATCTTGACCTTTTGCTTGGAATATTTTTCCGTGGTTGATATCACCTAATTGGCTGATCGCTCCGTCTACAGGGCAAGATATTTGTGTACTGTCATCTGCAAGAGGGCGTAGACCTGGTTTGAGCTCTCGAGTAAAAAAGTCGTTAAAGCAAGGGTAGTCGCTAGGATTCTCTTTAGCGGCTTCAGCCATGTTGACTTGATACCTATTAATAAACCACTTTATAAATGCATCTTTTATCTGCGGTTGCTTGCAATCAGCTAGCATGCCTACGGTTCTAGAAAGCGTATGCTGAGGGGTTAGGTACTGACTGAGAACAAATAAGTTATCGAGCATTAATCGTGTTTGCCTGTAGTGAGTAAGATCGGGTTAATAAAATGGGTTAGTAAAAAGAGGTTATTAATGTGCAATTCTACTGCTTTACCTCTAGAACTCAAGTTTGAACTGATCGCACTTGTCCATCACTATAGTTCAACAGGGGTTTCGGGTCGGTTTCCCCACTCAGACCATGAGCCGTCATAGGCTTTGACTTCGCTGAATCCTAATATTTTTGCCACCAAGTAAGTAAACCCTGAGCGGTGGTGTGTTTGGCAATGGGTGATCACTTTTTTGTCTGTCGTAATACCGAGCAATGTGAGTGTTTCTAGCAGTTGTTGTTGATTTTTTAGTCGCAGAGCCCGCTTAGGGTCCATTGCTTCGGTCCATTCAAGATTGGCTGCGCCTGGGATATGCCCTTTTTTAGCGGCGAGTACTTTTTCTCCACGATATTCTTGTGGTGATCGTGCATCCCAAATGACTGTCGATGTTTCAGTGATGGCAGCAAGTACCTCTTCTAGTGAGGCTGTATGGTTATAGTTAAGGCGAACGGTATAGTTAGAGAGTCGAGTGGGGTGGACTACTTGTGTTAACGGTCTTCCTTCATCTTTCCAAGCAAGGTATCCGCCATTTAAGTAAGAGTATTGAGTGTGTCCGATGCTATCGAGTAGCCAGATAAATCGGCCTGCCCAGCCACCCCCTTCGTCGTCATAAACAATGACATGCTTGTCTGAGGTTAGGCCTATCCGTTTAAACAGTTGATCTAGTGATTCTTCTGTGGGCATCTTTCCAGGGGCGGGGGGGGTGCCAAGCTGAGTTTCCCCTGGAGACACATGGATAGCCCCTTCAATATGGCCTTCTTGATAGCGAGTTGGGCTACAAATATCGATAATGAGCAATGATGGCTCACCGATCATTTCTTGAAGTTGTTCGGGTTCAAGTAATAAGGGGATGTTCTGCGAGGTATTTTCCATTCTTTAAAGCTCTTGCTAGGCGAAACTATCAATTTAAACGGTTAATGAGTACTGCTGTTGAGTCATATTATCAGATTTTACTGCTTACCTTGCACCTGTAAGGCTGATTCTAGTGGTAAATTACGTTTTTTTTGTTCGCTTTTCTGCTAAGTATTGGAGGCAGTGGGTCGCCGCTCCGCACATATATTTAAACTGTTTGTAGTCTTCATCTGTTAGCAGTCGCTTCTCATGCCCTGAATCGGCATAAAATATAGCGACAGGTTTTTTGTTGATGAATATCGACATTAGGAAGAACTCTCTAGCGCCACTCGCTACCTTAAACTCTGGTGGAATCATCGCCCAAATGCTTTTACTGCTGTCTGGTTTAACCCAAACGCTTGATGGTTTTTCAATTAGCCTAGAAAACAGGCTAGGCTTTGTTAGAGACTCTTGGTAGCTGCTCAGTTCTGGGTAATCTCGCGTTCCTACGCTGTAATAAGCTTTTAAGCGGGTTTCATTGGTGCTAATGAGTGCAACAATAGCCTTTTCTAGCCCTAGCCCGTAAGAAAGGCATTGTGTTGCTGCGTTCATGAGTTCATGAAGATCAACAAAATTGTCTGGGTTTTTAAGCATTATATTGGTGAATTCATTGAATACTGCTTTGTCGCCGCGTGGAGCTTGTTCGATTTGGCTGTCTTCCATCATTCCCTCTTGCATGAGTTCTTTTTCGGATTTTATTCGTGGTTGTTTTTTGGGCGCTTGTTTAGCGACGTGACTTGATTCTGATTTTGTTTGGATTGTTGGCTCAACTGGATTGATGGGCGCGGGTGCAGTGTTGTCCACGGTTAAATGTGCTTCTGGTATAGGTGCTACAGATATAGGTGTATCAGTGTGTGGTGGTGTGTTTTGTTGCGGACTTGGTCGCTGTTTTTTCTGTTTCTCTCTTGGTGGCAGTAGCAGCTTTGCGGCGGGCAGCATAATGCCCGGCATAGGGTGTTCCCTCGACATGTCTATTGCACATTGGTGGGTGAGTGAAACCACTTGATGTAACGACACCCCCAAGTATACAGCAATGGCTTTTTGAACCCTGAGTGTTGATTTTGAATACCAGTCTTGCGAAGCATAATAGGCTAAAAGGTTTGCAAGTGTAATAGAAAATGATGGGTGGGAGGTAATGAGCTTAATGTCTTTGTCATCTACCTTTCGCGGGCGCCCGTTTTGGTCAACATGTTGGCTTACCTTAATCCACTGCTTGGGCGTTAATTGGTTCTCTGCCATATAACATGCTTTTGTTAGGGGAGGCAGGTTAAGGTGTTCGACTAACGCTTCTGCTATCGCTGGAAGTGTACACCCAAAAATATCTATTTCCGCTTCTTTTGAGGGTTTAAAGTCAACATGCATCGCTTTACGCACTTGCTTCATTTTTGTACTTGCAAACTCCCATAAGTACCACATGGGTACTCCGCATAAAAGAGCTCCCCAATAGCTGTCTTTGGCTTGGCTTGGTTGTTTAATAGTGGAGAAATGGTACGCCAAATACGAAGCAAGAAGGCTCGCGTTTATGGCTCGAGCGTAATATAGCTGCTGAGTGTTGCTTGGTTTTGGTCCTTGGGTAGGCAGTGATAACGTTATTTGTTTCAGTTGCTCAGTGCCTATCATGCTGATAGCGTGCTCTAGGTTCTTGCTATATGGGGCTTTCTCTTCCTTATTTTGGTTGGCTTTGCTGATAATGTGGTAACAGAAAACCGGATCATTATTCGCCAGTTCCGCTAATTTTTTATAGGGGAGTTCGTGTGTCGATAATGTTTGTAATATTTGTTTTCCAACAATAGGGCCAATCGGCAGTACTTGCACCGAAAGAAATTCTGACCACTCTTTGGCGCCGGAAAATGTGTCTGATTTATTCATAAGTATTTGTTAAATGATTAAAAATGATCTTAACTAACTATAGTATGAAATAGCCAAAACGGTACAAATTAGTAGTGGTAGATTGAAATATTCTGCTGGTGTACAAAAAGACTACTGTTTTTAAATGGCTATTTAACGTTATTGGAATAACATACTGTATTTATTGTTCATTTTTTTGGTTTATATTTATGGCGTTAATTATTGGTTTTATCATCGTACTGGCTAGCGTATTGGGTGGCTATGTGTTGTCACATGGGGAGATCGCGGCACTTTGGCAGCCCTTTGAGATATTGATTATTGGTGGTGCTGCCTTTGGTGCATTCGTGGTATCAAACTCTGTGCATACGATTAAAGCTGTGTTTGCCTCATTACCGTCTTTAGTGACGGGGTCAAAATTTAATAAAGCAATGTATATTGATTTGCTAAGCCTACTCTACGACATATTTGATAAATCCCGTAAACAAGGCGTAATGTCGATTGAGGCTGATGTAGATGATCCTCATGGAAGTGAAATATTTACCCGTTACCCCGCTATTCTAAAAATGCCTGCGGTCATTGAATATATTACTGACTATTTGAGAATTATTAGTACCGGTAATATGGCCTCTCATGAGCTCGAAGGTCTAATGGATCTTGAAATAGAGACGCGCCAGACAGAACTTGAAGAACCGGCTCACGCACTGCAAAAGGTCGCAGATGCGCTTCCAGGGTTTGGTATTGTGGCGGCGGTGTTGGGTATTGTTATTACTATGGGGTCTCTTGGTGGTCCTCCAGAAATGATTGGTACTCACGTAGCGGCAGCACTGGTCGGTACGTTTCTCGGGATTTTATTGGCTTATGGTTTTGTAGGCCCTATGTCTTCTTTGATGGAGCATATGGTTCATGCCGAGGTAAAGGCGCTTGAGTGCATTAAGGTGAGTATTCTGGCTACGATGGGTGGAATGGCGCCTCAGATGGCTGTTGAGTTTGGCCGAAAGGTGCTGTTTTTTGATGTTAGGCCTAAGTTTCAAGAGCTTAATGATCACGTAAAGTCTCGTTAATTAGGGGCGACATAAACCTCATGCAACAAATTAGGGTGTAAGAGTGGAAGATCGTCCTCCTATAATTGTTAGAAAGATTGTTAAAAAAAGCGGGCATCATGGTGGTGCCTGGAAAGTTGCATTTGCTGATTTTGCAACGGCTATGATGGCGTTTTTTTTGGTGCTGTGGCTGACTGCGACGACTAGCCCTGAACAGAAAGAAGCGATAGAGGGCTATTTTAAAGACCCAATAGGGTTTGTTGAAGGTGGCAGTCCCAATCCTATTGATTTAGACGGCAGTGCATCGGTGGTTCGTTCGTCTTCTGCAGATCAGCAGGATGCTGATATTCAGTTTGAAGATGAAGAGATTACGCAACTAGCAGATACGATTGAAGAAGAACGCCTGCAAACTCTTATGATGACGCTGCAAGATAAAATTGATCAAAACAAAACGCTTAGAGAGTTTAAAGACCAACTTTTACTGGATATCACGCCCGAAGGGTTACGAATCCAAATAGTTGATCAGTCCAAAAGACCGATGTTTGATAGTGGTAAATCAGAACTTAAATTTTATTCTGAAGATCTGCTGATTGAGCTAGGCAAAACGATATCACAGGTACCGAATAAAATTAGCCTCACAGGGCATACTGATGCCCTGCCATTTTCGGGGCGTGAAGGGTACTCTAATTGGGAGCTGTCGGCAGATAGAGCCAACGCTGCTCGGCGTGCTGTTGTTGCAGGTGGTGTTGACGAAGAGCAAATATCACGCGTGGTGGGGTTGGCATCTTCAGTTTTATTTGATCCCAATGACTCGTATGCAGCTGTTAATCGTCGAATTGCTATTATTGTGTTAAATAGAAAAGCAGAAGATGAATTTGCTCGAAATGCTGGCGTTAGAGACGCGGGGACTAGCAGTAAAGAAAGCACCCAAAAGCTAGAAGGGGGTAGCTGGTTTGATGATGTTAAAGAGGTTAAGCCTAATGAAGTTGATTGGTAAGGTATGATCAGAGCTGTGCTAGGCTGACGTTTTTATAACGGCATTTAAGCTAGGTTGCGCGCGTTTAAAAGCGGCTCGAGGCCGCGACCACGTTATAATAGAGCAATGTCTGCAATTAATCCCTAAGCATCAAGCCTCTAGCATTTTGGTCTGCTATTGCATGCTTAATACGCCTGTAGCTGTCCATTCGTCTTTCAGAAATTTCACCGCTTTCAACGGCTGCGAGTATGGCGCACTTAGGTTCTTTTTCATGGTGGCAGTCCCTAAAGCGACAAAATCCAAGGTGCGGACGAAACTCAATAAAGCCCTCAAGCAGCTCTTGCTCTCCGATATGCCACAAACCAAACTCTCGAATACCTGGAGAGTCGACAAGATCACCTCCGCTTGGCAAATGAAATAGCTTAGCGGTGGTGGTCGTGTGGGTGCCTTTACGAGTGTTTTCAGAAAGTGCGCCGACTCTAATATCATGCTCGGGTAGTAGGGCTTGGATTAACGATGACTTACCTACGCCTGATTGACCTACAAAGACGCTGGTGTGCTGGTCGAGCCAATCTAGGAGTTCAGACATACCTTTGTTGCTATCATCCCCAGTAGATGATTTAACGGAGGCTCTTATTGTGTGATAGCCCAATGACTCATATAGCGCCATCATGTCATCAATGGGTTTTCGGTTTTCATCGGTCAGCAAGTCTGTTTTGTTAAGCAGAATGACGGGTGGAATGCCAACAGTTTCAGCGGCAACAATGTATCGATCTACCAAGCCTTGAAAGGGTTCGGGTTCAGGTGCAATGACAATAACAATGTAGTCAATGTTGGCTGCAACAGGTTTAAGGTTGCCGAAGTTGTCTGGGCGTTGGAGAATGGTTTGTCGTTCAAGTCTGGCTTCAATGACGCCGGTGAGGTCTTTTCCTGCACGCCAAATAACACGATCGCCCGTCACTAGAGATTCAATATTAGCTCTAACATGACAGCTGTGAATCTCGCCTTTGTCTTCACCTTCGAGCGCTTCAATATTCAGGAGTTGGCCAAAATGGGCGATGACGATCCCTTCTTGCTCTTCGCTTAAGTCACCTGCTTGTAATTGTCGGCTAATATCGCGTTCGCGTTTTTGGGCGCGAATCGTACGTTCTTCTTGTACTTTTTCTACACGCCATTGCTGTCGTCTGTTGAGCTTTCGTTTGGCCATATTCTCTAAGAGACCTTTCTTTTATTTGGAGCACTGTAAATAACTGCTAATATGACTCTATGATATTGGATTTACAGATGATTAGCAGCTTTTGATGGCTGATAAAGGAAATTTTATGGCTAGAAATGAAAATTTAGTGTGGATTGACCTAGAAATGACGGGCTTAGAGCCAGACGTTGATCGCATCATTGAGATAGCAACCATTATCACCGATGCAGATTTAAATATATTGGCCGAAGGTCCTGTAATTGCCGTGCATCAGCCAGATAGCGTCTTGGCTCAGATGGATGAGTGGTGTACCAAAACACACGGTGCTACTGGATTGACGCAGCGGGTTAAAGAGAGTCGGGTGAGCGAGGCTGAAGCAGAGCGACAAACGATTGAATTCATCGCACATTACGTCGATAAAGGTGTTTCACCGCTTTGTGGTAATAGTATTGGGCAGGATCGTCGGTTCTTAGTGAAGTATATGAAAGAGCTTGAGGCTTTTTTTCATTATCGAAATCTAGATGTTAGTACGGTTAAAGAGTTAGCACGGCGTTGGAAACCAGAGGTGGCTAGCAGCTTTAAAAAGAAAGGTGTTCACTTAGCCCTTGATGATATCCGTGAGTCTATTGGTGAGTTGCACCATTATCGTGAGCACTTTTTTAAGCTTTAGGTGTAATATCGATAAGCTGTAATTTACTTTCATGCTGCTTCAGTGCCCATTCGACATGCTCTTTAACGATATTGGATGGGTGATCTTGTTTTTCTTTTAGCGCATTAATAATTTTTTCTGAACTAGGTGCATTGCCGAGGGCAATCGCGATATTCCGTAACCAGCTTTCGTAGCCTGCACGGCGAATAGCAGACCCTTCTGTAAGTTTAAGGAATGTAGGTTCATCCCAGTTAAATAGGTCAATAAGATCGGGGGCTGTGAATTGGTGTCGAGGCGTAAAATCAGTTTCTTGAGATGATTTTGAGAATCGGTTCCACGGGCATACAAGCTGGCAGTCATCACAACCAAAAATGCGATTCCCCATCATGGGCCTTAACTCTTCAGGAATAGCCCCTTTTAATTCGATAGTTAAATAAGATATACAGCGTCGAGCATCTAGAACATAGGGTGATACAAATGCATTAGTAGGGCACTTGTCGAGGCATTCCGTGCACTGCCCGCAGTGATCTTTCTCGTAGGGCGGGTCTAGAGGCAGTGGGATGTTGGTAAATATCTCGCCCAGGAAAAAATAAGTACCGGCTTGGCGATTGATGATCATCGAGCTTTTTCCAAACCAACCGAGCCCGCTTTTTTGGGCAAATGCCCGCTCTAGTACTGGCGCGCTGTCAACAAACGCCCGAAAGTAAAAGCCAGACATGGCCTCGTTAATTTTTTGTGTGAGTAGGTTAAGTCTTTTTCGAATAAGCTTGTGATAATCGCGTCCTAACGTATACCGAGAAATATAGCCTTTGTTCTTATCTTTTAAGACTTCAATCATCCTGCTATCTTCCGGCAGGTAGTCCATTCGAAGTGAAATAACACGCGAGGTTTCTTCGACGAGTTGGTCTGGGTGATAGCGCTTGCTGCCGTGCTTGCCCATGTAATCCATATCGCCTTGGTACTTATTTTCCAACCATTGAATGAAGCGTTGTTCATGCTCCCCTGGGTCAACGTCCGTAATGCCGACTTGTTGAAAGCCTAACTCTCGCGCCCACGCCTTTATATTTGCAGCAAGCGATTGAAACTCGTCATCTGACGGGTTCTTTTCGCGGGCCGTGGGTGTGGTTGGAGGTATATTCAACGGGTTTTATCCTTTATATTAAAAATTGTTTATAAAATGATCTTTTTCTTACTGTTTGCTATTATTAACAGTAGTCTAAAGGGTAATCTTTAAGCAGTTTATTATCTTATCCTTAACAGTATTAGTATTTTTTTCGGCTATTGGTTCAGGGTTTCAATTGAATCAATAAGTTAACTTGGTTGAGTATTATACGACAGTTTACGATATGAATAGAGCGTTAAAATCGCCATTATCGCCTTTTGAAGATAAGGCTCTTCCTCGAGAGCTGTACACGGCTAAGCAGGTGCGAGCACTCGATCGACTGGCCATGGAGACCATGCCGATTAATGGGTTTGATTTGATGAAGCAAGCGGGTAAGGCTGCTTTTCGTATGATGCTGCGTCTATGGCCGGAGACGCCGTCTTTGTCGGTTTTTTGTGGAGGTGGCAATAATGGTGGCGATGGGCTTGTTATTGCGGGCTTGGCAGCCCAAAAAGGGCTCTCTGTCGAGGTTATTTTGTTGGCGGATACGGAGTCGTTAAGCGGCGAAGCCGCTGAGGCTTGGGCTTGGTTGCAGCAGCTGGATGTATTTTCATCGCTCACTATTATGGCTTGGCAGGTGGGTCTACAGGTTCAAGGGGCGCTCATAGTTGATTGTCTACTGGGTACTGGGTTGATAGGTGATGTACGGGGTGGCTATGCGAGTGCTATCAGTGCGATTAACTTGTTAGGCAGGCCTGTTTTTGCGGTTGATATTCCGTCAGGGCTTTGTAGTGATACAGGGCGAGTGCTGGGGTGCGCCGTTAAGGCTCAACGCACCATAACGTTTATTGGCCTAAAGCAAGGGTTATTAACAGGCGAAGGGCCTAACGTAGTGGGAGTGTTGAAATATGACTCGCTAGGGGTTCCTGAAACCGTCTTAACGCGAATTAATCCCTGCTGCTTAAGGGCGGACTGGCGTGAGTTTGAGGCTAAATTACCCAAACGGCAGAGAGCCGCTCATAAAGGCATTTATGGCCGTGTGCTTGTCATTGGCGGTGATCATGGGATGGCAGGTGCTGCGCTAATGGCAGCTGAAGCTGCATGCCGTGTGGGAGCAGGTTTGGTATATGTGGCGACTCGACCAGCCCATGTTTCAGCGTTTATCGCGCGCCAACCTGAAATTATGGCTCAAGGTATCGATATTGCCCAATATCTTGGAAGTATGATTGATGGTGTTGATGTTGTTGTAATCGGTCCGGGATTGGGTCAAGCGGCTTGGGGTCAGCAGCTATTTCAAGCGGTGATGCATACTAATAAACCGATGATTGTGGATGCTGACGCGTTAAATCTGTTAGCTAAGTTGAACCCTGAATCACGGCATAACTGGATATTAACGCCCCATCCAGGAGAAGCTGCTAGGCTGTTAAACTGCTCAATTGAAACGATTGAGCGAAACCGGTTTCAGGCGGCGACTGAATTGCAACAGAAATATGGTGGAACCATCATACTCAAGGGGGCGGGGACATTAATTGCTGTAGAGCCACAAGGGAATGAAAAGGCGACTTGGTTAGCTAATACGGGTAACCCTGGTATGGCAAGCGGTGGCATGGGGGATGTATTAAGCGGCATATTAGGTGGCTTGCTTGCGCAAAAGAATATCGACTCGATGATGGTAGGGCCTGCAGCGGTAACATTGCATGGTGAGTCGGCAAATCTGGCACGCTTATCGGTAGGTGAATATAGTTTGTTGGCTTCGGATGTGTTGGCTGCAATACCTCAATTATTGAGGGTGGTATGACAAGTGATTAATCGTATTGAAATAAATGAATAACGTTCATTTATTGGGCTTTGAACTGTTAGAATGCACGCATTAAAATGAAATTTTAAGTAAAGGTAGGGTTGATCTGTTGTTAGGTGATGTAAAGCTAGGTCAAGATAGGCACAGTGCGATATTAGAAAGTGAAGCTGAAACTATTGCGTTTGGTGGATGTTTGGCAAAAGCGTGTGCAGGCTCAGGGATCATTTTTTTGCATGGTGACCTTGGTATGGGTAAAACAACGATGTGCCGAGGCGTGTTGAATGCACTTGGCCATCAAGGAACCGTTAAAAGCCCTACCTACACACTGGTCGAACCTTATGAGCTGAAAGAGGGGATGGTTTATCACTTTGATCTTTATCGATTGGGCGACCCGGAAGAGCTTGAGTTTATGGGGATAAGGGATTACTTAGATGAGCAGGCGTTGGTTATTATTGAATGGCCAGAAAAAGGGAAGGGGATTTTGCCTAAAGCTGATATTGAGGTGATGTTTGCCTTAGATGGGGTGGGGCGAGTAGTGCGTTGGAAAACTAATACAGTGCATGGTGAAGCGATTGCTGTGCGGCTTACTGAAGGTCTGACATAAGGTTGTATGTTTTGTTGTTAAGTGGTGTGAAGTTGATGAGTGCACGTAAACATAAAACAAGTGCATATTTTATAGTGATACTAGGCGTGTTATGGCTAGGCATTGTCTCTGTTTCGCATGCTGCAAATGTTACTAATGCAAGGGTTTGGCCTGCACCCGATCACACTCGGTTGGTTTTTGAGATCACCTCTGGGGTTGAGCACACGCTATTTAGCATGAGTAGCCCGAATCGAATTGTAGTGGATATGAGTAACGTTAAACTGCTCACCGACTTGTCTGACTTGCCGTTGGCGGGAAGTCCAATTAAGCGAATTCGCTCGGCGGTTAGAAATAAACGTGATTTGCGAGTTGTACTTGATGTAGCAAGACAGGTAGAACCAAAAAGCTTTTTATTAAAGCCGAATGAGCAGTATGGTAACCGATTGGTTATTGATCTATATGAGCATGAGAAAACACAACAAGCACCTAAAGTCGTGCGATCGGTTGATAGTCAGCATCAGAAAAGAGATATTGTCGTAGTCATAGATGCTGGGCATGGAGGTGAAGATCCTGGCGCGCTTGGTCCAGGAAGAGTGAGAGAAAAAGATGTTGTACTGGCAATATCAAAGGAGTTGAAAGCACTGGTAGGTAGTCAGCGGGGTATGAAGGCAGAAATGACGCGTGATGGTGATTACTATGTGGGGCTTCGGCAGCGTACAGGGGTTGCAAGAAAGCACAATGCAGATTTGTTAGTGTCGATACATGCTGATGCTTTTAATAAGCCTCAGGCAAGTGGCGCCTCAGTATATGCACTGTCTAAGCGCGGTGCAACCAGTGAAGCTGCTCGTTGGCTTGCACAAAAAGAGAATAGTGCCGATTTAATTGGTGGTGTGGGAGGCGTTAGTCTGGATGACAAAGATGATGTGCTAGCGGGTGTGTTGCTTGATTTGTCGATGACAGCAAGCTTGAATGCCAGTCTAGGGGTGGGGAATCATGTATTGAAAGCCATGGGCGGAATGACGCGGTTGCATAAGAAACGCGTTGAGCAAGCAGGCTTTGTGGTGCTTAAATCCCCAGATATTCCGTCAATTTTGGTTGAGACTGGTTTTATATCGAATCCTGTTGAGGCTAGTCGCTTGAAAACTAGAAAGTATCAGAAGAAAATGGCAAATGCGATTTATCGGGGGTTGGATACGCACTTTAAAACAACGCCCCCGCCTGGAACATTACTCTCTTATCAGCAATACAGCGGGCAGGCTAATAGTCCGAAGCAGTATAAAATTCAACGAGGGGATACCCTTTCGGGGATAGCGAAACGCAACCAGGTTACTGTTAGTCAATTAAGAAAAGAGAACAGTTTGCGATCAGATCATGTAAAAATTGGTCAAGTCATTCGTATTCCCGCATCTTAAATTTTCAATACGCCGTGTGAAGCGGCGTAGGATATATTACCCATAATGAGTCGAATACATAAATTATCTCCCCGTTTGGCTAACCAGATAGCGGCAGGGGAAGTGGTCGAACGGCCGGCATCAGTTGTAAAAGAACTGTTAGAAAACTCTTTGGACGCAGGGGCGCGTAGGGTTGATATCGAGGTTGAAAATGGCGGTATCAAACTCATTAGAATTCGAGATAACGGTACGGGCATCGCACAAGATGACCTGCCGCTGGCGCTAAGTCGGCATGCAACCAGCAAAATAGATACGCTAGATGACTTAGAGGCGGTGGCTACGCTAGGGTTTCGTGGAGAGGCGCTAGCGAGTATTAGCTCTGTTTCGCGGCTATCACTGACATCCCGTCCTCGTGCAAATGGTAGCAATGTTTCTGCAGAAGATGCTGCTCCGCTTATTCAGCAAGAAGCAAGTGCTGAAGGTGCGTGGAAAGTAGAAGCAGAAGGTCGGGATATGGACGCCAAAGTAAGCCCAGCTGCTCACCCAGAAGGCGCAACGGTCGAGGTGCGAGACCTTTTTTTTAATACACCTGCTAGGCGCAAATTTCTTAGAACAGAAAAGACTGAGTTTGGACACCTTGAAGAGGTTGTTAAGCGACAAGCGCTCAGCCGTTTTGAAGTCGGCTTTTCGCTTCGTCATAATCAACGTACCATTCATTCACTCCGCCCAGCGGCTTCAATGCAAGATAAAGAGCGCCGAATAGCAGCCTTGTGTGGCTCGCAGTTTATGGAAAACTCGGTGGTTATTGATGTTGATGCATCAGGGTTGAAGCTTTGGGGGTGGGTTGCACTGCCGACGTTTTCTAGAAGTCAGGCTGATCTTCAGTATTTTTTTGTTAATGGGCGAGTAATACGTGATCGACTGGTGGCCCATGCGGTTAAACAGGCTTATCGTGATGTGCTTTATCATGGGCGGCACTCGGCTTTTGTACTCTATTTAGAGCTTGATCCTGCTAATGTTGATGTGAATGTGCACCCTACTAAGCATGAAGTTCGGTTTCGAGATGGTCGTTTAGTTCACGACTTTATCTTTCGAAGTCTGCATAAAGCATTAGCAGATGTTAGGCCTGATGATCGCATGAATTTAAATAATGCAGGGCATCTTGAGAGTTCTGCGGGTGTTACACCCGGGTCGTTGATCCCCGGCTCAGGTCAGGGTGCTGTTTCAATGACTGAGGCGGGGGCGATGATGCCGTCCTATGGTGCGCAGTCAGCGATGCCATTAAGGGATTCTGTTACGGCATCCCAAATACAAGATCAGATATCTGGCTATGGCGCGCTTCATCCTGTTAATAATTCAGCTAATGGTGTGGGGGCGACATCTCAAGGGTTGCCTTCTCAAGTGCAATATTCGCAAGAAATGGCCGACCCTGATCAGCTTGAACCGCCTTTGGGATATGCTATTGCCCAACTACACGGTATTTACATTTTATCCCAAAGCTCAAAAGGGATGATTGTGGTCGATATGCATGCTGCTCACGAGCGTATTACCTATGAGCGAATGAAGCAGGCGTATTATGCACAAGGGGTTAAAGCTCAGCCGCTGTTGGTGCCTGTGACTATCGCAGTTAGCCAGCGAGAGGCTTCAGTTGCAGAAGAGTTTAAAGATGCCTTTCTCAAGTTAGGGTTGCAGATTGAGCGTATTGGGCCTGAGTCACTCGTTGTTCGGCAAGTGCCTGCTTTTTTACGAGATGCGGATAGTGAGCAGCTCGTTAGAGATGTGATCTCGGACGTCACCGAGCACGGCACGAGTGATCGGGTGGAGGCGCTCGCGAATGAAATGATGGGCACAATGGCTTGCCACGGCTCAGTGCGAGCAAACAGGCAGTTAACAATTCCAGAAATGAATGCATTACTTCGCGATATGGAGGCGACAGAGCGTAGTGGCCAGTGTAATCATGGGCGTCCAACATGGACGTTAGTCACCATGTCTGAGCTCGATAAACTCTTCCTGCGAGGGCGTTAATGAGTAGCACTGATCAAAACAAAAAGCCTCTGGTTATTTACCTTATGGGGCCAACCGCATCAGGTAAAACAGATTTAGCGGTTGCACTCACTAAAGCGTTGCCGTGCGATATCATTAGTGTGGACTCAGCATTGGTGTATCGGGGGATGGATATTGGTACAGCCAAGCCGGAAGCGGAGGTATTAAAAGAGGCACCTCATCGTTTGATTAATGTCTGCGACCCAGCAGGATCATACTCCGCTGCACAATTTAGAGAGGATGCGCTTAAAGAGATGGCGGCTATTATCGAAAAAGGCCGTATCCCTTTACTCGTGGGGGGGACAATGATGTACTTTAAGGCGTTGGATCAAGGGCTTGCAACGCTACCCTCTGCAGATCCCGTCATAAGACAGAAATTGTTGGATGAAGCCAACGAAAAAGGGTGGGGGTACATGCACCAAAAGCTGGCAAAGATAGACCCCGTTTCGGCCGATCGAATACACCCGAATGATCCACAGCGCTTGCAGCGAGCACTTGAGGTTTTTGAAATATCAGGCAAGACATTAACAGATTTTTGGGCAGATCAAGCCGCGTTAAAAGAAAAGCAAGAAACTGGACAGAATATCGAAGCGCATTACACTAATTGGGAGAGCGACACTTTTAGTGCTTTATCGTATAATGCGATAAATATTGCAGTATCACCAAAAGAACGCTCCACTCTCCACGAAAGAATTGCGCTACGATTTAAACAGATGTTAAATAACGGTTTTGTTGAAGAGGTTGAGGGGCTGCATCAATCTGGCAAACTGAATTTATCAATGCCCTCTATGCGATGTGTGGGTTATAGGCAAGTTTGGGAGTACCTAGACGGAAAACTCAGCTATGATGAAATGGTTGAGCGCGGCGTTATTGCAACTCGACAGCTAGCAAAGAGACAAATAACTTGGTTGAGGCGATGGCCAAATTTGAATTGGTTTGAGTCAGAAGATCCGGAATTGCTTGCCAAGGTATTGAAAATAGTACACTCTGCCACCATTTAGTATTATAACTTGAAACGCTTTAAACAATTTTAGTTTGTCTTTTGCAGACTGAAGGAAGAATTAAACATAAAAACAGGAGATTAGAGATGTCGAAAGGGCACTCACTACAAGACCCTTATTTAAATGCATTGCGCAAGGAGCGCATTCCAGTATCCATTTTCCTGGTGAACGGCATTAAATTACAAGGACAAATAGAGTCATTTGACCAGTTCGTTATTTTGTTGAAGAACACTGTGAGTCAGATGGTTTATAAACATGCAATTTCTACGGTTGTTCCCGCTAGAAATGTTCGCTTAGCTCCAGCAAACCCAGCTGAAGAAGGCGAAGGAAACACCTAAAATAGGAAATAATCAATTTGTTTGAACGTCCGGATACGGGTGAACGAGCGGTATTGGTTCACCTGGATTTTACGTCCGATCGTGAGCGCGAAGACCCTCAAGAGTTTAAAGAATTAGTCAGGTCAGCGGGTGTAGAGCCGATGACTTTAATTGAGGGTTCAAGAGGACATCCTAGTCCACGATATTTCGTGGGCGAAGGAAAGCTTGAGGAGGTGCGTCAAGCCGTCGAAATTTACGATGCTGACGTTGTTCTTTTTAATCATTCGTTATCACCAAGCCAAGAACGTAATATAGAAGCAGCTCTGCAATGTCGAGTTATAGATCGTACAGGGGTTATTCTTGATATTTTTGCTCAACGAGCAAGAACTCACGAAGGTAAGCTTCAAGTTGAGTTAGCTCAGCTTGAGCATATGTCTACGCGTTTGATTCGAGGCTGGACCCACCTAGAAAGACAGAAAGGGGGGATTGGTATGCGGGGGCCGGGTGAGACCCAGCTTGAAACTGATCGCCGCCTACTGAGAGCCAGAATTAAATCAATTAATAAGCGCTTAGATAAGGTTCGTAAACAGCGAGACCAGGGTAGGCGTGCGCGTGTACGTGCAGATATACCGACTATTTCCTTGGTTGGTTATACCAACGCAGGCAAATCGACACTATTTAACCGTATAACTGAATCGAGTGTCTATGCGGCAGACTTATTGTTTGCAACGTTAGACCCAACGCTGCGGCGGGTAGAACTGCCCGATGTTGGCCCCGTTATACTGGTCGATACAGTGGGGTTTATTAGGCACTTACCCCATAAGTTGGTGGAGTCTTTTAGAGCGACACTTGAAGAAACCTGCAGTGCAAATTTGCTGCTGCATGTGATCGACTGTGACGATGATAACCGTCTCGAAAATATAGAGCAGGTTAAACTTGTGCTTGAAGAAATTGGTGCTCATGAAATTCAGGTACTTCAGGTGTATAACAAGCTTGACTTGTTAGAGGGTCGCCAACCTAGGGTTGACCGAGATGAGGAAGGTAGGCCTAGTCGCGTTTGGGTTTCTGCAAACACTGGAGACGGCATAGAGTTGCTTCTTGATTCTGTTGCTGAGTTGATGGCAGAAGATCTGATTCATCAGCGCTTACTGATTGAAAGTAAGCAAGGGCGATTAAGAGCATTATTTTATGAGGCGGGTGCAGTTGTTGCCGAAACATTTACGGAGAGTGGTCAAGCTTGTCTAGAAATACGCATACAGCGGCAAGACTTCAATCAGCTACTGCGTCGAGCTGAGATGAGTGAAAGTGAATTAGTTTTTCAGGAATATGAACCTCAGGTAGATTGACCAGAAAAGCTAAATTTCAATTTTGTAACTTGCTGTATTGGATTAAGATCAATATTATTCGTGCTAATACATGTGGTGAGGATTTATTTAGGCTTCGGTAAGCGAGAGTTGAGCTTTTTGATTTTCTCGCCGTAAAACCGTAAGGCTATCAACGGTCTTTATTTTAACTTTAGAATTCAATTAACGGAGAGTCTTATGGCCTGGAATGAGCCGGGTGGTAATCGAAATGACAAAGATCCTTGGGGCGGCGGAAATCGCGGCAATGATCAAGGGCCACCAGATCTAGACGAAGCGCTAAAAAAAGGAATGGAAAAGTTGAATAAGTTATTTGGTGGTAAACCAAATGGCTCAGGAGACTCTGGTTCTAGCGGTAGTGGTAATGGATCGGGTGCCGCATTTGGCGGGATTTTCGTTATCGTCATTATAGGTTTACTTATTCTCTTAGCGGTTGAATCTGTCTACACCGTTGACGAACGAGAAAGAGCCGTTGTACTGCGATTCGGCAAGTACTCAGAAACATTAGGCCCAGGTTTGCAGTTTAAACTGCCATTGGTAGACCGTGTCGAAAAAGTAGATGTTACGCGTGTTCGTTCAGCGGCCACTCGTGGACATATGTTGACTGAAGATGAAAACATCGTTGAGATTAACTTAGCGGTTCAATATGTCGTCAAAGATCCTAAGGCGTTTGTGCTTGATATTCGTAATGCCGAACGAACCTTAGACTACGCGACCGACGCAGCGCTTCGACATGAAGTGGGTAGTGCAGAATTGCATCAAGTATTGACCGAAGGGCGGTCTGTGTTAGCGGTTCGTACTCAAGAGCGTTTGCAGAAGTCTATGGATTTCTACCACTCAGGTCTGCAAGTCAGTAAGGTGAACATAGAAAGCACTCAGGCGCCTGCGGAGGTTCAAGATGCGTTTCAGGATGTTCAGCGAGCTAAAGAAGATGAGCAACGAGTGAAGGCAGAAGCTGAAGCGTATCGCAATAAAGTGGTACCTGAAGCGCGTGGTATGGCTCAGCGTATACTTGAAGAAGCTAGCGCATATAAAGAAGAAGTTATAGCGCGGGCAAAGGGTGATACTTCTCGATTCCTTAAGTTGTTGTCTGTTTACGATAAAGCACCAGACGTCACTAGAGAGCGTCTCTATATCGATACCATGCAACGTGTTATGAGTAAAAGTAGCAAGGTGTTAGTCGATGTTGAAGGTGGCAATAACATGATGTATTTGCCATTAGATAAGATGATGTCGAGTAGTCCTACAGTATCGGGTTCTGCTTCTGTTTCAGGTTCCGCAGGGTCGGGCCGCTTGAATAGTGATGAAATAGGAAGCTTAACTGATCGAGTACTGCAAGAGCTACGTACTAGACAGTCTGATAACACGACTAGAAGAGGGAGAGAATAATGAGTCCTAAAGCTATTGGCATTATAGTTGTTGCCTTAATCGTACTCCTTATAGGCTCTGCTTCTATTTATGTGGTACCCGAAACTCAAAGTGGTGTTAGGCTACGTTTTGGTGAGTTGGTTGAGAATGAAATTCAGCCTGGGCTCCATTTTAAAGCCCCAATTATTGATGAAATAAGAAAATTTGATGTACGAATTCTGACGCTAGATGCACCTGCTCGTGAGTATTTGACGATTGAGCAAAAGCCTTTAGTGGTAGATTCTTTTGTTACTTGGCAGGTTAATGATGTAGCCAAGTACTATAAGAGTACTTCAGGTGATGAAACCCGAGCCGTGATGTTGCTTTCCTCTCGAATTGATAACGGCCTGCGTGATCAGTTCGGTATTCGAACTATGCATGAAGTGATTTCTGGCCAGCGTGATGAGTTGATGATTGAGCTAACCAAAGCCATGAACTCAGTAATGGCTGAAGAGTTTGGGATTAAAATCGTAGACATTCGTATCAAGGGTATCGACCTTCCTAAAACTGTCAGCAGCGATGTATATCGTCGTATGAGAAGTGAAAGAGAAAAAGAAGCTCAAGAGCACCGTTCGAAAGGCCGTGAGCTAGCAGAAGGGATTAAAGCTGATGCTGATCGCCAAAAAATAGTCGTTGAAGCGGAAGCTTATCGAGAGTCTGAAGTGACGCGCGGTGAAGGTGATGAGATTGCAGCGCAAATTTATGCTGATGCTTATAGCCAAAATGCTGAGTTTTACTCTTTTTATAGAAGCTTGACTGCATATGAGAGTGCATTCTCTAACAAGAGCGACATACTTGTGGTTGACCCAGATAGCGACTTTCTTAAATACTTGAATCAATCTCAAGGGAAAAAGAAATAAAAGTCTGGTAAAATAGCGTAAAAATAAGACCGGGGCATTAGCGGACTAATTCCCCGGTTTTTTTGTGTGCAAGAAAAGGGTAGAATCGCCCACTTGATGATTAAATGATCGTTTTTATGGTTGAGATCATTTAGGTCAAACTTATTTTTAGGCTAGACCCTTAATGTGGTGGATCGCTTGATGTGGCAAGAAATCGGTATTGCCTTCAGTATGCTTTTGGTTATTGAGGGAATTATTCCATTTTTGTACCCTCAGCGATGGAAGAATATGGTTCAAACCTTGGCTCAAATCGATAATCGTTCGATGAGAGTCATGGGGTTGATAAGTATGTTATTAGGTACGGGGTTGCTCTACCTGGTGCATTGATCATATCGCAACACATTAATTTAATAAGTGCATACTCAAAATGTACTTACAAAATGTACTTTGAATAGATTCTGACAGGCGTAAAAATGACAGTATCAGATCGCTGGTTGCTTCCCGATGGCGTAGATGAATTATTACCTCCCAATGCAAGGGTTGTTGAGCAGTTACGAAGACGGTTGTTAGATAACATATCTAACTGGGGTTACGAACTCATTAGTCCACCGA
Source organism: Alkalimarinus alittae (assembly GCF_026016465.1). Taxonomy (NCBI): domain Bacteria; kingdom Pseudomonadati; phylum Pseudomonadota; class Gammaproteobacteria; order Alteromonadales; family Alteromonadaceae; genus Alkalimarinus; species Alkalimarinus alittae. The sequence continues at coordinate 1,004,649 of NZ_CP100390.1, forward strand.
TGATTGAGTTTCTCGAGTCACTCTTAACTGGAACAGGAAACGACCTTAACCTTCAAACGCTAAAAGTGACCGATCAGTTATCCGGTAGACTGATGGGGATACGCGCCGACATTACTCCGCAAGCCGCTAGAATTGATGCTCATAGTTTAAGAGAGCAGGGCGTAACCCGACTATGTTATGCCGATGCGGTTATTCATGCGCGTCCAGCGCACCTTCTGACTAATCGTTGTCCTATCCAAATAGGATGTGAGTTGTTTGGTGAAGCCTCACTAGCGGCTGACGTTGAAGTTATTTCTTTAATGCTCAATACGCTTAATTTGGCAGGGCTTGAAAAGGTTCACGTTGATCTTGCTCATGTGGGAATCTATAGAGGGTTGATTAGCGAGGCAGGTTTTGAGCGAGATACCGAGCTAGCTATTTTTGATGCGATTCGTAGAAAATCGATTCCCGAACTCGAAGAGCTTTTATCTGGCGACGTTGGTAATGCGGCTGTTGCAAAAATGCTATTGCAACTGACTAATGCGTCGGGTGGTATTGAAGCGATCAAGAATATTAAATCGATAGTTACTGGTGCGTCCAAAGACGTACTCAATGCCGTTGAGCAGTTAGAGTCAATTATCGACCAGTTACAGCAGCGTTACCCGAATATAGAGCTAGGCTTCGATTTCTGTGAATTACGCGGCTATAACTACCATACAGGTTTAGTCTTTGCGGCGTATTACCCTGGTTATGGTCATGCGGTTGCTAAAGGCGGACGATATGACGCGATAGGTAAAGAGTTTGGTAGTGAGCGCTCTGCAACAGGTTTTAGTGCTGATTTGAAAATATTAGCCATGCTTGCGTCCCCAGATGGTATTGAAAATAAAAAAGGCATATTGGCGCCTTTTAGTGACGATATTACGCTTTGGGATGCAATTGATCGCTTGCGACAAACCGAAAAGGTTGTGCAGTCACTTTCTGTAGAAAGCGATAGCAATGATGCCGCTCAGCTTGGGTGCGATAGAGAATTGGTTAAAGAGAGTGATACTTGGGTCGTTAAACCGATATAATTAACGGTACTACCGATACGATTTTCATCTTGAACGAAATGAATGGGAATTGAGTCCATATTTAATTGATTTACGAGCTTATTAACTTGAAAGCCAAATAAATATAACGACAATTCCGCTTTAACACTGTATTTGTTTTAACAGAGTATATATACGATGGGCAAAAATGTAGTCATTTTGGGCACCCAATGGGGTGACGAAGGTAAGGGTAAAATAGTTGACCTGTTAACTGAACAGGTTGCTGCTGTAGCTCGCTTTCAGGGTGGTCATAATGCAGGCCATACGCTGGTAATTGATGGCGAAAAAACGGTTTTGCACCTTATACCATCAGGTGTTTTGCGTGAAAATGTAACTTGCTTAATCGGAAACGGCGTTGTTCTTTCACCTGAAGCTCTATTGAAAGAGATGGGTGAGCTTGAGGCAAAGGGTGTTCCTGTTAGAGAGCGTTTACAAATAAGCTTATCTTGCCCGCTTATTTTGCCTTATCACGTTGCGTTAGATATTGCGCGTGAAAGTGCACTAGGTAATAACAAAATTGGTACCACTGGCCGTGGTATTGGTCCAGCCTACGAGGACAAAGTATCACGAAGAGGTATTCGCTTAGTTGATCTTTGTAATAAAGAACGTTTCGCTGAAAAGCTCCGTGAAGTAATGGAGTACCACAACTTTGTTCTAGAAAATTATTACAAAGTTGAGCCTGTCGATTTTCAAAAGACATTAGATGATACCCTTGAAATGGCTAAGCAAATTCTGCCAATGGCGGTAGATGTGGTTGATGAACTGCACAATTACCGTAAAAAGGGCGAGAATATCTTATTTGAGGGTGCGCAAGGCTCATTGCTAGATATAGATCACGGCACTTACCCGTTTGTGACGTCTTCTAATACAACTGCAGGTGGAACGGCAACCGGTAGTGGTTTTGGTCCTATGTACCTTGATTATATTCTAGGTATTACTAAAGCCTATACGACTCGTGTGGGTTCTGGCCCATTCCCAACAGAGCTGTTTTGTGATCAAGGCGCTCACCTTGCTAAGAAAGGTCATGAATTTGGTGCAACCACAGGCAGAGCTCGTCGATGTGGTTGGTTTGATGCGGTTGCACTTAGGCACGCCATTCAAATTAACAGTGTCTCAGGCATCTGCTTGACGAAGCTTGATGTGCTTGATGGTCTAGAAACCATTAATGTTTGCGTAGGTTACAAAACCAAGAACGGTGAGTTGACGCGCCCTCCGGTTGATTGTGATCACTATGAAGATCTTGAGCCTATCTATAAAGAAATGCCAGGATGGAGTGAAAGCACATTAGGCATTCAGACCCTTGAAGATTTGCCAGAGAATGCGAAAAACTACATCAAGTTTATCGAAGAGCAGATCGAAGCGCCTATTGATATTATTTCGACAGGCCCAGATAGAAATGAAACGATCGTTTTACGCAGTCCATTTGCGTAAGGTCGTTTAGAAAACACAAAGGCAGAGTTTATACTCTGCCTTTTTTATTGGTTTTATTTAGTGGCAACAAACGTCGCTCTTAGTGGTGCAGGGTAGCCCTCAATAGTTTTAGAGGTGTCTTCTGGGTCCAGAAAACTGTCGAGAGATTGATATGTCATCCACTCCGTTCCTCTCTGCTCTTCTGTAGTTGTTTTATTCAAATCGACCAATTTAATGTCATTAAAGCCAGCTCGTTTAAGCCATAATGTCAGCATCTCGCAACTTGGAATAAACCAGACATTCCTCATCATGGCGTAACGCTCGTCAGGCATCAAACACTGATCGTCATCCCCTTCGATCACTAATGTCTCAAGTACTAATTCGCCCCCTTTTCTGAGCGTGCTTTTAAGCTCAATAAGGTGGTCAATAGGTGAGCGGCGATGATATAAAATCCCCATTGAGAAGGTCGTATCAAAGGCTTCAAGGTTGGCTGGCACTTCTTCCATTTTTACCGGCAGTAAGTGAATAGGGCTTTGAGGGCCGCAATACTTCTTAATGGCTTCAAACTGAGTTAGAAAAAGGTAATTGGGATCAATGCCAATGACGCGTTCAGCACCTTCGCCTAGCATTCGCCAGCAGTGATAACCTGAGCCACAACCTACATCTAACACTACTCTGTTTTTAAGGGAGGATATATGGGGTACCACTCGATCCCATTTCCAATCTGAATGCCATTCTGTATTAATGTAAGTGTCGAATAACTCAAAAGGCCCTTTTCGCCAAGGGCTAAGGGCCATCAAAGCGGATTTTAATTGCGCTTGGTCTGCAACGGATAATTTGTCGGCGGTACTTGCGGTAATAGCGGGAGTATTTAGAGCCACTTGGTCGGCTTTTATCGCTGGTAATTGGCCTAGGGCCTCTTGCCATCGTGCAAGGTCACCATGAGGGTTGTCTAAAAGCCGCTGTTCCAGCTGTGGGATTAAATTATCCAGCCAGCGATTCAGTCGGCCCTCTTTCATGTATTGAAATAGATCTTGGTATATCTTAAAAAAATCCACAGTCACCAGCCGAATAAGTCAGTTATTTAATCGCTAAAAAAGAGACAAAGTTAAAGCATTGATACCATACAGTAACACTTGAAAACCCTGAATCTAATAGGCGTTGCTTATGTTCCTCTATTGTCTCAGGAATGAGCACCTGCTCCAGTGCCGAACGCTTTTGGCTGATTTCAAGGTCACTATAGCCGTTTGCTCGTTTAAAATCGTAGTGCAATGCTTCAAGTGTTTGCTGTTCTTCGGTAGGTTCAAAATAAACCTTCTCTGATAGAATAAGAGCACCGCCCGAATGTAAGCCGTTAGCTATATTTTTCAACATCGCTGGGCGGTCTCCTTGCCGTATGAACTGAAGCGTAAAATTTAACGTCACGACAGAGGCATTTTCTATCGCGACTTCACGCATATCACAACAGCGAAGCTCGACAGGCGCTACGCCATTATCTAACTCAATGTAATGTTCACACCGCTTAATCATGGCTTCAGAGTTATCGATGGCTATCAATGTGCATTGTGCCTTTTTCAGTCCGTGACGCATGGCGAGCGTAGACGCGCCAAGTGAGCAACCTAGGTCATAGCATTGGGTGTTGGGCTTTGCGTAACGCTCCGTGATGAGCCCTATCATCGGAATGATCGTAGTATATCCAGGCACCGATCTTTGGATCATATCTGGGAATACTCTGGCCACGGCATCGTCGAAGGCGAAATCAGCCACTCGATCCAGTGGAGAGGCATAAATGTTATCGGGTTTTTGATCAACCATGTTAATACCAGGTATAGAGTGTTATTTAATGAATTTTTTGATCTAAAACTAGATTGAGTATTTTAGCCTATTGTTGGCTTTTCCCCAATTGTAGAAGGTATTTTGAATAATTTTATCTGAGAGACCACCATGCCAAGTAGCATTAAAGTGCATCCAATTTGAGCTTTGAGTGAGAGAACTTCATTCAATAGCAACCAACCCCCAATAGCTGCAAAGAGCGCCTCGAGACTGAGAATAATAGCTGCATGAGCGGGGTGTGCGTTTTGTTGGGCAATTACTTGAAGTGTATAGGCGATGCCAACGGATAATATGCCTGTGAATAATATAGCTTCGCCGGCTAATAAAATATTAGGTACTTCGATTGTTTCTGTGAAAAGGGCCGTAATAAAGCTTAATAGTGCACAAACTGCAAACTGCACAACCGAAAGTGAAATTGCAGAAACGTGAGGAGAGTACTTAGCTATAACCAGTACATGGCCAGCCCAAAATAGTGCGCCTATCAATATTAATGTATCGCCATACTCGATGGTCAAGTCATCGGTGACACTAAGAAGGTAGAGCCCAATGAGTGCTAGAGTTGAGCCAATCCAGGTTTCTTTTCGCGTATATTGCCCCATAAAAAGAGCGAATATCGGAACGATGACGATGTATAACCCTGTAATAAAACCTGCTTTACCTGCCGTAGTATATTGAATGCCAACTTGCTGAAATGTAGAGCCAGTGAATAGAAAAACGCCTGCTACTAGCCCGTAATAAAAAACCTTAGATGAGGACTTTTCTTTAGCGCGCGACGAAAACCACCACCAAACAGGGATGAGTGAAAGGGTCCCTAGTGCAAAGCGTGCAGCATTAAATGTAAAGGGGCCAACATGGTCCATTCCAGTGCGCTGAAAAACAAACGCAAACCCCCAAATAGCAGCGGTAATAAGCAGGAGAATATTAGATTGAAGATTAGTTTTATTCATACTTAATGTGCAACTTGGCAACGAACTCCACGATTTTTATAATCGACGATAAGTCCCTGCATATTGCTATCATCATCGGCCGTAATAAAGAGGTACTCGTTAATGCATTGCGCGGTTTGATTAGATGGCTTTCGTGAAATTTTGTGTTCTTCCCCTTTTTTAATCAGAATGGCTTGATAGCTGCTAACAGGGAACTCATCTTTTGCTTCGTTGTGCTTAATTTTACCGGTCAATTCTAAGGCGGCGATCGTTAAGAAAACGGCGCCGAGAACCGAAATAATGAGGATGTTTTTGCTAACATTATCATTATTAGCCGTAACATTATTTTCTGACATGAAAAGCTCCAAACGTGTTAGAAATTGTAGGGTAGAACGCTTAATACAGTATTAGCGGGTCTTCATCTAATGCCGCAAGTTGCTCCCTGAGCTCTAATATATGCTCGGCCCAATACCGCTCTGTATTAAACCACGGGAAGTGATGAGGGAAAGCTGGGTCGCTCCAGCGTTTAGCTAGCCAAGCACTATAATTCATAATTCTAAGTGTTCTCAGCGCTTCGACTAAGGCTAATTGGGAAGGTTCAAAGTCGAAAAATTCATTATAGCCTTCTGCAATTTCTGAAAGTTGCAGAGTTCTTTGCTGGCGATCACCTGAAAGTAATAGCCACACATCTTGAATAGCGGGACCATTACGGCAGTCATCAAAATCAACAAAGTGCGGCAAATCATTTCGCCAAAGCATGTTTCCGCCATGACAATCGCCATGAATACGAAATGTTTTCAAGTCTGGTAATCGATTCCAAATAGTACTGACTTTTGAGACCAAATCTTGTGTGAGTGTTTCATAGGCGAGCTTGAGTTCACGGGGAATAAAATCATGTGATAGAAGAAACTCTCTGCTGGCAACACCCCATTCGTCTACTGTAATGCTGGGTCGGTGCTTGAAGCGAGTTTGAGCGCCAATGGCGTGCATTCTGCCTAGGTGGCGACCAATCAGAAACAGGCTATCTAAGTTGTCGAGTTCAGGTGCATGGCCGCCTTGGCGCTTAAATAAAGCGAAATGAAACCCATTAAATTGGTGAAGTGTTTTACCTTTTTCATCTTTTGCGGGGGGCACAACGGGAAGCTCATGGTCATATAGCTCCCATGAAAACTCGTGCTCTTCTATTATTGCTTGCTCGCTCCATCGGTAAGGGCGGTAAAACTTTGCAATGATGGGGGTGTCTTCTTCAACTCCGACCTGATAAACCCTGTTCTCGTAACTGTTCAATGGAAAAATTCGAGCATCACTCAAGATGCCAAGGCTCTCAACCGCATCAATAACCGTTTCAGGTTTTAGATCATTATAGGGATGCGATTGATCTAAAGAATTTACCATTGATAGCCTCTAGTGAACGTTCTGAGTAAGTAGGTGATAATACCATACTGTTTTTAATTTGCTGTGTGATTATTATTTGAATAATCTATGTAAAACAGCTGAGTGTAGAATATTTTTTATTGTGCGTTAGCGTTTTTGCCAAGCTAATACATTTATTAAAGAATGTTTGTAGTATAGTCAGGCAGAGCCGTCTATTGGTTAGAGAAATTATAAAATTTTAATAAATACACAGGGAGTTATACATGAAGCAATTAGTTTGTGTTTTTTTATGCGTTGTCCTTACTGCATGCGCCTCTTCATCACGCCGTAATATTCAAATGAATTATGATGAAAGTGCACCGTTTGACAGCTATAAAACGTTTACAATTGAGGCTATTCAGCAAAGTCATCAGGCTTCAGGATTAAATAGCATGATTGAAAACGGAATTATTGGTGCGTTGGCTGATAAGGGTCTTAGCCATACGTTGAATGAAAAGGGTGATTTACTGATTCGCTATGCAACGCGTATTGAACACAGCCAAGAGATGAGACAGGAACAAATTAGTACAGGAAATGGCGTTTATATTAAAAGCCAAATCGAGCCAGTTAATGAAGGTTCTTTATTAATTAATATCATTGACACTAACACTGACAGAATAATTTGGAAGGCTTCTTCTATTAGTGATATTACCGGTGTTACCATTGATAATGTTACTCAGGCTAGAGTAGATGATGCAATGGATGAGGTTTTTGAAGGATACCCTTCATCGATGTTTTGATGTGTATTGATCGCTAGAAAGGTGAGTGTCAGTTTTAACTGACACTTTATCATTTAAGGTTTTATACCTTGTACTCGAAACCAGTTTTCATCTATTTCCCATCGTACCTGCTTAAACTCCGAATGAGATAATACGATGCCTTTAGCTTTAGCCTGGAGTCTCGCCATCTCTTTTTGAGCGTGCTGCATATTTTTACTACTGTCTGCTTCGTCTTGAAGCTCCGGAAAAAGCAGTTTAAGTGCGGTCGAGGCCGGAATATCGGCTGAGCGGAGTGTACCCATTACGGCGGTATCGGCGTCTTTTTTTAGTATGCGGAAGGGGTATGGGTACTCGCCTAATTCTTTATCTTCTAGCACGATATTGTTTATAAAAATTATCGACATGTTGCTATATACGATCCAAGCAACAAAAAAAGACGCAATTAGCATCACAATGGTGAATTGCTTTTTATCCGACATTAACGCTCCGATGTTTGCCTGAGTTCATGCTACTTCATTTTGAAGGTAGAGTATGGCGGGTATTTTATCTTCCATCAACTTAAGTTGTCCACTTTGAACAGATCATTATAGCAGGTGGTACTCTATATTGAGGTTAGCTCATTTATATAACCGAAGGGTTGATTAACGACCACTCAATCCGCATAACTATCATTAACAGATGATTACATCGGTACAGTTTTTAGATCGTCTTTAAATGATTGTTTAAGTTGGATTCTATCGCATGGCGCTTGATATTGCTCTCGTTACGACAAAGCTTAAGATTGCAGCAAAAATAATGTGTGTATGGAGAGCTAAGCCAGAAAACATTTGCTGTAGTCTTGATGACATGGCGACTGAGTTAAATATGAGCAGGCGTACGTTGCAACGTAAACTTAAAGAAGAAAATACCTGTTACCTAACGCTGCAAGATAATGCTAGGCTTGATTTAACTCGATGCTTTTTAGCTGCCGGTAAAAGCGTTGAAGAAATTAGTGACTCTTTAGGGTTTGCAGATCGACGTTGTTTTACTCGCGCGTTTAAACGGTGGACAGGCGCTCCCCCCAGAGTTTATAAAAAACAACAATGATAATATGCGAATTAAAAGGTTTTAGATGCTAGAACATTATCATGCTGATTGCGTCATTATTGGTGGCGGCGTGGTGGGTATTGCTGTTGCGCGTCAATTGGCTTTGTTGGGTCGTGAAGTATGGCTGCTTGAGGCGACGAGCGAGCTAGGCAGTGAAACGTCTTCCCGCAATAGTGAGGTTATCCATGCCGGCATTTATTATCCAAAGGGGAGCTTGAAAGCAACACTTTGTGTCGAAGGACGTCGAAAGCTATATAACTACTGTGAATTGCATAACGTACCATTTAAGCAGTGTGGCAAGCTTATTGTTGCAACTAATGATGAGCAGGCTACAGAGCTCGATAAAATTTTAGCCAAAGGGCGAGGGAATGATGTTGAAGGGCTTGAAATTCTTTCTGGCGCTCAACTGAAAATTCTGGAGCCCGAACTGAGCGCGCTGTCAGCTATTCGTTCTCCCTCTACGGGCATTATCGATAGTCATCAATTAATGCTGCAGCTTAAGCATGATGCTGAGCAATCAGGCGCTCAGTTTGTTTTTAATAGCCCTGTTGTCTCCGGTGAGATTACAGGTGCTGGCATTGAGCTTTTAATTAATCATCAAGCACCGTTTAAATTGACGGCTAAGTCTGTTGTTAATAGCGCAGGGCTCGATGCGGTTAACGTACTATCAAAAATTAAGAATTTTCCGAGTCAATGTATACCCGCATTTTATATGGCGAAAGGAAATTACTTTTCATTACCGAGTAAGGCACCTTTTAATCATCTTATTTACCCTGTACCAGAACCTGGTGGTTTAGGTATTCACTTAACATTGGACCTAGCAGGTCAAGCGCGGTTTGGACCCGATGTTGAGTGGGTGACGGAAAAAAGCTACCCCGTTGATGTGTTGCGAAAGGCGCATTTCGAAGCCGCTATTCAGCAATATTGGCCTACTGTTCCAAAGGCGCAGCTACAGCCTGCTTATGCGGGCATCAGGCCAAAACTAAGTGGTCCTGACGGTGGTTTTGAAGATTTTATGATACAGGATGCTTCGATGCATGGGGTGTCCGGATTGGTTAATCTCTTAGGTATAGAGTCGCCTGGTTTAACGTCTTCGTTGTCTATTGCTGAGTATGTCGCAACCCGCATTTAAGGCTTAGCTGTAAGCTAAAAATATTGTTATCGCTAATATATAGACGATTTAGAAACAATATGTTGTATTTTTACAAGCCTTTGTCATAAACCCAGACTAGAATACTTAGTATTGAATGCAAAACTGTCTTGCCTACTTAGGCGTTTGAGTTTTGTGGTTATTTACATTAGTGAGGCAGGCATGACAAACCAAAAAACCGTAACCCGTGAAATGTTTGATGATGTAATGGTTCCCAATTACTCACCGGGTCAAATAATTCCGGTTCGTGGTGAAGGTTCAACGTTATGGGATCAAAACGGAACTGAATATATAGATTTTGCGGGGGGCATTGCCGTGAATGTTCTGGGGCACGCTCATCCAGCATTAGTGAGCGCTCTAAAAAGTCAGGGTGAAAAACTTTGGCATTTGAGTAACGTTTTGACTAATGAGCCGGCTATTCGTCTTGCGCAGCGCCTTACAGAGTTAACGTTCGCCGATAAAGTGTTTTTTGCAAACTCAGGCGCAGAGGCCAATGAAGCTGCGTTAAAACTGGCTAGACGTTATGCGTGGGAAAAGTTCCCCGCAGACAAAAACAATGGTATTGAGAAGAACGAAATTATAGCGTTTAACAATAGCTTTCATGGCAGAACATTGTTTACTGTATCTGTAGGGGGGCAAGCTAAATACCGCGAAGGGTTTGAACCTGTCCCTGGGGGTATAAGTCACGTTGACTTTAATGATCTTGAGGCGTTGGCTGCAAAAATTTCGGATAAAACCTGCGCCGTTATTATGGAGCCAATTGAAGGTGAGGGGGGGGTTGTTCCTGCGACACAAGCCTTTATCGAAGGTGTAAGGGCGCTGTGCGATAAGCATAATGCGCTATTAATTTTTGATGAGGTGCAAACTGGCGTTGGTCGAACAGGCGCACTTTACGCGTATATGAATTTTGGTGTAACCCCTGACATCCTCACTAGCGCAAAGGCGTTAGGAGGTGGCTTTCCTATAGGTGCAATGCTGACAACTACTGAAATTGCAAAAAGTTTGGTGATTGGAACGCACGGCAGTACTTATGGCGGTAACCCTTTGGCCTGTGCCGTGAGTGAAGCAGTGCTAAATACTGTTGCAGACCCTGTCGTCATGAATGGCGTAAAAGAAAAGAATACGCTATTTATTGAAGGTCTGGATGCCATCAATAATAAGTATCAGATATTTGATGAAGTGCGTAGTTCAGGTCTTTTGATTGGCGCAGCGCTCAACGAAAAGTGGCAAGGTAAAGCAAAAGACTTTTTGAATGCTGCGCAACTTGAGCATGTGATGGTGCTAGTTGCAGGGCCTAGTGTTATTCGTTTTACACCTTCTCTCGTGATTGAAAATGATGAAATAAAAGAAGGCCTCGCTCGATTTGAAAGAGCGGTCGAGAAGGTTGTTGGGTAGGTGTTGTTGAACTCATAGTTAAATCATACCTGCAACGAATATGAATTTGGGGGTTATATGTTGACCGTTAGACCCAGTACTTTTTCGGATTTGGTGAGTATAGAAAAACTAGCGAATCATAATAGCGCTAAAATATCGACGTTGCCGCAGCAGCGCGACAAGCTCAGTGCAAAAATCGATGCATCTACCCGCTCATTTGCGGGTGATGAATCGATGGGAGGCATAGAACAATTTTTATTTATCCTTGAAAACACTGAGACGGGAGAAGTGCTGGGTACAGCCGGTATAGACCGAAGTGCTGGTAACGGACAGCCGTTTTATAACTACCGGCGAGATGAGCTGATTCACTCTTCTCGCCAGCTCCAGGTTAATAATCATATACCTATTCTTTATATGACCCATGAATTGACGGGTAAGACACTGTTTTGCTCGTTGACGATTGCTCCAGAGTATCGGGGGACAGAATTTTTTGGGTTGCTATCTCGAGCTAGACTGCTTTTTATCGGTTTATTCAAAGAACGTTTTGATGAAGATATTATTATTGAAATTCAAGGCGTTTCTGATGAAACGGGTGATTGCCCATTTTGGGATAGCTTAGGGCGTCATTTTTTCGATATGGATTTCGCCACCGCCGATCATTATTCTGGCGTTAAAAGTAAGACGTTTATTGCAGAGCTTATGCCTTCACATCCGATTTATGTCCCCCTTCTTTCAGATGCTGCTCAAGCAGCGATTGGAAAGCCTCACCCATTGGCGGAGCAGAATTGTCAGTTGCTCCACAGAGAAGGGTTTAGAGTGGGTAATCATATTGATATTTTTGATGGAGGCCCAACGCTTGGAGCACATGTAAATGATCTAAATACAGTAAAAAGTATGCACACAAAAACCGTAAAGGTCACTGAATCTAATGGCGGAGGTGTTAAATATCTTATCTGTAACGGTGACTTTTCTGACTTTAAGTGTGTTGTCGGGCATCTAACAGATGGAATAGGTGATGTTATCCGTATTAATCATACGCTTGCTAAGGTGCTCGATGTGTCTGAGAAAGAGCGTGTGACCTTTGCGCCGCTATAATATTGTTGGCTCAACAATTATTAATAGCTCGTTGGGTTTAAGCTAAACGAATTAGTGGAGGTGAGCGTAATGATGGTCATTCGTCCAATCAATAAAAGTGATTTTGCTGACCTTTGTCACTTGGCAAAAAATACGGGTTTTGGGGTGACTTCTTTGCCAGATAATCCCAATTTATTACAAACTAAAATTGATAAAGCTGAAAAAGCATTTGCCAAAAAAGTTGATGCTCCCCATGCTAAGTACCTGTTTGTCTTAGAGGATACCGATACAAGCAAAGTCGTAGGGGTTTGCGGAATAGAGGCTCAGGTAGGGCTTGAAGATGTTTGGTACAACTACCGTATTAGCACCACTGTCAATGCATCAATAGAGCTAGGTGTTCACAATCAAACGCCGACACTTTATTTGACCAATGACTTGACCGGTTGTACTGAGGTGTGTTCGCTCTTTCTTCAGTCTAACTATCGAAAGAATAGTAACGGCTTGCTGTTATCTAAAAGTCGATTTTTATTTTTGGCAGACTTCCCCGAAATGTTTAGTGAAAAGGTTTTTGCCGAGATGCGAGGCTATTCTGACGAACAGGGGCAATCTCCGTTTTGGGAATCGCTTGGTAAAAAGTTTTTTACCATGGAATTCTCGCGCGCCGACTACCTTACGGGGGTTGAGGGGAAATCATTTATTGCTGAGTTAATGCCTAAATACCCCATATATCTCCCTTTTTTAAGTGAAGAGGCTCAAAAAGTAGTCGGGCATGTTCATGCCGATACCGAGCCCGCTAGAGCGATGCTTGAAACTGAAGGGTTTAATTTTAATGGGTTCATCGATATTTTTGACGGAGGCCCAGCGATAGAGGCGTTTGTAAATAATATTCGAGTAGTAAGAGAAAGTTTTAAGCGGCATGCTCAAGTTGTGAAAAACCCCAAAGTGGTTACTGGAGGTGACTCATCGCTCTACCTTGTTTCTAATCGGTTATTTTCAGACTTCCGTGTTGCATTAGTGCCAGGCGCTAGTATTCGGCAGGATACTATCGACATCCCTGTCGAGCTTGCAGAGCAGTTGAAGGTTTGTTCCGGTGATGTGTTACGCGCCGTTAGTCTAAGAGAAATGAAGAGGTAATTATTTTGACTAATAATACGAACAGTAGTCTTGGTTTACCGTTAGGGCGTCTTTATATCAACGGCTTATGGAAGGAAGGGCTGGGGGCAGTGCTAGACTCGTTGTGCCCCGTGACACAGCAAAGCGTTTGGCAGGGAAATTCAGCTAATGCTGACGATGTGAATAATGCTATTTCCGCTGCCCGACACGCGTTTTCAAGTTGGAAAAAAAAGTCGATAGAGGACCGAAAAAATATCGTTAGACGATTTGCCCAACTATTAGGAGAAAACAAAGAGCACTTTGCGCAGTGCATAGGTAAAGAAACAGGCAAGCCGTTGTGGGAGTCTCGAACTGAAGTTGCCGCAATGATTGGTAAAATTGAAATATCTATTAACGCCTACGAAGAAAGAACGGGCACCCAAGAAGCCAATGTTGCTGCAGGTCATACGGTGTTAAGGCATCGTCCTCATGGCGTAGTGGCTGTGTTTGGGCCTTATAACTTCCCAGGACATTTACCAAATGGTCATATTGTTCCTGCGTTAATTTCGGGTAATACCGTTATATTTAAGCCGAGTGAGCTGACCCCTATGGTGGCAGAAGAAACCATAAAGTTGTGGCATTTAGCGGGGATCCCCGAAGGTGTTTTAAATTTGGTGCAGGGCGATAAAGAAACCGGTATTGCACTTGCCTCCCATGATCAAATAGATGGTTTATTTTTCACTGGTAGTTCTGGTACCGGCCATATTCTGCATAAGCAGTTTGCTGGGCGTCCTGACAAAATACTGGCGCTCGAAATGGGAGGGAACAACCCGTTAATTGTAGATCGACCCAGTGACTTAGACGCCGCAGTTCATCATACTGTTATGTCTGCGTTTGTTTCTGCTGGGCAGCGGTGCACGTGTGCTAGGCGGTTGCTAGTGCCTGTGGGTATTGAAGGCGACGCATTTATTGAGCGCTTGGCAGATGTGTCGAGTCGATTAAAGGTTGATGTGTTTGACGCAGAAGATCAACCATTTATGGGTGCGTTGATTTCTATTGATGCCGCAGAAGAGTTGTTAGAGGCTCAAAAATCACTGCTTGATTCTGGCGCTACGGCAATTTTAAGTATGCAGCAGATAAGGCCTGATGCTGCAATGCTGACGCCAGGGATAGTGGACGTGACCTCGGTTGTCAACCTCCCAGATGAAGAGCATTTTGGCCCGTTATTAAAAGTGATTCGGTATGAAACTTTTGAACAAGCGATTGAAATTGCTAATCAAACAAGCTTTGGGCTTTCTGCTGGCTTGATTAGTGATGAGCGAGCGCTGTACGAACAGTTTCTTGGTGATATTAGAGCTGGTATCGTGAATTGGAATAAGCCGATAACTGGCGCGAGCAGTGCTGCACCATTTGGTGGCATTGGGGCGAGTGGAAACCACCGCCCTAGCGCTTATTATGCGGCAGACTACTGTGCCTATCCAATGGCTTCGGTAGAAGATGATCACGCTACATTGCCGGCGCAATTATCCCCAGGATTAGATATGACCTAGGGGGAAGCGGTTTTGTTTGAATCACTAAGGTGCATTGAATTAAAGAAGGTAGCAACTAGATGGCAGCACGTGAACTTAACTTCGATGGTTTAGTTGGACCGACCCACAATTATAGTGGGTTGTCTTACGGTAATGTCGCATCTGAAGAGAATGTGATGGCCATTTCAAACCCTAAAGAAGCAGCCAAGCAAGGCCTAAAAAAAATGAAGGCTTTGCAGGAGATGGGGTTCAAGCAAGGAGTGTTAGCGCCTCATCATAGACCCAATATAGATGTTTTGAGAAGGCTGGGCTTTACGGGTAGTGATGAAAAGGTATTGTCTGATGTGAATCGAGCGTCGCCAGTATTGCTTGCTGCGGTTTCTTCGGCTTCCTGTATGTGGACTGCTAATGCAGTCACAGTTTCACCTAGCGCAGATACGTTAGATCAGCGAGTACATTTTACCGCGGCAAATTTAAATGCAAAATTTCACCGCTCAATAGAGCACGAACTAACATCTAACATTATGAAGGCATCATTTTCGGATGCACGTTATTTTGCTCATCACGATGCTTTGCCATCAGTCTCTCAGTTTGGTGATGAGGGCGCAGCCAACCATACTCGATTCTGTGCGGACTATGGTTCAGAAGGCGTAGAGTTTTTTGTTTATGGGCGTCGAGCTTTTGAGGAGGCCGCTCCTAAGCCGAACAAATATCCTGCTCGGCAGACATTAGAAGCATCCGAAGCTATCGCAAGACTCCATCATTTACCTGGTGAACGAGTCGTTTATGCGCAGCAAAAACCTTCTACTATTGATGCAGGCGTGTTTCATAATGATGTTATTTCTGTTGGGAATGGTAATGTCTTGTTTTATCACGAAGAGGCCTTTTCAGAGACCGAACGTGTCCTCTCTGAGCTAGACCGAAAGCTGAAAGGTGCTACGTTAAACCCAATTAAGGTTAGTAGTGGGGATGTGACGGTTGATGAAGCGGTGCGCTCTTATCTTTTTAATAGCCAGCTATTAACAAAGTCCGATGGTTCTATGATGCTTGTTGTACCCTCAGAATGTAAGGAGGTCGAATCTGTTACCGCCTACCTTGATCAATTGGTTGCATCGGGAGGACCTATTGATCAGATCGAAATGTTTGACCTTAAACAAAGCATGCGAAACGGAGGGGGACCAGCCTGTTTAAGGTTAAGAGTGGTGCTGACAGAAAATGAACAGGCAGCCGTTAATCCAAATATTATGATGTCAGATCATTTGTTCATTACTCTAAATCAGTGGGTTGATAAGCATTATAGAGATAGATTAACGACCGATGATTTAGCGGATAGTACACTTCTTAGAGAGTCAGAAACCGCACTGGATGAGTTGACTCAAATATTAAAACTGGGTTCAGTATATCCATTTCAAAAGTGAACTGGGTAGGCTAATGGAGTGAGGGAGGTGGGTGCTTCGTATCGCCCATATTAACTAGCCGGAGCATAATGCCAGCACGCTGACCCGCTTCAACTTGGCTGTTGGGGAAGACGATATATTCGTCTTGATCTTTTACGTAATAATGCTGCTCTTTGTCTTCCCAGATCAAGCTACCTTTAGGGTATTTTTTGAAATTACTAACATCCTCAGGAATATGAAGCACAAAATCTTTACCGGTATTGATGATTTCATGGCTAGATATAAAGCATTGAATTCTGTGCTCTGACTTTCTGGGGGTAGGCCAACGACCTTGTAGTCGTAATCTTAAATTCTCTGTGATAGCGTGGTATTTGAAATCAAGGTTGTTTCCAAATGCTCTGACTTTTCCAAGCTCCACTGTAAAACTTTCTGCATTGTATTTTTCTGCCGTATGAGACGAAAAAGTATTGCCAGGTGTCGTTTGAAATATAAATGCTTCGATATCACTGAACGCTAAAAATTGAAGTTGCGATGGGTTCGTTGAACGGCCTGCTATGTAGGGGGATATAGCAAATTTTTCAAATTCAGAGTTTCGGATAGCTGTGTGAAGGTCGTAGTGATTAACAAGGCATTCGCCGCCTTCTTTAACAAATGAATCGACATAGCGTTCAATAAGGGCTGCTCTTTTTCCTTCTACTGAGTAACTATAAGCGGTGGACTCGTGTAAGCCGCAGAATAATCGGTTGAGGTTCTGCTCTACAAAGCGCTCACCTGCCACCATTGCTTGTGGGTTTCCGAAGATAAAAAGTGTAGGCACTTTGATTGGGTAAAGGCCATCAAGTATTTCGTTTATAAGCGTATTGCAGAACTCAATAGGCGCTGTTTCGTTACCATGTATGCCCGCTGATAAGATCAGCTTAGTTGGTTTAATTGCATTCTCGTTATGTGCAGGAACGAATTCCAAACAGCCTAGTGCGTGCAGTATGACCGTTGAGCCATCGACTAAATTAACAGAACATGGGTCTATCGACTTCGTAGCATTCTCAAGAGAGTGACTAAGAAAGTCATACGAAGTCCCAAAGAGTGTTCTTCTGGTGGTTGATTTTTCTTCGGTCATGATAACGGCTTTAAGTGCGCTAATAGTTTATTTTCTAAGTGCCTGAAACTAAATATCAGTGCGAAAGTAATACATAAGTAGATGGCGGCGACAAATAAAAATGCATCAAAGGGCGCGTAATATCGAGAATATATATCTCTGGCAGCCCCTGTAAGATCTACGATGGTCACTACACTGGCGATGGCGCTTGCGTGTAGCATAAAAATCACTTCGTTAGCGTATGCGGGTAATGCTCGACGAAATGCACTGGGCAGTATGATTCTTCTCATTCTTTGAGCCCAGGACATACCGTACGCTTTTGCAGCCTCTATTTCACCTGATGGTGTATTGTCTATTGCACCTTTGATAATTTCAGTGGTGTAAGCGGCAGTATTTAATACAAATGCAATTAGACATGGGTAAAACGCCTCACTTAGGATGTTATCCCACAGCCAAGTATCCTTAATGCTTTCGATTTGAGAGGTGCCGTAATAAATTAAAAAAAGTTGAACGATCAGCGGTGTACCACGAAAAATATAGACATAAAGCCATATAGGCTTACTAATCCATGGGTTTGATGATGTTCTCAGTATGCCTAAAGGTAGCGCAATAACAGCCCCTATGATCAGCGACATAAAAACAAGTTGAACGGTTACAACGAAGCCCCCCCAATAATGAGAAAGAGTAGAGGGGTTAAAAATATCATTTTGGGCGAGTAGTAGATTTAGTTGTTCAAGCATATTCTACCCCTTCACCACGCCGGCGCTGTATTTCTGTTCAAGCCTTTTGAGGCCCCATTCAGATACTGCCGTCATCAAAAGAAAGCCTATTATTACAGGGAGTAGAAATCGAAACGGCTCATGTGTAGCTTTCGCTGCTTCAGAAGCAAGTCGAACCATATCAGATAGGCCTATCACTGAAACTAATGCCGTAGTTTTTAACAGGACAAGCCAGTTATTACCAATTCCGGGTAATGCATGGCGCATCATTTGGGGGAACATAATGCGACTAAACACTTGCCAAGGCGTCATCCCGTAAGCTTTTCCGGCCTCTATTTGACCCACTTCAACAGACTGAAATGCGCCCCTGAAAGTTTCTGTCATATAGGCACCAAATATAAATCCAATGGTAATGACGCCTGCAGTAAACTCATTTACATTAATCCATATATCTGTATCAAAAGTGTCATTTATCCAGTCGCAAATGTTGTTCATTAGCATTTGACCACCAAAAAAAATCAACATCATTAATACTAGGTCGGGCACACCGCGAATAAGTGTTGTATATGTCGTCGCGATGCCTTTAAAAATAGGGTTGGGAGAAAGTTTTGCTAGCGCTCCCAGCAAACCAAGAATAACGGCTAGTAGCAAAGATAGTAACGCTACCTCAACGGTCAGAACGGCTCCTTTGAGAATGGATGGACCGTACCCATGAAGATCAAGCATAGTTGTATACCGTCAAGGTGAAAGGTAAGGGGCCGGAACAAGCGTGGCCCCCTTAAGTTACCCAGATTAAACTGAGTTGAGCGTTTTCTTTAGATCTTAATGTTGTAGGTGAAGTATTTCTTCATGATGGTGTCGTATGTGCCATCCTCTTTAAGCTTCTTAAGGGCTTTGTTAAACTTGTTAGCAAGCTCTTTGTCACGCTTTCTGAACGCTACACCGATACCTTCACCAACAGGAATCGTGTCGCCGACTGTTTCATAGTCAGTATTTGTAATGATTGTTTGCTCGCCAACAGGGTAGTCTAGAAATACGACATCTAGACGACCACCAGTAAGGTCAAGCACCAGGTCATCTGCAGTGGTATAGCGCTTAACTTCAACAACGTCACCCAGCTTTTCAGTAACGTAGTTATCCTGAAGCGTGCCACGCTGAACACCTACTTTTTTACCTTTCATTGATGCTTTGTCTGATGTCACAAGGTTTGCGCCTTTCTTGGCAAACCAGCCAGAAGGTGTATTGTAATAGCCTTCAGAGAAAAGAACCTTTTTAGCACGTTCTTCTGTAATAGACATAGAGGACATGATAGCGTCATATTTACGAGAAAGCAGACCAGGAATAATTCCATCCCATGCTTGAGTGATCCACTCACATTTTGCTTTTATTTCTGCACAAACTGCATTACCTAAGTCAATTTCGAAGCCAGTCAGAGTACCGTCAGATGCTTTAAATTCAAACGGTTCATATGGTACATCAACCGCAATTCGTATTTCTTTCCAATCTTTTGCCTGCAGTGAACCTACTGTAAAAGCTAGCATGCATGAAACTGCGATTATCAGTTTTTTCATTTAATACCCCTTATTATTGATTTTTAAATGTTATTAACGTATTTACCTACTAACTAGCCTACCAAATAATAACGTCTATAGAGTTAATATTTTGGGGCAAGAAATTGCTGCATTCTTTCTGAATCTGGATTATCAAACACCTTAGATGGTGTGCCTTGTTCTTCTATTAACCCTTGATGCAAGAATAAAACTTGCGATGATACGTCTTTTGCAAAAGCCATTTCATGCGTTACTACAATCATGGTTCGCCCTTCGTCTGCTAGACTGTGCATTACTTTTAACACCTCACCAACTAACTCAGGGTCGAGGGCAGACGTAGGTTCATCAAACAACAAAACTTCTGGCTCCATGGCGAGTGCTCTTGCGATAGCTGCTCTTTGTTGTTGGCCACCAGACATTTGTGCGGGGTAATAGTTTCGGCGTTCATATATCCCTACTTTGTTAAGTAAGGCAGATGCTTTCTCAATGGCTTCCTTTTTGGGGATGCCTAAAACGTTGATAGGGGCTTCTATAATATTCTCAAGAACGGTCATGTGAGACCAAAGATTAAACCCCTGAAAAACCATTGATAAACGGGATCTCATTTTCTCAACCTGTCGTACATCGGCTGGGATCCTTAATCCTTTTTTATTGGTCTTAAAGCTTAACTGTTCGCCATCAACAAATATCTCACCTGATGTAGGAGTTTCAAGAAGGTTTATGCATCTCAAAAATGTACTCTTGCCGGAGCCCGATGATCCTATGAGTGAAATAACGTCACCTTTGCGGGTCTCAAGGGATATCCCTTTAAGTACTTCGAGTGTGCCAAAGGTTTTGTGAATATCATTCACTATGAGGGGAGCAGTTTCTCCCATAAAAATCTCCGGAAATCTAAGTTTTATTAATCTACAAAACAG
>NZ_CP100390.1:2530000-2767500 GCF_026016465.1 Alkalimarinus alittae
CGCTCACTGATTGATTTAGTGCGCAAGAAACGGCTCGATTCTTGACGTTCAACTGCCGACTTAATGATAGGCGATTGCCGATCGAAGTTTAAGCCAAGAATATGAATACCTTGATTATTCCACTGTGCTGAAAATTCAACACCCGAAATAATATTAACGCCTAGCGCATCTCCAGTAGATGCCGCTTCATCCAAACCACTGATAGTGTCATGATCAGTCAAGGCTAGATGCTTAACACCTTTTTGATAAGCTAGCGCCACTAAATCTGAAGGGGTTAAAGTCCCATCTGAAGCAGTACTGTGACAATGAAGGTCGATGAGTGAAGATAGGTGAGACATTGAATATTGAACCTAAAAATATAAGTGTGTGTACAATAACATATTACATCACGGTCTGCTTATAGCAGTATTTTGATCATTTAAATGAATTCATTTCAACTTACTTATATAATGCCAACAAATATGACTCACAATAACTGTATCAATAATACTGATACGAAATAAAGGAATAGCATGTTTTACGCAATTATTAGTGAAGACATACCTAATAGCCTCGAAAAAAGGAAACTTTCACGCCCCGCTCACCTAGAGCGCCTTCAGTTATTAAAGCAAGCAGGCCAATTATTCGTCGCAGGTCCTCACCCCGCAATTGATAGCAACGACCCAGGCGAACATGGTTTTACAGGCAGTCTTGTGATTGCTGAGTTTAGCTCATTAGCAGAGGCTCAGAAATGGGCAGACAATGACCCTTATGTTTCTGCCGGCGTGTATAGCAAGGTCACTGTTAAACCTTTTAAACATGTATTACCCTAAGCGATGTGGCAAAACAGGGTGTCATAAATACAAAGATGCTGCTGCACACTTCAAATATATCCACTACGAGATAAAGACCGGAATATGAACGTGAAAAAATACCTACTCATTCTTTTGTTATTAACAATGCCATCTATTGGCCTTGCCGAATCTATGTATATTGATGACACGCTACTAGTCCCCCTTAGAAGCGGGGAAGGACTGCAATTCCGAATTGTTCATAAAGGCGTAAAAAGTGGCACCAAAGTTGAGCTACTAGGCCACAATCCTGACTCCGGTTACAGCCATATAAAAACACCTGAAGGTGTGGTTGGCTACCTTCCAACTCGCTACCTAGTCAAAAACGAAATAGCACGTGACCGTCTTATTAAAGTCTCTTCACAGCTAGAAAAGGCACAAGCTAAATCAAATCAATTACAAGCAGAGCTTAAAGAGCTACAAGCTAAACATCAGACGCTTTCGGCTAATCATGAGCAACTGTCTCGCATGAGCGAATCAACAAGCAGCGAGCTTAAGAAGGTCAAAAATATTTCATCTAATGCCTTATCGCTCGACCAACGCAACAGAGAGCTACGCGAAACAAATCAAGAACTAAAAAATGAAGTTGAGCTGTTGACAACAGACAACCAAAGATTAAAAGACAAAAGTGAGACGAGCTTTATGATGATCGGCGCAGCATTAGTACTGTTAGGCGTGATTCTCGCACTGGTTATACCTTGGTTAAAGCCAACCAAAAAGAATGATAGCTGGGCATAAGGTTAACCACTTATTATCGAACTAGCCTCCCTGCTTTAAAGCACCTTCTGTTTGTTATCTGTTACCCATATATAGTGGGAAACAGATAACAAACACACCACATATTATCTAGCCATCCCTTTTTATAACTTTTTCTACTTTGACAGTCTTGGTTATAACACGTATAAAGTTAAGGACAACAACAAAAAGGGCCCTTAAGCTATGATCAATTCAACCATTCGTGACTATAGTGAAAAACGTGATTTTATAAGGATGAAGGTCGACACGACCATACGTTTGACGTTTGATGATTCAGAAAAAACGATGACAGCGGTATGCAAAGATTTAAGTGGTACTGGCATGCTGATTGAAACCAGTGACGCTCTAGCTGAGAATAGCGAATTCCATACATCTCTCCCGTCAAGCAACCCTGCTTTTCCAGCATTTGAAACGAAGGTTAAGGTTATACGCTGCGCGGAGTCTGAGGATGGACGCTTTTTGATTGGAACAGAAATACTAAATATGCCCTAAGCACGACTAGCTCACCTCGATGGTTACAGGTGCATCAAGGTGAGCTAAAAACGCTTTATTATTCTACTTCAAGCTTTTCAGGTGATACGATTACGCCGTTATTATCCGCGTAAATAAAATTACCGGGCTTGAAAGTCACGCCACCAAATGTCACTGGAACATTAAGGTCACCAAGACCTCTTTTATCCGTTTTCATTGGGTGTGTAGACAGCGCCTGAACACCTAACTCTGTCTCCATGATGACATCAACATCACGAATACAGCCATATATTATAATGCCTTCCCAGCCATTATCTGCAGCCTTCTCAGCAAGCATATCGCCTAACAGTGCTGCACGCATAGAGCCACCACCATCTACCACCATAACTTTTCCGTGACCTGGTGTGGCGACCTGCTCTTTTACAACTGAATTATCTTCAAAGCATTTAACAGTGACAATTTCTCCTCCAAAGGATTCTCTACCGCCATAGTTGTTAAACATAGGCTCTACAACTTGCACTAAATCTGGGTACTGATCACATAGATCGGGCGTTATTATCGGCACATTAGACTCCTTAAAAATTATATTCTTGAATTTGTCGAGATTTTATCACGAGTATATTTTGGTATCGCAAACCATCAGCAAGTTTTTCTGACTCTTTGATCATAACCCTTGCCACCCTTTCAGCCTCAACCGGGCTGACTTCAAGCAACACACCTTTCATTAGCGGCTTTATAAATGCGCCAACAGCATTGCTGACAGACTCTCCTAACCGGTATTCGCCTCTATCACCTGTCAGCAGTGAGGGGCGCATAATGGTAAGAAAGGGGTATTCTAACGACCCTAATGCTTTTTCAAGCTCACCCTTAACGCGATTATAAAAAAAGCGTGAGTTGGCATTGGCACCCGCCGCACTGACAACACAAAAATGATCAGCCCCCTGCTCTCGCATAATACGCGCTATGGATAACGGGTATTCCAAATCTACTTTTTTAAACGCAGACTTCGTTTTAGCTTTTTTTATCGTTGTTCCCAGACAACAATAAACATCATTTACACTGTAATCTTTTAGCAAGGCACCTGAATCTGAAAGATCACCTACAATCTGAATTAAGCGGCTATGAGCTAAGTTTAATTTACGGCGCCCTAAAACAATGACCTCACTATACAGATCTGAAGCCAATGCTTGGCGAACACAATACCCACCGATAAGACCTGTAGCGCCAACAATTAAAGCGGTTCTTTTATTGTTCATGTAGACCACCCTTTTTATTGCCCATAATGATTCTGTAGATTAATCATACTAGCATTCTGCAAAAACAGCCCTTCTGCCAAAGCAACACTTTGTTAGCTAGCAGACTATAATTACCCTTGTGTTGAAATGGCGTCGGGAGCGTCAGTACAGTCAAGGGCCGTCGGCGTGTTAGCCAGCCATAAAATAATATCATCCCAACACCCACCCTTATTAGGAAATAGTGTTATCCCCGCATTAGGGTAAGCTCGCGACGTCTGGGACTCACTATAATCGTACATTTTGATACTTTTCGATGTCGTGGTTAACTGACTATAAATCCACTTAGCATTCTTTACGGGCCCTATAGCATCAGATGACTTTGTTCCGACCACCATCACAGGCACATCTATATTTGCTAAGGCACCTTCAAGTAAAAGCCCAGAAGGTGTATTAAAAGCAAGCCTGTTTTGCCAGCTTAAATACGCTTTAATCGTCAAATAACTTTCATTCTCTGTACCGATACCTAATCGCTGACCACTAATAACGCCCTGTTTTCTCCAACGCCATAGTGCATTTTTTGCAAATATCTTTGTATTTAGACGCAAAGATAAAGGCTTTTCTTCTTCGATATAGACACAATTCGTTATCGTTTTCTGATCTATAACACCTAACCCCAAAGCACCGAGAACTAAAAAACCGCCCATCTCTTCAGCAATATAACTTACATTTTTTCCAGTTTGCTCTAGAACAAACTTATGAATAGCGGGCAAGTCATATTCAACGGTCTGATCAAGCGAATTATTTGCAAAATCTTGATTCACAGACGAAAGGCCGTGACCGCGCATTTCAGGGATCCACACGTCATAGCCTGCCTCAACCAAAAAATCAGCGACACCTTCACCTTCTTCAGATAACCAATGGCGCCGATTAGAAAATGCGCCATGTAAGAGAATGACAGGCTGCCCATGAATCCCTAAGGCCGCAGAGGACTGTTTAGTTAATCTTGTAACCGCTAACTCAACGGTCCTATCTTTACAGTTATTAGGCTTGAGAAGATAAATATCTTCAACTAACGAACCGATTACTTCAGCAGACACTAGCTGAACCGGAAAGAGCTGACTACTACTTTGCATCCGTACCTCATTGTAAATAGCAATCCGTAGCTATTAAATCACATGAAAGAGAAGAGCCCCCTTTAATTGGAGGCCCTAATATTTATTTTACGTTGGTATCTGCTAAGAAAAACCACGTATCTAAGACCGAGTCAGGGTTTAATGAAACACTGTCAATCCCTTGCTCCATTAGCCATTTAGCAAAGTCTGGGTGATCTGACGGACCTTGACCACAGATACCTACATACTTACCTGCTTTCTTACACGCAGAAATAGCATTAGACAGTAAAACTCTAATAGCTTCATTTCGCTCGTCGAATAAGTGAGCAATAATGCCAGAATCTCGATCTATACCTAGCGTCAATTGAGTTAGGTCATTTGACCCAATAGAAAATCCATCAAAGTACTCGAGGAACTGCTCAGCTAACAATGCGTTTGCGGGAAGCTCACACATCATAATGACTTTAAGGCCATTCTCGCCGCGTTTTAAACCGTTTTCTTCAAGTAACTCGACGACTTGTTTAGCCTCACCCACTGTGCGCACAAAAGGGACCATAATTTCTACATTGGTAAACCCCATCTCGTCTCGAACTTTTTTCATCGCTCTACATTCGAGTTCAAAACAGTCTCTAAAGGTTTCGGAGATATAGCGTGAAGCCCCTCTAAAACCAAGCATTGGGTTTTCTTCATCAGGCTCGTAAATCGTACCGCCAATCAAGTTTGCGTATTCATTAGACTTAAAGTCAGAAAGTCTGACAATGACACGCTTAGGCGTAAATGCAGCTGCTAATGTAGAGATACCTTCGACTAATTTTTCTACATAAAAATCTACTGGTGATGCATATCCTGAAATACGCTTTTCTACAATTTGTTTAGTTTCGCGAGGCAATGAGTCAAAGTTAAGCAATGCCTTAGGGTGTACACCAATCATTCTGTTGATGATGAACTCTAGTCGAGCCAAGCCGACACCAGCATTAGGCAATGACTGGAAATCAAAAGCGCGATCGGGGTTGCCCACATTCATCATGATATTGAATGGCAACGCAGGCATTGAATCGATATTATTTTCTTGTAATTCGAAGTCGAGTAACCCTTCGTAGATAAAACCCGTATCACCTTCAGCACATGAAACCGTGACATTTTGTCCATCAACCAATTTTTCTGTGCCATTACCGCAACCTACAACAGCAGGAACACCAAGCTCTCTTGCGATAATCGCGGCGTGACAAGTACGCCCACCTCGGTCAGTTATGATAGCAGAAGCTCGTTTCATCACAGGCTCCCAATCAGGATCAGTCATATCGGCAACTAAGATGTCACCTTCGTTGACTTTATCCATCTCTTTTACGCTATTGATAACCTTAACAGGACCACTACCAATCTTATGTCCAATACTGCGGCCTTCAACCAATACTTTACCTGTTTCTTTCATCAGATAGCGTTCTAATACTGAACCTGAAGAACGGCTTTTAACTGTTTCTGGACGAGCCTGAACGATATAAATCTTACCATCATCACCATCTTTGGCCCATTCGATATCCATCGGACGCTTATAGTGTTTCTCAATAATAATAGCCTGACGTGTTAGCTCAGAGACTTCTTCATCAGTGATCGAAAATAGACAGCGCTGCTCTGTATCGACCTTGATTGTTTCGACTGAGTTGCCCGCATTAGCCTGATCTGTATAGATCATCTTAATCGCTTTACTTCCAAGATTGCGTCTCAATATTGCAGGTCGGCCAGCTTCAAATGTTTTCTTATGAACATAAAACTCATCTGGGTTAACAGCCCCCTGAACAACCGTTTCACCTAGTCCATAAGAAGACGTAATAAATACCACACCATTGAAACCAGACTCAGTATCGAGTGTAAACATCACACCGCTACTCGCCGTTTCACTACGAACCATTTTTTGAATGCCTGCCGATAAAGCAACTTCTGCATGGTCAAAGCCGTGATGTACGCGGTACGATATAGCGCGATCGTTAAATAATGAGGCAAACACCTCTTTAACAGCAACCTTCACATTATCCAGCCCAACGATATTTAAAAACGTTTCTTGCTGCCCTGCAAACGAGGCATCGGGAAGGTCCTCGGCTGTTGCGGAAGAACGAACAGCGACAGCCATACTTTCATTGCCATCTAATAAATCAGCATAAGCCTGCTTAATCGCGTCATTTAGTTTTTCTGGTAAAGGGGCTTCTAAAACCCAACGGCGTATATCTGCGCCCGTTTTTGCTAACGCGTTAACGTCCTCTACATCAAGCTGAGTCAGAGCCGTATTGATTTTCTCTGTCAGATTATTGAGTGTTAGAAACTCACGAAAAGCATGAGAAGTTGTAGCAAAGCCACCAGGCACTGAAACACCCATACTTGAAAGATTGCTTATCATCTCCCCTAGCGACGCATTTTTTCCACCTACTCGGTCAACATCGTCTATGCCAAGGTGCTCAAACGATACAATGTAGTCTTCCAAAGTACTTCTCCCCTGTCGTTTAGGTAATCGGCCATGCTAATAAATTTATTCAACAATAATACTTCATCTCGGCTAAAATTTCACAAACAAATAACCCGTTCAGCTTAATTTTTTGCCATAAAATTCAGTACTAACCTAATCTTAACGTAAGTTCTCGATACAAAAATGTCGGTAGCTATGGTTTAATCGAATAAATGGTAAGTCTTCTGTAACACCTGATTCTACAAGAGAGTGCGTTAACAAGAAGACTCCGTACCGCATACTTACAGACGGGTATAACAATGAAACGTTCCGCTTTTTTTATATCTGATGGCACAGGTATTACGGCTGAAGGTCTAGGCCAAAGCTTATTGGCACAATTTGAAAATATCGAATTTAATAAGATGACACTGCCTTATATAGACTGCATTGATAAGGCTAAAGAAACAGTTAAGACAATCAATAAAACAGCAGAAGCTGACGGTTTCAAGCCGATCATATTTGATACCATCGTCAACAGTGAAATAAGAGATGAAATAGGCCAAAGCAATGGATTTATGATCGATATTTTTGGTACATTTTTAGGTCCATTGGAACAAGAACTACATTCAAAATCTTGCTATACCGTCGGCAAATCACACTCAATCACCACTAATAGCAATTACGAGCGAAGAATTGATGCCGTAAACTTTGCCCTAGATAACGATGATGGCGCACGAACGCGGCATTACGATAAAGCAGACGTCATACTAGTTGGGGTGTCTAGGAGTGGCAAAACCCCCACATGCCTCTACCTAGCATTAAACTATGGCATAAAGGCGGCTAACTACCCGATTACTGAAGAAGATGTTGAAGACCAAAAATTACCAACAGCACTCAAAGCGTTTAAGCATAAAATATTTGGTTTAACTATTGAACCTGAGCGTCTTGCTGTCATCCGAAATGAGCGTAAACCAAACTCACGCTACGCCTCTATGAAACAATGCAATCATGAAGTAGAAGAAGTTGAAATGATGTATCGACGAGAACGTATTACGTTTATGAATACGACAGACTATTCAGTAGAAGAAATAGCCACCCGAATATTGGTGGCTACAGGTATAGAAAGAAGAGCAAAGTAGCCTTTATAAACAGAGAGGAGACACCAATACTTGGTCTCCTCTTACTTAGACTCCTCTCATAACGATCACTGCATTAAAGTTCTTGAACATCTAAACCGAGCGATTCTATTAGTGCTCTATTTGTCGGGCTCGTCACTACTGCAACACTTGCCTTTTCAGGACTAAAGTAACGCTTAGTCACTCGCTTTAGATCATCAAGTGTAACCTCAAGTACACGCTGTCTAAATCGCACTCGCTGCTCAGCAGTTCGACCAAACAGTTCGCTATGATAGTCAGACTTAGCCTCACCTGCAGGTGATTTAGGCTTATCAATCTGACTGACAACTCCTAAAACAGCCTCCTCTAGTGCAGACGCCTCATGGTTTTCTGTTTGCATCCACTCTAACGAACGATCAAAGTCTGTCAATGTTTCTTCTAATCTTGGATCACGGTACGAAAAGAACCTGAACGCAGCAATACCTGAGTCCTGACCCGCACCACCACCATAAGCCCCTCCTTGCTCCCTAATGGTTCGATGTAAATACCCATTACGTAAAAAACCACCCAACACGGTTAAAGCCGCAGAATCTGCATGCTCTATTGCAACAGTCGGGTATGCTTTTGCACAAAAGTTAACTTGTGTGGCCGTTAACCAACCTTGCTTAACTTGCTCTCTAACAGGTTTAAGTGAAAAGGCTTCATGATCTACAGATTCAACACTATCCCATATATTTGAGGCAAATTGGGCAACTTCATCTACTTTCTCAGGCTCAGCAATCACTAAAAACCGTCGCTTAGATGAAGAGACCTTTTCATGTAGGTCGCTGAGTGCCGCTTGAAGACGTTTAAGAGCTTTAGGGTCCGATAAGCTATCATCCAGTTCTTTGATATGCTTAATACCAAGCAACCCTCCTAAGTTAAATGAGAGCTTCGCTATAGGGCTCATCAAGCTAGTAGCGGCTCCCATAGCCAAACCATGACCGTTACTAGTGATAGACTGTTCTTTTTTAGCTCTAATTTGAGAGACTAACTCATGAAGTCGCTCAGACTCATCAAAACGAACATCTAATACAATTTCTTTCATTAGAAGGGCGAGCGCATCTGAGTTTCGAGCCAATGCCTTACCCGAGAAAACAATATACCCAGACACGTTCTGTTCATCGTCTATTGAGCCTTTAATCGAGGAGTAAGCTGCAATCCCCCCTGTTACTTCTGACTGCTTATTCTGAATGTCTAAATAACTACTGTTACCGGCCCCCATTTCTGTTAAACAACTGGTATAAATCGGTAATACGCTTATCTCGTCTTCTGATAACGCGGGAAGATCAACAATAACTTGGTGATACACTAGGCCATTAGTACCCTGCCCATAAGTCTCGATATTCGATGAAGATGCGTACGTTTTGCTTTCTGGAATACTCAGTGCTAACGGCACATCTTCTATCCCTACTTTTGGTAAAATCGTTTCGTCATCCTTTTGAGACTGTCTTTCAGCAAGCGCTTTAGCCTGATCGACAATCTGCTGTTTTTCTTCACTAGATAACTGATCTTTAATCTTAGCCAATTCAGCCTGCAATGCTTTTTCACGCTGCCCTTCATACGAAGCATCAGGCTTTAACGACAAGGTCACACGATGTGGATTTTCAAGCAGTAAACGCTTCACTAAGCCTTTAATGTAATCAGGGTCTTCAATTTTATTACGTAGGTTTTCAATAACGGGCTCAAGATCGAGTAATTCGACTGGATCTCCACCGTGAAGCATTGGCGACAATGCACCCAAAATTAATTGAAGTCCATAAGGATAATGGTCACCAGAAATTTCACGTTGGCTAAGCTCTAACTGATGCAACACCGCTTCAAGTCGTTCTTTTGCGACACCTTCTTCAGCGACCTTCTCAAGCACCGAATTAACGAGTACTTCAACGGCCTCAGTACTATCAACCTCACTCCCTTCAACACCACAGACAAACGTCATTTCTCGATTTGAGTCTTCTAAGCCACACAGTGGCGAAGGCGCATGACCCAAAGACGTCGTCTCTAAGGCTTTTTGTAAGGGAGAGGCGCTGTTTTCAAATAAGACGTTTGATAATAGATGGGCCTCTAGGTTTTGCTCTAAGTTAAAACTATGTCCTAACAACCACCCCATGACAATATGTGTTTTCTTCTGCGTTTCATCTTCACTATTAACAGGGTAACTCTCCTGAATACGAACAGGAGAAAAGTAACGTTTTTCGTCAGTTACAACAATTTCTTCATGCTGTTTATCGAATTTATTTAACACTAATTCTTCAAATTTTTCATGATGTTCAAAGGCAGGAATATTGCCAAATGTCAAAAACACAGCATTACTCGGATGGTAATGTTTTCGGTAAAACGCAATCAATTCATCATACGACAAGTCAGTAATATGCTCAGGCTCCCCACCACTATTATAATGATAGGTTGTTGTTGGGAATACATACTTAGTCAGTGTCTGCCATAACTGACTAATCGGCGAGCTCATCGCACCTTTCATTTCGTTATAAACAACACCTTTATAGGTTAAGTTTGATTCGACATTATTCGTTTCCTCAAACTCAAGACGGTGCCCTTCTTGCGCAAAATCTAAACGGTCTAAGCTCGAAAAGAATACAGAATCAAGATAAACCGATAATAAGTTATCAAAGTCTTTGCGGTTTTTGCTAGCAAACGGGTATGCAGTCCAGTCGCTACTCGTAAAGGCATTCATAAACGTATTGAGTGAACGCCTTATCATCATAAAAAAGGGATCACGAACCGGAAAACGCTCACTACCACATAATGCTGTATGCTCAAGTATGTGGGCAACACCCTTATTATCTTGTGGTACAGTTTTGAGACCTACTAGAAACACATTTTCATCGTTATCAGCCGCTAAATGTAAATGTCTTGCGCCAGTTTTTAAATGAATATACTCTTCAATTTCGACTTTTAGTGAGTCAATTTTTTGAGTACGCAATAGCTCAAACGCAGGGTGTGAGCTCATGTTCGATGATGTTGTTTCTGACATTTAAATCATTTTCCTCGTGAGTTTCGTGTAATCTCGATAGAATGCTTAATAAAGGATGTGTCTTGGGCACAACTATTCATTATTGATAGACAACGCATTGCCGCCCATGCCTTTTATCGCGTTATCTTCAGCAACTAATTCTAACTTAGCGTCTCTCCACCCCATGACATGTGCTTGAGTACTAGGCTTCAATCTTAAAAAGTAATACTTTCCGGCACTAACATCCAATGTTATTTTCTTTTCGCGTATTTCCCAGTCATCAACCGCCATTAGTTCATCCCAGGCACTACCCGCTTTTATCATCCATTCATACTGCCCAGTATCAAGCATCCACAACTTATAATGTTTGTGTTCTAGCGCTCCTTGACTCTCGCCATTTAGAAACACGAATGGGTATGCGTCTTTTAAATCATACAAATCAGTTCTATATAAATAAACAGCGGCCTGACCTTCTTTTAAGGCAACAGGTGACTCAAAAAGGACTGGTTCAACAAACGTAGCACAACCGAGCTGCATATAAGTTAAAAGTAGCAGTAATAAAAACGTCTTGCGCATCAGTCAGCTACCTTTTGGGTAAAGGTCTTTTTTCATAAACAGAGAAGTCGGGCACTAATCGCTCGTAATGCTCCATTAAGGGTGAGCTAACAATAAAGTCAGCAGAGCTTTGATTACATGCAATGGGAATATTCCATAGCGTGGCAATTCGCAGTAACGCTTTAATGTCAGGGTCATGCGACATCGGCTCAAGTGGATCCCAGAAAAAAATTAACAAATCAATCGTCTGCTCTGAAATTCTAGCACCTATCTGCTGATCGCCACCCAAAGGGCCGCTATGAACACGCGTCACAGGCAAGCCAGAAGCATCACTGATTAGCAACCCCGTAGTCCCTGTAGTGATTAACTCACATGAGGATAGCCGAGCCTTATTTTTTAAAACCCAATTGAGCAATACCTTCTTTTTATTATCATGGGCTACCAATGCAACCCGTTTAATCGCTGCCATTAACTGCTCCGACTGGTATCAAATTGATTGAAGTGTAGGCTATATCGATCCTAGTTCTATTACAACAATCTTACGGCATAGACGTTTACATGTCTCACTGTTTAAAGTTCTTGATTACTTTTAATTGATTACCATTAAGCTTATGATAAAGTTGTTTTTATTCAGTTTGTTATAAAACAATAGCTTTCGTCGCCGTTAATCGACAATATTTTGGAATCAAAGCATGCTAGGTTTTCGACATGAGTCCCTCGAAAAAGACGGTACTACATCAGGCAGTACTGCTTTGCAATCAGATACCCCAACAGAAAAAGTTGGCCAGCATACCGCTCACCTAGGCGCGCCCGAACAGTATTGGATAGAACGAAAAAAGTACCTTGAGAAAATCAAGCAAGTACCTGAACTACGTAAGCGTTTTGTTAGTTCGCTGATGGTTTACTTATTACGTCGTTTTTTATGGTCGTTTGGTTTTTTCCCTATATTTCTTTCTTTTTGGTTACCTCTGGTGCTCAACCGATTTAATCCAGTAGCTACAGTCTCTAGTTTGCTGCCAAGTTTAGAAAACTTCGTAAACTCAAACCCTCAGGTTCAAGCGAACACAATAGAAACACTATTTATAGCGTGGTTTTCTGTCGGCTTTATCTTTGCTATTTTCGATTTCGTCCTTACGCCGTATAAGTCTCCCTATGAATACGAAGCAGATGTACACATGAGAGCCTGGGAAGAATTACAAAATAATAACGAAAAAGAACATTAAGCGTTCAATAAGTGAGCTATGTTACTCATATGCCGTGCGCTACGTAGCGAACAAAGTGTGAAACATATTACAAATACACTATGAAACCTCTAATTCAGTTACATTCTCTTATTTTTAGCGCTAACATCATTGAACCAGGTTAGTTTTATTGATTCATAATAATATTTAAGGTGCGGTATCTATGGTCGATGTTAGGCCTCTTATTTTTGCAAACGCTCTATTCCTAATGCTTTTAGTAACAGCAGGGTTTGCTCATATTAGTAGTGAAAATCCTTTTTCAGGCAGTAACATTCCAACCACGAATGTTTCAGAGCCCAACAATAAAACGGCAGTAACGAGCAATTCAAGTCAGCAAAAAACGACTGACCATGACACTATAAACAATGACAGCCCAGCCATTTCATCTTCAGAACAGGTAGCTAAAACACCTCAACCTGAAGCTGAAACAACCCCCATTAGCGATGATCAAATTTTTGCTGACAACACAGAGCAAGCTGACAATCAATTAAACGAATCAAATACCAGCGACACTCAACGTGATACAGCAACAGCATTAAATAAAGCTGAAACCGAGTTAACCACAGCAACTCAAGGCATAAACAGCGCTGAATCAGCGGCTGTCGCTACACCTGAAACCGTTATCGCAGTTGCACCTATCGTAGCAGCACCGATTCCAACAACCTCGCCTACTCCACAACCAGAAGTAGTGAAAGTTGAGCCGAAACCTAAACCCAAGCCAATTGCCACGACCGGCAAATTGATTATTCGATCAAATATTGAAGGCGATATGGTGCTGATCAACGGAAAGCCTTACGGCCCAACTCGCTTAGAGGTTGAGCTTGAGCCGGGCAACTACGCAATAGAAGTCGCTAAAAGTGGATATTCAAGCTGGCAAGCAGATGTATCCGTTTTACGCGGCAAACAGCAAACACTAAAAGCAAAACTTGAACACTACACCACTGTTAATTATAAAAACGGCGAGTGGATTAATGGTATTACAACCGGCGAAGGGAGCTACCTTTCGGACGATGGTATTCAATACCAAGGTGCTTTCGTAAATGGTAAATTTCATGGCATAGGCAGCATAACCTACCCTGATGGAACAGAGTACCGAGGCCAGTGGTTTGAAGGTGTAATGCAAGGTGATGGCACTTTAATAACCAGCGAAGGTGATACCTTTATCGGGATATTTAAGGATGGCGAGTTTAATGGTGAAGGGACTCTCACAAAGGCTAACGGTGATATCTATGACGGATACTGGGTCAACGGCTCATTAAACGGTCAAGGCTCATTAACGACAAAAGATGGTCTATTATTCGTAGGTGGGTTCTCCGAAAATCAATTTCACGGCGAAGGTTCTCTAACCTACCCTGACGGTAGGCATTACGAAGGCTCGTTTTCAAAAGGTCAATTCCACGGAAAAGGCGTTGAAATTTACACAAACGGCAAAAAATATGCAGGCCAATTCATGGAAGGTCAATACCACGGTAAAGGCGAACTCATGAACCCTAATGGAAGTAAAATTACAGGTACGTTCAAATTTGGGCTACCATTTGGTAAGGCTACATTAACAACGCCGGAAGGTGAGATATTTACAGCTAGAACAACTGAACCGGGAGTGTGTTATCGCTTGAAAAGCTATAGGGCAACACAATGCCCTCCCATGGAAGGCTGGTAACGGGTACAGCATTACTTAAAACAGTATAGCCAAATAGCTTACAATGAATTAAAGCGATTTGAGTGGTTTAAGAACCGAGGTTAGAAATGACGATTAAAAGTGCATTATTGGTTGATGATTCAAAAGTGGCAAGATTTGCCTTGAGTAAATTACTTGAGAAAATTGATCTCAATGTCAGCATGGCAGGCTCCGCAGAAGAAGCATTAGAATACCTGAGCTCCCACGACAATCCAGATGTGATCTTTATGGACCATCTAATGCCTGGGATGAACGGCGTAGAAGCAACCAAAGCAATTAAAAGTAACCCGGATACCTCCGCTATACCTATTATTATGTGCACCTCTAAAAAATCAGAGGAGTTTGCAGATGAAGCAAGGGAATTTGGCGTTTATAATATTTTAACTAAGCCACCTCAACCAGATGGCGTCAGCCTTCTTTTAGAAGAACTAGGCCAAGCCGTAGAGCGCGGTGACTTACCTCAGATTGAAATTCCGTTAGAAGCAGACGCCTTAACGGTCGAAGAAATAGATGTAAATAACAGTGATCAGCAGGACCAGGACATGCTAAATAGCAATGTAGTTGCCCTTCCAACAGAAATGATAGAGCAAGTAGCACGCTCAGCGGTTAAAACTAACGTTAATAACCGCCTACATGAACTATTGAGTAGCTTATTTGATGAACAGTACGATCACCTAAAACGAATTCTTGAAGAATCAAAGGCAGAGCAAGCTGAACGCCTAAATACGACTGTTGAGTCATTTGCCACTCAAATCAATGAAAAAACAAGTGCCATTAAAGAAGAAATTGCAGCTGAAGTTAGCCTTTTCTTAAGCAGCCAATTAGCAGAGCTCAAAGCTGAGATATTGAGTAATCAAACTACTCAGGGCATGCCTGCAGAGCAAATGGAAGCACTTAAAGACCATATGACGTCAGTACAGTCAATCGACACTGAATTCTGGCAAACACTGCAGTCTGAAGCAATACAGCAAGCTCACGATATATCGCGTGAGACAGCTGAAGACATCGCACAACGCACTATTGACCTCTACACACAGAATCAACGTTCTGCCACCAATAAAGTGTATGTAATAGCGCTAGCGACCAGCATTGGTGTATTTAGTGCCGGTATCGCATTCTTATCAGGTATGTTTTAACGTTCGAAACTAATGGCCGTTAATCGATAGCCACAAAAAAGCACGGCTAGCGCCGTGCTTTTTTGTGGCTGAAAAATGATCTTCTTTCTAGCGTTGATATTTATCTGCTACAATAAGCCGCACTTTTATCTACATTTACTTAGACCGCCTGCTAATCCGGTCATCACACACCACTCGAAACTCCGGCTAATTTTTCATGAATCAACTCTTCGTAGACAACCTGACTGTTATTGATTTTTCGTACTTAGATACCCAAAGAGGGATATTAGGCGAAAGCTGGATTGTTGACGTCATTCTTGAAGGTGAACTTGATGAACAAGGAATGTTATTTGATTTTGGTGATGTAAAGAAAAAAGTTAAAAGCATCATTGATTACGAAGTAGACCACAAACTGGTGATACCATCGTCACATCCCAACTTATCAATCACCACCGAAGGCACCTTAGTTGAAGCCATTTTTAATGCCGATAGTGGCGAACAAATTATTCATAAAGCGCCTATTGAATCACTTACACAAATAGCCGATATTGAGGTCAATAAAGGCAATGTATCTGCCTACCTTTGCGAAAAAATACTTCAGCAACTCCCCTCTAATGTGACGGGTATTAATGTATCCCTTAGAGAAGAAATAATTGAAGGCTGCTTTTATCATTACAGCCACGGCCTTAAAAAACATATAGGTAATTGCCAGCGTATTGCCCACGGACATCGATCAACGATCAATATTTTCAAAGACGGCGAAAAAGACTCCAGCTTAGAGCAGCAATGGGCGAACACATTTGAAGATATATACATAGGCTCTAAAGAAGATATTGTAAATTACCCTATTATTAACGATATTGCTCACACAACATTCGCGTACACCTCAATTCAAGGGGCATTTCAACTAACACTCCCTTCGCGTCAGGTCTATTTAATTGACACAGACTCTACCGTTGAGTGGATCGCAACCCATATTGCAGAGAATTTAAAATCTAAATTCCCTAAAAGCCAATTTAAAGTAAAAGCATTTGAAGGTGTTGGTAAAGGCGCTATAGCCCAACGCTAAAACTCTTGTAATAGGTTAATTTTATACGTTTTATAAGCCTCCATTCTCGATTTTATTTAGGCTATAATGCTCGTCTCTTTATTATGTGGTGTTTATCATGAAAGTCTGCGGTGTTGAGTTAAAAGGAAATGAGGCAATTATCTGCCTAATGTCCCTATCAGATGGTTTAATTGACCTTCCTGATTGTCGAGTTCGTCGATTAACCCTTATTGATGTCTACAGCAGCGAACAATTAGCAGAATTCCAATTCGCATTTGCTAAGTTAATGGAAGATTACAAAGTCGATAAAGTGGTTATTCGTCAACGAGCCACAAAAGGAAAGTTTGCCGGAAGCGCAAATGGCTTTAAAATGGAAGCGGCTATTCAGCTGATTGAAGGGTTAGAAGTAGAAACACTATCTGCCACCGAGATCAAAGAGCTTTTGAGCTACAGTCCTTTACCGGTAGCATTTTCCAGCACAGGCTTGAAAGGCTTTCAAGAAGTGGCCTTTACCACCGCTTTTGCTTCTATTTCTCGTAAGAAGTAAGTTTTTTAGACCTCTACTTAAGGGCAAGCGATTTTATGTACTCTTGCTTGTCCTTTTAGCGTTAAATGTGTGCACTTTTCAAATTTTATGACAAGCTGAGTTGCGCGGGTTATTAGCTCCGTGTCGGAATGCACTCCGACCCACAACAACCATCTAAACATAACCCTTTGCAAACCCATTTATTTTTGGCAAAAAAAAACCTGAAACAATGTGCTTCAGGTTTTTTAAAATAATTGGCGTCCCCAAGGGGAGTCGAACCCCTGTTACCGCCGTGAAAGGGCGGTGTCCTAGGCCTCTAGACGATGGGGACCCGGAACTTAAGATGATTTGGTGGAGCCATGCGGGATCGAACCGCAGACCTCAACGCTGCCAGCGTTGCGCTCTCCCAGCTGAGCTATGGCCCCAATCAGTCATCGGGGGCGTATATTATTGAGTTACCCCCGACGAGTCAAGCATTTTACTATCTATTTCAGTTACGCTTCAATCTGAGCGAGTACCGCTTGAAACTCTTTTTCTACTCGCTTAGTTTCTTTCTTAGAAAAGCCACCCAGTAAATTCAGTGCATGACGTAATCGTGCTCTTGTCATGTCGGGACCTAACAACGTCATAGAGTCCATCACAGACCAAGAGTTTGGCGTTCCTGCGATTGCAACAAATATAGGGAAGTTAAACTCACCCATTTTTAATTCCATCGCCTTTGATAATGCTTTTACATCAGCAAAAATGTTCTCTTTTGTCCAGTGACGCTGAGCTTCAAGCTTCCACAGTGCAAACTGTAAAACTCTCTTAACCTGCCCTTCTTCAAGCTTATTATGATTAAAATCTTCAACCGTTAAGTCCAACATACCGGAGAACATAAACCCAGCTAGCGGCACCACATCACTAAACGTATCGACCCGCCCCTTTACATGGGGAATAAGAGGTTTCATTCGTTCACTATTAAATGCCCATTGCTGTAACCGCTTAGAAAAATCTTCATCAGACAGGTTTTCACGTATCCATAATCCGTTTAACCAACTTAACTTTTCAACATCAAAAATTGGCCCGCCTAGCGATACACGAGAGATATCAAACTTCTCAATCATTTCTTCTAAGCTAAACTTTTCGCTTTCATCAGGCATTGACCACCCCATGCGGCCCAGATAATTTACAACCGCTTCAGGCATAAAGCCCATGCGCTCATAATAATTTATACTGGTTGGGTTTTTGCGCTTACTCAGTTTACTTTTATCTGGGTTTCGCAATAAAGGCATGTGGCAAAGCACAGGCATATCCCAATCAAAATACTGATATAGCAGCTGATGCTTAGGGGCTGAGTTAATCCACTCTTCACCGCGAATAACATGCGTGATTTCCATTAGGTGGTCATCAACCACGTTAGCCAAATGGTAAGTAGGCATTCCATCTGATTTTAGCAAGATTTGACAATCTACCTGCGACCAGTCTATTTCAATCGTTCCACGTAGCATATCTTCGATTACACAAGTCCCCTCATCAGGCACTTTCATCCGAATAACATGGGGTACGCCTGCTGCAAGCTTAGCGTTTACCTCATCATCAGAAAGCTCTAGATCGCCTTTTATGCCAGGGTTTAGTCCTGCAGCTTTTCGCTCTTCCCTAATTTTATCTAGCTCTTCTGGTGTTCTAAAACAATAAAAAGCATGCCCTTTTTCGACGAGCTCTAAGGCATAGGCTTTATAATCATCTTTACGTTCGCTTTGACGGTAAGGTCCTTTTGGCCCACCCACGTCAGGCCCTTCATCCCAATCCAAACCTAACCAACGCAACGCCCCAAGAATATCTTGCTCAGATTCAGCAGTACTACGCACCTGATCAGTATCTTCGATACGCAAAATGAATTGCCCGCCGTGTTGACGAGCAAAACACATGTTGAACAGTGCAATATAGGCGGTCCCTACGTGAGGGTCGCCCGTTGGAGATGGTGCAATGCGGGTACGAACAGTCATGAAATGAATATCTCTCTGCAAATGACTTAAAAAAAGGAGCGTATTATACGCTAATCAATAATATAGACATCAATTAGTTAAACGGCTGATTACCTAAACCTAAATTTGATGAAAAAACTAATCGGCAACAAACGGATTACTCCTTCGCTCTTCACCAAACGTCGACATCGGGCCGTGACCGGGAATAAATGAGACGTCACTACCTAACGGCCATAACTTTTCTTTGATCGAACGAATCAACGTCGCATGATCGCCTTTGGGGAAGTCTGTACGCCCAATACCGCCGTGAAACAAAACATCACCTACTGACGCAAGCCCCGCTTCTTTACTATGAAAAATAACATGGCCTGGCGTATGCCCTGGGCAATGAACAACATCTAAAGTCTGCTCGCCGACGGTAACCGTATCACCATCTTCTAACCAGCGGTTAGGCGTAAACACTTC
This sequence comes from Alkalimarinus alittae, assembly GCF_026016465.1. Taxonomy (NCBI): domain Bacteria; kingdom Pseudomonadati; phylum Pseudomonadota; class Gammaproteobacteria; order Alteromonadales; family Alteromonadaceae; genus Alkalimarinus; species Alkalimarinus alittae. The sequence goes on from NZ_CP100390.1 coordinate 2,549,562, forward strand.
GACAGAAGGAAAACCAAACATCTGACTTTGCTGCGGCAAGGCATCAATCCAAAATTTATCGTCTATATGGGGGCCTTCTATGGGGATTGAATACGCTTTGGCTAGTTCAGCAGTCCCACCCGCATGGTCAATATGCGCATGAGTGAGTAAAATCTTCTCTAAGGTTAGCCCTTCATTATTTAGGACTGCTGTAATACGCTCTAAATTTCCTCCGGGGTCAACAACAGCCGCTTTATTAGTGACATCACACCACAATACCGTGCAATTTTGCTCAAAAGCTGTCACGGGCACAATTTGATACTTTATAGCCATCAATTCTCTCTCTAATAACGCGTAAAAAGTTTGATAAATTTACTCACCTTATTGAATCAAACTATATCAAATAACCACAATTAATGGGCTACTTATGATTAAAATCAGCACCATGATATAATCCCCTCGTCTCTATCATCGTCTTTTCTCAAACCTTTTTATAAGAAGATATTTGAATGACTTCACACCCACGCATTAACCGTTATACAAACTTGCTTCCAACTGTAATGACTATTGTGTTCGCTACGCTGACCACATTTGGAACGTTGAAAGCTGACACCACCACGGTTACAACCGCCTCCACAACAAAAGACATTAACGTACTGAGCTCTATAAAACCTATCCAATTAATTACCACAGCAATCGTAGGGGATTTAGGCCAATCCAACTTACTACTCCCACCCTCTGCCAACCCTCATCACTACCAGTTGAGGCCATCACAGAGAACGCGCTTAAATCAAGCAGACTTATTTGTATGGGTTGGGCCAGAACTAGAGCTATTTCTTGTTAAAGTGCTAAAAGTATCTTCTGTTAAACAACTCGCACTCACAAAGGCACTTAAGCTGAACACACGACCCGCTGAAGAGTCAGAAGAGGACCATCATGATGGACATGGTCATCATGCAGCAGACACTCATGGCCACAGTTCTTCAGAACATGGCGGTAGCTTTGACCCCCATATTTGGCTTGACCCAGCCTTTACGCAACAAATTGCAGAAGCTATATACGAACAGCTTATACTTCAGCACCCGCAATCACAGCCACCACTTAAGCTTAATCTGGAGCGCTTTTTAAGCCGCCTCAAAAGCACCGAACAAGCTATAAAAAACCAATTAAACACTCAAAACAAAGTGGCAACTTACACCTTTCATCAAGCCTTCACTCACTTTGCAGATCATTATGGACTTGAAATTTCAGGCATAATAACACCAACACCAGAAGCTCGACCTGGCGCTAAACACTTATCTCAACTCACACGAGAAATCAGCCAGAAAAAGAAAATATGCTTAGTTAAAGAGCCCAATTTTAAGGCACCGTATGTCGACAGTATCACTAAAGGCACAGACGTAATTCTGACCATAGCAGACCCTCTGGCAACCGATATTGATAATTCCGAAACAGGTTATTTCGAGTTTATAAAAGCCATTGCAGACAGCTTTACTAAATGCTCACAGTAGTGATTATTTAATTAAGCTCGACAAGAAGTTAAATAATCCAGACAACCATAAGCGGAATGGTAGCAATCGCCAATAACGTTTGACCACTGACGATTGTTGCCATTAAGTCTGCATCCCCCCCTAACTGCCTAGCTAGAATGTAAGATGATGACGCCGTAGGCAAACAAGAAAGAAGAATAACCACTGTACTTGTCACCTCATCAGCCCCTAATAGTCTCAAAATGGCTAAACTGACAAGCGGAAATACCAATAGTTTAATAACACTTGAAACCGCAAACGATGTTGACGCGCCCCGCAACGCCTTTAAATTAAGCCCTGCACCGACTGCCATTAACCCCATAGGAAGCGCCAACTGGCTTAACGGTTTAATCATGCCATCAATAACCGCATAAAACCTTACCCCTAACATATTAAATGTAATACCCACCACACAGGCAACAATCAAAGGGTTTGTAGCAACGGCTTTAAAGATCCCAGATAACCCTTTTATTTCCCGCTCCCCCCATATTGAAAATGCTAATATGCAAAGCAGATTAATTAAAGGGATCATAATCGCCATCGCAACCGCGGCTGACGGTAAATAAGCGTCACCAAACAGCTCACTAATCGCGGCTAGCCCTACATAAGAGTTAAACCGAATACCGCCCTGATAAATCGAAGTAAAAACAGCACCAGGCCATTTAAGTATTAGCTGCATAACCACTAACAACGTCGATACCGTTAACAGGAACATGATAACAATAATAGTAATGTCACCTAACTCAACGCCGCCACGCTCAGCATTGGTGAGTTTGTATATCAACATGGCAGGGAACAATAAGAAGTAGGTGAACTTTTCAGCCTGAGGCCAAAATGAGTCACCAGGAAACCCCATCCGCCTTAGTAAATAACCTAGAACGATAAGACCAAAAACAGGAACAAGCGCCAGCGAGACAGACATTACTGCATATCCTTATCTTATAAACTGAGCGAGCTAGACTAAACAGTCATCACTAAAAATCATCAATGGGTTACTGATCAGTTTTATTACGCATTTTTTCTTTTAAATCCGCAAAAGGATTAAATGTGGCAGGTGAAGAGGCACTATCTGAACCACTGCCGTACTGCACAAAGTTAACAAATTTCTCATGTTCTTGGTCATGACAATAGATACACAATAACTCCCAGTTACTACCGTCTATTGGATTGTTATCGTGATTGTGGTCAACGTGATGCACCGTTAACTCGCGTAGATTCACTCGAGTGAACTCACGCGTACAACGTCCGCATATCCACGGATATAACTTTAAGGCTTGTTCGCGATAGCCTTTTTCTCGCTGGGCGTTGTAGATTCTCTGTTCAGCGAGAATTTTGTCTAGCTTGCTAGTATCGGTTTTTTTTGAGGTCATTCTATTATCTACCTACACATACACACTCATATTGTAGCACCCATAAAACGAATAAAGTCAGCATCAGTTAAAGATTAATTATCTATTCACAAACGCGGACACGCAGGTCCACCCCTACATAGATTGGTTTTTTTATCGTCTTATTACACACTAGAACCATGAGTGTTCAGTACTACTTCTAGTTGTAATTATCGTCATGTCACACTACCATCTAGCCCTTGCCAGTGTTGCACCGTTTTTGTAAACACCGAGGCATTAATTAAGATTCAAAATGGTCAGTTTTAAAGGCGGTAGTTAATTGAATATGAACACCTCTAACCCAGATACAGTCAGCAATGCAGTTGATCGAAAATTTTGCGTTGCACCAATGTTGGACTGGACTGATAGACACTACCGCTACTTCGCTCGCCTCATATCTAAAAACGCGGTTCTTTACACTGAAATGATCACTACAGGTGCGTTAATTCATGGTGATAGAGATCGTTATTTGCAATTCAACACGCAAGAATCCCCTCTTGCTCTTCAACTTGGCGGGAGTAACCCTGATGAGTTATCAGTGTGCGCTAAGATGGCTGAAGACCTGGGGTATGATGAAGTTAATCTAAACGTTGGCTGCCCTAGTGATCGCGTTCAGAACAACATGATTGGTGCCTGTTTAATGGGGCATCCTGAATTAGTCGCTGAGTGCATTGACGCTATGCAAAATACGGTATCAATCCCTGTAACGGTTAAGCACCGTATTGGCATTGACGATCAGGATAGCTATGAAGAACTCCATCATTTTGTCAAAACAATTGCAGAAACAGGCTGTTCTACATTTATCGTTCATGCGCGTAAAGCTATTCTTCAAGGCTTATCTCCAAAAGAGAATAGAGATATCCCTCCGCTTAAATACGACGTAGCTTACCAACTTAAAAAAGATTTTCCGCCGCTAGAAATCATCGTTAATGGCGGTATAAAAACCATTGATGAATGCCTCGGCCATACTGAGCACTTAGACGGTGTTATGGTGGGCCGAGAAGCCTACCAAAACCCTTGGTTACTTAATCAAGTCGATCAAGCGCTTTATGGTGAATCAGAAAGCTCGCTTACTCGACAACAAGTGCTCGAAGCAATGCTGCCTTATATTGAAGAAGAAATGAAAAAAGGCACTTATCTTGGACATATTACACGCCATATTTTGGGGATATTCCATAGCATGCCAGGTGGCCGTAAATTTCGTCGATATATCAGCGAAAATGCACATAAACCCGGTGCGACTATTGATGTCCTCAAAAATGCCCTCGCTATCGTTACGTCAGAGCAAGCCGCAGCACTAGAAGCACAAACAATCAGTCAAAATTAGAAAAATACAGTACTATTGAGGATAATTTGCTTGTTCTCTAAGCCCCTGTTCAGTATTGTTTACACACTATTATTCGTTTTAATAAGGTGCAGTAAGCGTTATGGAGAACAAGCTAGAACAACTAAGAAAAATAACGACGGTTGTAGCCGATACTGGTGATATAGAAGCCATTAAACGATGGAAACCAGAGGATGCAACCACCAACCCTTCTCTTCTTCTCAATGCTGCTGAAATTCCTGAATATCAGCCTTTGATTGAGCAATCACTCGTCTGGGCATCACAACAAGGTGGTGACTCAACGACAGCACTCCATAATGCAACAGATTACCTTTCTGTCTTGATAGGCAAAGAAATCTTAAACTGTGTTCCTGGTAAAGTCTCGACCGAAGTTGATGCGCGATTATCATTTGATACCCAAGCAACCGTCGATAAAGCCAGAAAGCTAATTTCCCTTTATGAACAACAAGATGTCGACCCTAAGCGTGTATTAATAAAAATTGCGTCTACATGGGAAGGTATCAAAGCAGCAGAGATTCTTGAAAAAGAAGGCATTCACTGCAACTTAACGCTTTTATTTAGTTTCACACAAGCTGCTGCTGCAGCTGAAGCAGGAGCCTACCTTATCTCACCATTTGTTGGTCGAATACTAGATTGGTATAAGAAAGACACTGGTATAACAGATTACCCCGCATCTGAAGACCCTGGTGTATTATCAGTGACTGAAATTTATAATTTTTATAAAGAAAACAGGTACGACACAGTTGTTATGGGTGCAAGTTTCAGAAACACCGGTGAAATTGAGCAATTAGCGGGCTGTGACCGTTTAACAATTAGTCCGGCACTAATGGAAGCGCTGTCTAAAGACACTGGCGAATTATCCCGCAAGCTATTTCCAAACCCTGGCAGTAAGAAAACCGCCCTACCCGTAGATGAAAAGTCATTTAGATGGGAGCTTAATGCTGACCCTATGGCAACGGAAAAGCTAGCGGAAGGGATTCGTAAGTTTGCTGAAGACCAGGTGAAACTTGAACAGAAGTTAAAAGGTTTCACTGCATGATTAGTAGGATCAAACGCTTTTTCGAAGACAACCTTCAACTCGCCAATCACACTCCGCAAGAAAATGAAAAGCAAGTTGAACTTACCTGCATAGCGTTACTAATCGAATTGTCGAAGGTTGATCTATCGATCGATGACGCGGAGCTTAAGGTAATACGTGAATTAGCAAACAAAGAGTTTGGTATCAATAATGATAAAGTCGATGAGATAATCGAACTGGCAAAAGAAGAGGCTGATCAATCAACCTCTCTTTATCAATTTACTGAACTTGTAAACGCTAATTACGAAGATGAAATGAAATATCAGCTCATACTTTCTATGTGGAAAGTTGCTTTTGCAGATGGAAAAATTGATAAGTATGAAGAACACCTCATACGTAAAATTTCTGATTTGATTTATGTTCCTCATGTAAAGTTTATGGAGGCAAAATTCCATGCTCAAAAGGAATTTGCCACTCGTTAGTCGCTGTATCAATTGGATTTAAACGCTGTGAAGATATACGGTCATAGAGGAGCAAAAGGAGAGGCTCCTGAGAATACTCTCGAAGGTTTTATACACGCCTATAAACAGGGAATAAGGCGATTTGAGCTTGATGTACAATTGACTAAAGACGGCCAACTCATTGTCATTCATGACCAAACATTAGAAAGAACGACAGGGGTTGCCACCAAAGTTAAGGACGCAAACTTTAGCGAAATTGAACACCTTGACGCTCGAAAGAATACAGCCGCATGGAGCTCTCACTGTCATATCCCCACCCTAACGCAAGTAGTGAATAGCTGCCCAGACGTTGAGCACTGGCAATTTGAAGTCAAGACGAGCTCTAAAGATCGCTTAAATATTCTGTGCAATAGATTAGTTGAGTATATTCAAGCAAATAAACTTAATGCTACCTGCGTTGTCACGTCATCTAACACTTGGTTTTTAAAAGAGCTAAGGCGTAGAGACCCAAGCATCAAAATTGGTTTTGTTGCCGAATACCGTTTTCCGAAGCCAATTAATACGGCTAAGGCACTTGGCTGCGAATACCTTTGTCTTAATTACACCTTATGCAGCGAAAACTTAGCTAAAGAAACACACAAATTAGGCATTCACCTTTCATGTTGGACGGTGAATAACATACATGAAATGCTTCAACTAAGAGAGCTTGGGGTAGATAGTATCATTACAGACTTCCCTACGAGCGCAATGATCTATTTCGAAAATAATGGATTGATAACTAGCTAGCCGAAAAAAGAGGATTAACAATAGTGAACAGCCAATCACGCTTTAGATATAAGCGTGATTGGCGTTAGTCAGGATTAAATCAAAAGATCCTATTTAAACCATTCAAGGCTGCCACACGGTACGCTTCAGCCATCGTCGGATAGTTAAACGTGGTGTTAATGAAGTAATCTAACGAATTCGCTTCACCTTCTTGAGCCATGATCGCTTGCCCGATGTGAACGATTTCAGCCGCCTGATCACCGAAACAGTGAATACCCAAAATCGCTTTAGTATCACGGTGGAATAAGATTTTCAGCATGCCTACAGGTTCGCCAGTAATCTGTGCTCGCGCTAGATCTTTGAAGAACGACTGCCCTACTTCATAAGGCACTTTTTCGTCTGTTAGCTCTCTTTCTGTTTTACCTACAGAACTGATTTCAGGAATCGTATAGATGCCGGTCGGCACATCATCAACATAACGATAAAAGCTATCCCCCACTAACTCTGAAGAAGCCGCACGGCCTTGGTCATAAGCGGCACTTGCTAACGCAGGCCAACCAATAACATCGCCTACGGCATAAATATGTTCTACTTCAGTACGGTATTGCTTATCGATGGTTAACTGGCCACGAGAATTAGGTTCAAGCCCTACATTCTCAAGTCCTAAGTTATCAGTATTTCCGCTTCGGCCGTTACACCATAAAAAGGCATCTACCCTTAACTTTTTACCAGACTTTAACGTTACAACAACGCTATTTTCGTCACCTTCAACCGATTCATATTCTTCATTATGGCGGACTAATACGCCATTATTTCTCAAGTGGTAACTCAGTGCATCTGAAATTTCATCATCCAGAAATGACAAAAGACGATCACCTGGGTTAATAAGATCAACTTTTACTCCAAGACCTGCAAAAATCGAAGCATACTCTGAGCCGATGACACCTGCACCATAGATAGCAAGCGTTCTTGGTGTATGACTTAACTTAAGAATAGTATCGCTGTTATAAATTCGAGTATGGCGGAAGTTAATATCAGCAGGTAAATAAGGCCTAGAACCTGTCGCTATTACAACGTTTTTTGCATTTAGCACTTCGCTAGAGGTTTGAGACCCTCTAATTTCTATTCTATGGGGGTCAGCAAAGTACGCCGTGCCAGTGTAAAGGTCTACACGGTTTCGAGCATAAAACTGAGTGCGAAGCTTAACTTGCTTAGAAATGACACGCTCAGCATTCTTCAGTACACGAGGAAACGAAAACCAACGAGGTTCGCCAATATCACGGAACATAGCATTAGTGTTAAACGTTATAATTTGCTTAACCGCGTGTCTAAGCGCTTTTGAAGGTATGGTACCTAGATGAGTACAGTTTCCCCCAACCGCTCCTTTATTTTCAATTACAGCAACTCGCTTGCCGTTTTTCGCTGCATTCATTGCAGCACCTTCCCCAGCAGGTCCCGCCCCTATGACCACGACGTCATAATGATATTCAGCCATTACCCTTTTCGCTCCAATATTATTCTTGATATGCCTAGTTTAATAAAAGCCTTTAGCTTTTAGTCGCATCGTAACTTAAGTCTTTAACTGCTTTTCTAGCTTTAACTTTTTCTTGTTCGTCATCACAAATATCTTTATCACCCTTGCAAATGTCACAAGCAACATCCATCCCCAATGTTGCCATTCCGCCGCAAGAGCCCGAAATAGGTTTACGCCCCATCAAAACGCCAACAGACATAGCTAGGATTACGAACCCCATAAATATAAAAACAATCATAAATGTATTCATTTTAAGCACCTCACTGAGCTAAATACTGTTCAAACTGTAGAGTAGATTGACTCTTAAAACCAGAGTCACTCCTGAATATAAAATACGCAGCAATGTTGTTGTCGACGGCAAACTGAAAGCCCTTTTCAGGCCCCATAACCATAAACATGGTAGCCATTGCATCTGCTTCTGCAGAGGTCGGTCTTACGACACTCACAGATGTTAACGTATGCTGGACGGGCATACCGGTTAACGGGTTAATCGTATGTGAATATCTGACACCGTTTTCTTCGTAATAGTTCCGGTAATCTCCGGAGGTCGCCAAGCCTGCGTTAGTTAATTCAATCACTTTATATATCGACCGCTCTTCAGCGGTAGGTGACTCAATTGCTAACCTCCATGGCTCCTTGTTTGGTTTAAAGCCGTTTGCACGAATTTCACCCCCTACTTCGACTAAGAAATTATTGACGCCTTGCAACTCTAAGAAATTAGCCACTACATCAACTGCGTAACCTTTAGCTATCGAAGAAAGATCAAGGTATATATCAGCGCTCTTCGATATAGAACGAGTTTCAGCGTCTAGTGTTAAATGCGTAAAGCCTACGCGAGTTAGCACGTTTTGTAACTGATCTTCGTCAGGGATCTTAACCGGTTTGCCCGTTGGCCCAAACCCCCAACTGTTTACCAAAGGCCCTACCGTCATATCATAGCTACCAGCACTTCTTTGGCTGATCAACTGACCTAATTCGATCACTTCAAACGTTTCAGGTGAAACAGCAAACCATTCGTTCTGTGGAGAAGAATTAAATCGCGATATTTCAGAATCAGGTTTGTAAGTCGACATGAGTCTATCTACACGAATAAGCGAGTCACTTACGCCTACACGTAGATTTTCTAACACCCCTTCATCAGGGGTCAATACGACTTTAATATGATAGCTGCTCCCCATTATTGGGCCAGATATCTCATAGATATGTTCTGAAGTAACAGACTTATTTTCTTTACTATCAGAATCAGCGATTAAATCACAACCAGAAATAAATAAGCCCGCCAAAATGACAATGCTTTTCAGCATTGTCATCGTGGCGGGCTTTATTGAAAATATAGACATGGACTCTTCGTTAACCTCCGAAATCATCCAATAGTATATTTTCATCTTCAACACCTAAATCTTTAAGCATTTTGATAACCGCAGCGTTCATCATTGGCGGCCCACACATGTAGTACTCACAATCTTCTGGGGCTGGGTGATCCTTTAGATAGTTCTCGTACAGCACGTTATGGATAAACCCAGTTAAGCCTTCCCAATTATCCTCAGGCTGAGGGTCAGAAAGCGCTACCTGCCAATTGAAATTATCATTTTCTTTAGCCAGCATGTCATATTCATCCTGGTAGAACATCTCTCTTAGGCTTCGCGCACCATACCAGAAAGACATTTTACGCTTAGATCCTAGACGCTTAAGCTGATCAAAGATATGTGATCGCATTGGCGCCATACCGGCACCCCCACCAATGAAGACCATTTCATTTTCGGTATCCTTAGCAAAGAACTCACCAAATGGACCTGAAACAGTGATCTTATCACCTGGCTTCATATTGAAGACATAAGATGACATCTGGCCTGGTGGGAAGTTAGTTCCCGGAGGCGGTGAAGCGATACGAATATTGAACTTAACAATACCCTTCTCTTCTGGGTAGTTCGCCATAGAATAAGCACGGATAACAGGCTCTTTAACCACTGACTTATACTGCCAAAGGTTAAATTTATCCCAATCACCTCGGTACTCTTCTTCTATGTCAAAGTCTTTATAGTCAACTTCGTGAGCAGGTACTTCTAGTTGTACATAGCCCCCCGCACGAAAATCTACATTTTCGCCTTCAGGCAATGTGAGCACGAGCTCTTTAATGAAAGTTGCTACGTTTTCGTTTGAAGCAACAGTACATTCCCACTGCTTAACACCAAAAACTTCTTCTTCTACTTCAATTTCCATATCTTCTTTTACAGCCACCTGACAGGACAATCTCCATCCTTCAGCTTCTTCACGCTTAGTGAAATGTGACTGCTCTGTTGGCAGCATAGAGCCACCACCGCTTAATACTTTACACTTACACTGCGCGCAAGTACCACCACCACCGCAAGCAGAGGCAAGAAAAACCCCTTCTGAAGCGAGTGTCTGTAACAACTTACCGCCAGCGGGCGTTTTGATCGTATGTTCTGGGTTATCATTTACGCCAATCGTAACATCCCCGGTACTAACAAGCTTTGCTCTAGCTGCTAGTATCACCGCCACCAGTGATAGTACGATGACGGTAAACATGACCACGCCTAAAATAATTTCTGCATTCATGTTTTAACCTTGTTCTTTCTCGTGAGACCAGTTTCGAACTACCGCTAGTTATAGCGAAATTCCCGAAAATGACATAAAACCAAGTGACATAAGACCCACAGTGATAAAGGTAATACCTAAACCACGAAGACCATCTGGCACATCACTATACTTAAGCTTTTCACGGATACCCGCTAGTGCAACGATCGCTAATGCCCAACCAACACCTGCACCGAGACCATAAACGGCACTTTCACCAAATGTATAATCACGCTCAACCATGAACAATGAAGCCCCCATGATCGCGCAATTTACAGTGATAAGCGGAAGGAATACACCCAACGCGTTGTATAGGTCCGGAAAGTACTTATCAAGAACCATCTCAAGAATTTGTACCAATGCAGCAATAACACCAATATAAGTGAGTAGACCCAAAAAGCTTAGATCAACTTCAGGATAACCCGCCCAAGCAAGCGCTCCGTCTTTTAGTAGAGATGTATAAATAAGGTTGTTAATAGGTACGGTAATACCTAACACAACGATAACAGCGATACCTAAACCTAGGGCTGCATCAATTTTCTTAGACAGTGCCAAAAAGGTACACATACCCAGAAAGAATGCCAACGCCATGTTTTCAACAAAAACAGCTTTTATAAATAGGCTAAGATAATGTTCAAACATTAGAATGCCTCCTTAGTAACATGTGCTTTGATCTTGTAGTCTGGTGCTTCATTTTGCTCAGGTTTCCAAGCACGTAAGCCCCAAATAATAAGACCAATAATGAAGAAGGCACTTGGTGGAAGAAGCAACATACCATTTGGCTGATACCACCCACCGTTATTAACCGTTGTCATGATTTCGATCCCGAACAAAGAACCAGAACCTAACAACTCTCTAACAACAGCAACAGCAATCAACATTGCACCGTAACCTAAACCGTTACCAATACCGTCAACAAAACTCATTACCGGACCATTTTTCATGGCGAAGGCTTCAGCTCGTCCCATTACGATACAGTTGGTAATAATAAGACCAACAAATACCGATAATTGCTTACTTAATTCATAAGCAAACGCTCTAAGTAGCTGGTCAACCACGATTACAAGTGTCGCTATGATCGTCATCTGCACGATAATACGAATACTTGAAGGAATATGGTTACGTATCATCGATACAGACATACTTGAGAATGCCGTTACCAAACATACTGCTACAGTCATAACAATCGATAACTGTAGACTTGTTGTTACCGCTAGAGCAGAACAGATACCTAATATCTGTAAGGCTATTGGGTTGTTATTGGCAATAGGGTCCAGAAGAACCTTTTTAATTGTCATATCAGACATTTTAAGCCCCCTCTCTTACACGGTCTAGATACTTACGGAAACCATGATCGCCCAACCAAAAATGTATTAAGTTGGTAACACCACGACTGGTAAGTGTTGCACCAGAAAGACCATCGATTTTATATTCAGCACCAGGCTTTGAAACATCAACACTGCCTTTGATTAACTCAATCTTTGGCTCGCTATTAACATCAAAGTCATAGATTTTTTTACCAGGCCACTGAGCTTTCCACTTAGGATTATCAACTTCTCCACCTAGTCCTGGCGTTTCACCGTGCTGATAAAAACCAAAACCTGCGACTGTGTTGGCATCTTTCTCCAATGCCACAAAGCCGTATAGTGTCGACCACAATCCATAGCCATGAACAGGTACGATAATCGTTTCTATTTCGCCATCCTGCTCAACCAAATATACCTTGGCATATTTTTCACGGCGCTTAATGCTCGCGATATCTTGCTCTCCAGGTAATACGTCAGAGAGCTTTGGATTTTTAGATGCGCTTTTTTGATCATAGTCGATCGCTGAAGCAACACCTATAGTCTCAGGTAAAACATACTGACCTGAATCTAAATCCACCAACTTGGCAGTGATACGCTCAAATGTAGTTTCAATATCTGCAGGTGTAGCGTTCTCTTTGAGAAGACCTGCGGCTGCAAGTATATTTTGCTTCAAGTTAAGCGCTTTATTTTTCTCTTGTATCGGGCGTAATAAAACAACCGAAGCTGCAACAACGACAGAACAAACTAAACAAAGCAGCAGTGCAACAATGATCGTTTTCTGAGTACTCTCTTTATTACTAGACACGTGCTAACCTCCGCTTAATGTTGGCCTGTGTAACGACGTGGTCGATTAATGGTGCAAACAAGTTTGCAAACAGAATCGCTAACATCATTCCTTCAGGGAAGGCAGGGTTAACTACTCGTATCAATACAACCATAATGCCGATCAGCGCACCAAATGCCCACTTACCCTGATTCGTCATCGATGCAGAGACTGGGTCTGTTGCCATAAAGATCATACCGAAGCAGAAACCACCTACCACTAAGTGCCAGTGCCAAGGCATTTCAAACATTGGGTTAGTATCAGAACCAATAGTGTTAAATAATAATGATGTCGCAATCATACCTAGCATTACGCCAGACACTATTCGCCAAGAGGCAATCTTAGTAGCCAGTAGAACAACACCACCAATAAGAATAGCGACGACAGACGTTTCACCGATAGAACCTTGTACGGTTCCTAAAAATGAATCCATCCACGTTAGCTGATCTTTAACAGCGTCCATACCACCAATAGCCGCAACACCTAATGTTGTTGCACCACTGAAGCCATCAACTGCAGTCCATACAGCATCACCAGAAATTTCTGATGGGTATGCGAAGAATAAGAATGCGCGGCCTGTTAGCGCTGGGTTTAAGAAGTTCTTACCCGTTCCACCAAACACTTCTTTACCAATAACAACACCAAACGAGATACCCAAAGCAACTTGCCATAATGGAATATCAGGCGGCAGAATCAGAGCAAAGAGGATTGAGGTAACAAAGAAACCTTCGTTAACTTCGTGCCCACGAACCATTGCGAACAATACTTCCCAAAATCCACCTACGACAAATGCTACGAAATATATCGGAACAAAATAGGTCGCACCGTAGATCATGTTATCCCAAATTGAAGATGCATCATTGCCGGCTAGCATTGCGATAACAACAGATCGTAAGTCGTTCCCCATTACAGCGCCGGTTTCAGCCATATAGGTGTTGGCTTGGAAACCAATGTTCCACATACCAAAAAACATGGCGGGGAATGCACATAACCATACCGTGATCATCATGCGCTTGAGGTCTATGCCATCACGAACATGTGAAGTAGTCGCCGTTACACTAGGAGGCGTATAGAAGATAGTGTCTGCAGCTTCATAAAGCGCATACCACTTTTCATACTTTCCACCTTTATGAAAGTGCGGCTCCATCTTATCTAGAAATTGTCTTAATCCCATGATTAGCCCTCTTTCTCGATGAGTGTTAAATTATCGCGAAGAATTGGGCCATATTCATATTTGCCAGAGCAAACAAATGAACAAAGTGCTAAATCTTCTTCTTCTAGTTCTAGGCAGCCTAACTTCTGAGCTTGCTCAGTATCACCCACTACAAGTGCACGTAGTAATTGAGTCGGTAAAATGTCTAACGGCATGACTTCTTCGTAAGCACCAACAGGAACCATTGCCCTTTCACTACCATTCGTGGTGGTGGTGAAGTTAAATAGCTTTCCTGACGTAAACTTTGACAGATAGATATTCATTACCGAGAACTTGTTAGCGCCTGGTGACAACCAACCTATAAACTCTCGCTTATCACCTTCTTCTAAAACAGAAACCTGATTCGCATAACGGCCTAAGTAAGCGACAGGACCTGTTGCTTTTCGACCGCCAAATACTGAACCAGAAATAATTCGGTTGTTAGATCCGCTATCGGTCTCACCTTTAACAAGGTCAGTTAAGCAAGCACCTACACGCGTTCGAATTAAACGAGGCTTATTAACCTTTGGCCCAGCAATAGAAATAACGCGATCTACATTTAGCTCACCTGTTGTGAACAACTGCCCAACAGCAATAACATCTTGATACCCAATAGACCAAACAGTCTTTTTATCACTTACTGGATCAAGGTAATGGATGTGCGTTCCGGCATTGCCTGCAGGATGAATACCTGAGAACGTTTGCAATTCTATTGCGCTATCAGAAGGCAAAGACACATTAAAGTCTTTATCTGCACATACAAACACTTTTCCATTGGTTAACTGTTTTAGCACAGCCAAACCATTGTTAAAGTCATTTGCAGATTCTTTGATAACCAACTTAGGGTCTGCAGCCAGAGGGTTTGTGTCCATAGCCGTAACAAAGATTGAATTTGGTGTACTATCAATCTCAGGAACCTTGCTATATGGACGCGTACGAAGTGCCGTCCACAAACCTGACTGTACTAGATTATCGACTACCTGTTGTCGCTCGATGCTCGCTAATTGATTTTCTTCGTATTTTGAGAAAACCTCAGCTTCATCACCCTCAACTTCGATAACGATAGATTGAAACACTCTCCTTTCGCCACGATTAACTTCTTTAACAGTACCTGCTGCTGGAGAAGTGAATCGAACACCTGCCGTCTTCTTATCTTCAAACAGCAACTGCCCGCGCTTAACCTTATCTCCCACCTGAACAGCCATAGTTGGCTTCATACCGATGTAATCAAACCCGACTAGAGCCACATTGCTCACAGTCTTTGTATCGGTAATCTTTTGCTCAGGGGCACCAGATATAGGTAATTCCAGGCCTTTCTTGATATTAATCATTAGCCCCGCCTAATCATCAGAAACTTAAAACGTTTACGCCAACATATAACAAATGCTTAAGGCATTTTTTAATCAAAACCTCCTATTGGTTGCTCCCGAACCAGAAAGTTTTGCCTGCTATATTTTTAACGCACCCAAAAACGCCCCAATTATAAAGAGCATAGCGCTATTTTTCTATACAACTTCACAATTTAATCGTTAATCTATTCATTCAATCGCTATTAGTGAGCCTCTTCTGCTATATCCTTGAACAAGATCAAGTGAAGGCGAAAAAACCACTAACCATTTAGTAGTACAAAAGCGACTAAAAACCTAGCCTTACATAGCCATAAGATAGAAACCACTTTAAACCTAGTACACCAAACGCAAAAAAGCTCGGTAAAACCGAGCTTTTTTAATACTAAGACGCACTTGTAATAAACTGACACTTAATTCCTTAAGGTAAACTTATTAACAACTACATTTCAGCCTACTTTTTCAATTTTGGAAATACAGAGTAGTCTACGCCACACATTTCGTTTGATAAACGAACAACTTGAGCACTATATCCTGCTTCGTTATCGTACCAAACATAAAGGATAGCACGATTACCATTCACGATAGTTGCCTGAGCGTCGACAATACCTGCAGAACGAGATCCTACGAAGTCAGACGACACAACCTCAGGAGAGTTAGTGTATGCAATCTGCTTCTGAAGCTCTGAGTGCAAAGAAACTTCACGCAAATAAGCATTCATTTCTTCTAACGTTGTCTCTTTCTCAAGATTCAAGTTAAGAATAGCCATTGATACGTTTGGTGTAGGTACACGAATGGCG
Organism: Alkalimarinus alittae; assembly: GCF_026016465.1. Classification (NCBI taxonomy): domain Bacteria; kingdom Pseudomonadati; phylum Pseudomonadota; class Gammaproteobacteria; order Alteromonadales; family Alteromonadaceae; genus Alkalimarinus; species Alkalimarinus alittae. Next base: position 2,565,644 of record NZ_CP100390.1, read on the forward strand.
TTACCGGTTAACTTGCCTTCCATTTCTGGAAGCGCTTTAGAAACAGCCTTAGCTGCGCCTGTTTCAGTTAACACCATGTTAAGCGGCGCACTTCGTCCACGACGACTGCCCGCATGATAGTTATCAATCAGGTTTTGGTCGTTAGTGTAAGCGTGCACTGTTTCAACGTGACCGTTAACAACCCCAAACTGATCATTTACAGCTTTAAGCACAGGTGTAATAGCGTTTGTGGTACAAGATGCAGCAGAAACAATTTTATCGTCAGGCGTTAGCATGCTGTTGTTAATGCCATAAACGATATTTTTGATATCGCCTTTACCTGGTGCAGTCAATAGAACCTTACTTACACCCTTGCACTGCAAGTGTTGACCAAGACCTGCTTCGTCTCTCCAGATACCCGTATTATCAATAACAAGTGCGTTATCAATACCGTACTCGGTGTAATCAACCTCTGAAGGAGAATTTGAGTAAATAACCTGGATGTAGTTACCATTTGCGATGATCGCTTTACGCTCTTCATCGACAGAAATCGTACCATCAAACGAGCCATGAACAGAGTCACGACGTAACAAGCTAGCACGTTTCTCTAAATCATTATCAGCCTTACCTTTTCGTACGACGATAGCACGTAGACGAAGGTTAGCACCACCGCCCGCTTTTTCTATCATGATGCGCGCAAGTAAACGACCAATTCGGCCAAAGCCATATAGAACAACATCTTTAGTTTTAGAAATGTGCTGCTTAGCATCTTCTGCATCGTACTTACCGACGATATCCGCTAACTCTTCTCTCAAAAATGCTTCTAGTGATGTATCACCAGCTTCTTTTTGATATTTAACGGCAAGCTTACCAATATCAACGTGCGCATGACCTAACGCTAGCTCATCTAAAATCTGTAGTACTTTATAAGTGTCGTGAACAGACAACTCATTATCTTCAACCTGTCTAACAAATCGATGAGACTTGAGAAGCCCGATTACAGATTGATTTATAATGGCACGGCCGTAGACTGATGTAACAACATTGTTTTTGCGATATAAACGTCCAATCATTGGAATCATTGCTTCAGCAATAGTTTCTCGCTCGTTCCAGTCAACAAAACACGTATCCGTAATGTTCTGAGCCACGTTAGGCACCTCTCAAGTTGCACAAAAAATAAGGCCGCATATTATCCACCTTAGTTTAACTATAAGCAAATTCTGTTTTAAGAAATTTGCTCTTATTTTAATCAATTATAGTAATGCCATGATCGACACACCATAACCAATAACACAAACAGCCACTACAAGCCTCAGTAGAGCACTCTCAGAGCGACAACCTTCTAAGCCATAGCGCCATTATTCGAACTCAATCACGATATCATCATGACAGTGACAACGATCGAGGTTAGAATAATCTGCAACTAACACACAAGAAAGTATGCCTTTGCACTATATGCACCCTTGGTACACTTATCCTCTGTGACAACCCGACTCAATAAATGACTTATACATGACCGCCAAAACGTTAAGCATTCCAGGTTTACCTTCTTCACCTGCCGACCACCGTCAATGGGGAGCAGTAGCGCCTGGTTTCTCGCCTCTTATTGTTCTCGAAGCCATAAAACAGCACAAAGGTTTGGGTCTTTTAATTACCCCAAACACTGATACTGCGCTCACCTACGAAACCGCACTCAAGTTTTTTAACGACGACCGTGAACTCGAAGTGCTTAATTTGCCTGACTGGGAAACACTCCCCTACGATAACTTCTCACCTCATGAAGATATTATTTCTCAACGTGTCGAGACCCTCTACACACTCCCAAAGCTCACACGCGGCATATTAATCATACCGATCAGCACACTACTGCATAAACTCGCGCCGACTTCTTTTTTACAGGGCGCCGGCTTACTAACATCAATAGGTCAAACACTCAACATCGATAAGTACCGCCTAGAGCTTGAAGCAAACGGATACCGCTACGTTGACACTGTCTATGAACATGGTGAATATGCTATTAGAGGGTCAATTCTTGATATTTATCCGATGGGCAGCGAATTACCCATCAGAATCGAACTGTTTGATGATGAAGTTGAAACACTAAGAACCTTTGATACTGAAACTCAGCGATCACTTGACAAAATTGATCGAATAAATCTACTACCGGCCAATGAATTCCCTTGGGATAAAAGTTCTCGATTAGCATTTCGAACTCGCTGGCACGAGCAATTTGAATCAGCCCCTACAAAGGACTGTTCAATATATAAAGATGTACAATCAGGTATTAAACCACCCGGAATAGAGTATTACCTACCTCTTTTCTTCGATGAGAGCGCCACGCTTTTTGACTATCTGCCTAGTAATACACTTATATTCACACCACCTGAACTCCATCAAGTCAGTGATCATTACTGGCGCGATATTCATCATCGCTATGAAGAGCGCAGACACGATAGATTAAGGCCTATACTCCCACCTGAAGCATTATTTGTTGCCACCAATGATTTATTCTCAAAATTAAAGTCATTCCCAAGAGTTAGCATTGTTAAAGAGGAGCTTGACTCTGGCGCCTCTGTTACCAACATGTCAACGTCGAGCCTTGGAGATGTTTCAGTTGATGCAAAAGCATCAGATCCGCTTTCTAACCTGAGAGCCTTTAAAGACACCTCTACTTCTCGCATCCTGATATGTGCAGAGTCAGCCGGCAGGCAAGAAGCCTTAGAAGAGTTGTTTTCTGACCACCAATTGGCCGTACAAAAAGTACGCAACTGGAATGATTTTCAAAATAGCAAAGCCCCCTTATGCCTTACTATTGCACCACTATCAGATGGGTTTAATGACCCTTCTCGCAATATAACGATCATTTCTGAGTCAGAATTATTTGGTCAGCGAGTGATGCAACGTCGTAGACGAAAAAGCGCTACAGATTCTGGCGAAATTGCGGTTAAAAATTTATCAGAGCTTAGAATTGGGGCCCCAGTAGTCCACATAGATAACGGTGTAGGCCGCTACCAAGGATTACAAACCCTTGAGTTTGATGGGCAAACCAATGAATTTCTAATGCTGGAATACGCACAAGGTGCCAAACTTTATGTACCGGTATCGTCGCTTCATCTTATTTCTCGCTACAGCGGTACAGATGAGTCTCTTGCCCCACTTCATAAACTTGGTAGCGATAAGTGGTCTACAGCTAAACAAAAAGCGGCCGAACGCATTAGAGATACTGCAGCCGAGTTATTAGATGTTTACGCGAGACGAGAAGCCAGAGTCGGCTTTGCCGCGACTAAACCAGACGAAAGCTACCAAGTATTTTGTGCTGGCTTCCCATTTGAAGAAACGCCTGACCAAGCTGCGGCAATCGAAGCAGTTGAAAATGACATGTTAAGCTCAAGACCCATGGACCGCCTTATATGCGGAGATGTAGGTTTCGGTAAAACCGAAGTTGCCATGCGCGCAGCCTTTATATCGACAAATTCTGGTAAACAAGTCGCCGTTCTGGTGCCGACTACCCTACTCGCTCAGCAGCATTATGAATCATTCAAAGATCGGTTCGCAGATACACCCGTACAAGTAGAACTATTATCTCGTTTCCGCACCACAACAGAACAAAACAAAGCGTTATCTGCCATTGAAAACGGTAAGGCTGATATCATTATAGGTACCCACAAACTCATCCAAAAAGATGTTAAGTTTAAAGAGCTCGGTTTAGTCATTATTGATGAAGAACACCGATTTGGCGTTCAGCAAAAAGAGCGCTTAAAATCACTGCGTGCTGAAGTCGATATACTTAATCTAACGGCAACCCCCATTCCTAGAACATTAAATATGGCAATGGGCGGAATTCGTGACCTATCCATTATTGCAACCCCACCCGCCAGACGTCTGTCAGTAAAAACCTTTGTTAGAGAGCGAGACGAGGCGACTATAAAAGAAGCAATTCTTCGAGAATTACTCCGTGGTGGTCAAGTTTATTTACTCCACAACGAAGTTAAGACAATCGACAAAGCTGCTGAAGAAATACAAGCATTAGTGCAAGAAGCTCGTGTCGGTGTAGCTCATGGTCAGATGCGCGAGCGCGAACTTGAACAACGCATGTCAGACTTTTACCATAAACGCTTCAATGTACTGGTGTGCTCTACCATTATCGAAACAGGGATCGACATCCCAAGTGCTAACACTATTATTATTGAACGCGCAGATAAATTCGGCCTCGCTCAACTTCATCAACTTAGAGGGCGTGTAGGTCGATCGCACCACCAAGCTTACGCATACCTACTAACACCCAACCAGAAATCAGTTTCACCCGATGCGACTAAACGGCTTGAAGCCATATCAGCAGCTCAAGATCTTGGCGCAGGCTTTATGCTAGCAACACACGACTTAGAAATTAGGGGCGCAGGTGAATTATTAGGGGATGAACAGAGCGGCCAAATTCAAAGTATCGGCTTTACACTTTACATGGAAATGCTGGAACAAGCCGTTGAAGCAATAAAAGAAGGTAAGACACCTGATTTAGATAAACCATTAAAACACGGCGCTGAAATTAACCTTCGCATTGCAGCGTTAATTCCCGATGATTACCTACCCGATGTACATAATCGCCTAATATTATATAAGCGCATCGCAAACGCAAAAAACAAGTCTGAATTAACTGAACTACAAGTCGAGATGATTGATCGATTTGGCCTACTCCCAGATCAAGTCAAAAATCTTTTCAGGCAAACTGAACTTAAGTTAATTGCCGAATCATTGGGCATTATAAAACTCGATGCAGGTGCAACCTCGGGTAGAGTCGAGTTTTCAGGTGATACGGATGTTGACCCACTTACTATTATCCAGCTCATTCAGGCCAACCCTTCGAAATATCGACTAGATGGCGCAAGCGCCCTGAAATTTGAGATAGACCATGGCGACACAGATGGTAAACTTAAACAAATTAATCAGTTGCTAGCAACATTAAGCAAAAGTACACAACCGTAAAGCTTTGACTAGCCAAACGTTAAAGTTCGCCATTAGACGCCAATTGACTGAGAGCAAATGAACACCTTGACGCTAAAAACAACCACAACAGCACTCGCACTGATTTTTACAGCACTGCTATCGACGCCTAGCACTGTTTACTCAAGTGGAAGCAACAAGCAGCCCGTGACCTGGTATCAAATCGAAGTCATATTGTTTAAAAATATACAGCCGTATGAGCTGGATAAAGAACATGTGACCATTGATATCCCCTCTTCAGATCAGCATTTTGTGTTGGTCAAAGGCAAGCCGATGGTTAGCAATCAACTTCAGCGGTTAGACCCGTCTAAACTAACCCTGACCAAATCATTTAACGCATTGAAGCGAAGCAAGAATTATAAAGTGCTTGAATTTTCAGGCTGGAAGCAGCCCCTTATTAAAGACCAACCCGGCACACCGCTCATCATCACTTCTGGTGAACAATATGGACCACATTATGAGCTTGAAGGGACACTAACCTTTAGAAAAAGCCGTTACTTACACCTTCATGCCGATTTATTTATGGCCGACTACACTCTTGGCCCTGCTATAAACATGAAAAGCTGGCTACTAGAAGACGACAACGTTGCAGCCCGTATCACTCAATTAAATGACCCCACAAACAATTCTAATACGGCATCAAATGCTAGCCGTAGCATGATGCTAAATCATATCATCGAGCAGACAAATAAAACGAACCAAGCCCAACAAGGCGACACAAACACCCCTGATCTTGCGCTCAGTTCACAGGATGCTGATACGAATTATACTGCGAGCAATATCGTTCATCTGGATGAGTCCAGAAGGATGAGAAGTGGCGAAATTCATTATCTCGACCACCCAAAGTTTGGCTTATTAGTGACTATTGAGCCGACGGATCCACCGTTTGTGTATAACCCACGCTAATCAAAATCGTTATAAGTAAAGAGCTGTGATTAACTCACGCTCTTTGTATCCATTTGAGACTACATTTCTTTGACGCCGTGATCTAATACACCGCACATCAAGCCTGCTTAATCGTTTCAACCAATATCTGTCGAACGTATCCCATACCTTCATCAATCGCTTGGTCTATCTCATCCATCGTGATGATGTTAGCTGTTTTGCCTGCGGCCCAATTTACAACCAACGCCAAGCACGCATATTCAATCTCTAGCTCTGCAGCAAGGGCCGCCTCAGGCATTCCTGTCATCCCGATAATATGACAGCCATCACGCTCTAATCGCGCAACTTCTGCGGCAGTTTCTAATCTTGGCCCTTGAGTACAGGCATACACACCATAGTCACTATAGGCAACATCATGCGCTTCAGCTGCATCGATTAATAGCTGTCGTACTGACTCCGTGTACGGATAAGAAAAATCAATATGCGTTACGGCATCTATCTCGCCTTCAAAGTAGGTATTTTTTCTACTGTGAGTGTAGTCAATTAATTGATCTGGAATCACCACATGAGCAGGCCCCATTAAATATTCAATTCCGCCAACTGCATTAACACCAATAATGCTCGTCACCCCTTCTTGCTTGAGTGCGAAGATATTAGCCGCATAATTAACTTCATGAGGAGGAATACGATGTGGGTTACCGTGGCGCGCAAGAAAGATTACCTCTTTACCGTCTAGCTTACCAAAAACCAAAGGGCCACTCGGCTTACCGTAAGGTGTTGCAACCTCTTTGCTTTCAATAATTTCAAGGCCTTCAAGCTCTGTTAATCCAGTGCCCCCGATTACTGCCAACTTTTTTATCGTGTTAGTCATACCCGTTGTCTCTATTGATATCAGCGTTCAAATACTTATTATTTCTCGTTCGCAGAGATGCCCGCAAATTCTGGTGAGCTTGATGTTATTTTCAAATCGTCAGGCAAGTGAACAGTCGTCGTTGGGAACGCAAATTCAGCCCCCTCTTCTTCGATGATGGCCATAATTTTCATCAGTACATCTTGCTTAACTTCGTGAAATTTAATCCAGTTAGTGGTCTTGGTAAACGTATAAATAAAGAAATTTAATGACGATGCTCCGAACGCATCAAAGTTCACGATCAAAGTTTGGTCGCTCGCTATTTCATCATGCGCAATCAGCATATCTTTAACTTTAGCAATGATTTTATTAACACTGGCGCCATCTTGATAACGCACACCAATCGTCTCATAAATCCGTCGATGACTCATTCTCGATGGGTTTTGCACCGAAATACTCGTAAAGGTTGCATTGGGTACATAAAGAGGCCGCTTATCAAAGGTTCTAATCGTGGTTAAGCGCCAGCCGATATGCTCAACAGTCCCTTCTATTTCTTTGTCAGGAGAACGCACCCAATCACCCACTTTAAACGGTCGATCTAAATACACCATTAGGCCGCCAAAAAAGTTTGCAAGTAAGTCTTTCGCAGCAAAGCCAACCGCAATACCACCAATACCGCCAAACGCCAACACACCTGAAACACTATAGCCCAACGTTTGTAACACTATTAACCCAGCCGTAATAAGCACTGATGCTCGAAGTAATTTACCCATCGCAGACACAGTGGTCAGATCCATGGGTTCTTTCATTTTCTCAGGTGACACTACGATTTTCTCTGCACCGCTAATAAATCGAACAATAAACCAGCAAAGCAACGCAATAACCCCTACTTCTCGAATAGGGCCTACAATTGAGAATATTTCTGACCCTGAATACCTGTTGGCGGTATGTGCTGCAATCGATAAACCCAGCAACCAAATCATATAAGAAGCAGGCTTACGTCCAGCATGAAGCAACGTGTCATCCCATAAGTTTCTCGTTTTATTGAGCTGTTTTTCAAGCTGCGAGAAAAACTTACCCGATACAAAACTTAAAATCGCCGTCAATAACACAACAGCGAAAATCTGGAACATTCCTCGATAAGCCTCATCGCCAAAATTCAGCGTTTCGAACCACTGATCTACAGCAGAGAAATCCATACCTAAACCTCAATTAATAATGTCAAAAACAATACAATGAAACATTTTACTTAATGTGTAATTGCCTTAATCGCACTCTGCCACCGATCTGACTGCTGAAGGGCAAGAATATCGAAACGTTTGGCGCCTTTCATCTTCGTTAACCTAGGTTTCGATCGTTGATTGATATCACCACGGCCTTCTGTTTCTAGGTAATTTAGAGCCTCTAACGCACCCGCCCTATTGTTACACACCAATACCATATCGCAGCCGGCCTTTAACGCAGCTTTTACCCTACCCGCATAACTACCAGCAACACTCGCACCTTCCATGGTCAAGTCATCACTAAAGATAACCCCATCAAATGATAGCTTGGTACGCAGAATATCGTTTAACCAAAAGGACGAAAAGCCGGCAGGACTTTCATCGCAATCAGAATAAATAACATGGGCGGGCATAACCGCATTTAAACCATTTTTCATAAGTTGTTTAAACGGCTCAATATCGCGAGTTTCAATATCACAAAAGGGTCTATTATCAACAGGCAATGCCACATGTGAGTCTGCCTCAATCGCACCATGCCCCGGAAAGTGCTTTCCAGTGGACGCCATACCCGCCTCAGCCATACCCTCGATCAACGCCGATGCTAAGTTTGCCACAACCGTCACATCACCTGAAAATGCACGATCACCAATGACAGACGAAACACCGTAATCAAGATCAAGCACTGGGGCAAAGCTAAAATCAATATCAAATGCTCTTAATTCAGACGCAAACAGCCAACCACACTCTTTGGCTAAGGCAATCGCCTTTGTAGGGGTTGAAGCATAGAGATCACCAAACACTCGCATAGCGGGGATGCGAGTAAAGCCTTCTCTAAACCGCTGAACACGACCACCTTCATGATCAACTGCAATCAATATAGTCGGGTTACACGCCCTTATATCGGCAATCAATGCAGAAAGTTGGTCTAATGATGAATAATTGCGTGTAAAAAGAATCAAACCGCCCACCAACGGGTTAGAGAGCAGTTGTCGATCCTCCTCACTCAATACCAAGCCTGCAACATCAACCATCAAGGGACCTATGTGCGTGGTAGGTTCTGACGTCGAAAGCTTCGCAGATAGTGTCGTCTTCTGCATGTTAATTATTATTCCCTAGGTTTTTAGTCATGATGATTAAACGATAATAACACGGGCCCCTACTGAAACCCTGTCAAATAGATCGACTATATCCAAATTTTTCATACGGATACAGCCGTGGGATAACGGAACCCCCATAGGCTCCGTATCAGGAGTACCATGAATATAAATATATCGGCGCATAGTATCAACAGCCCCTAATCTATTTACACCTGGCTGCGTACCAGAAAGCCACAGGATGCGACTAAGAATCCAATCTCTATTAGGGTATTGCTTGGCTAGTGTTCCTGAATATATTTCACCAGTAGGTCTACGAGCAACAAAAACCGAGTTGATCGGTTTTTGTTGGCCTATTTTGGCTCTAACGATATGATGACCGCGAGGTGTGCAGCCACTACTAGACATTTCACCTGCACCATTGAGCGCAGTTGAAACTCGATAACACAACCAAGGCTTAGCATATTTTAAAAGCGTCAGCGTTTGGTGTTGGATGTTAACTTCTAGGGAGAGTGAGGCATCTATATTAGGCATAAACTGATTTTAACCGTCCTTTCACTTTATGCCATACACCTTAATCTTATAAAGCCCGAATTTAAAGCGCGGATTGCCACAATAAACAAACATAAAACGAAAGTATTGAATCAGTAAAGCCGTTTATTTATGCAGTGGAGCTTGTAAGCCTGCAGCTAAAAACGGCACTAATCGCCTAACGACTTCTTCAGTCGAACTATTAACATGCATTTCATTTTCAAGAATACCCGATAGTGCTTCTATACTAGACATCGTAAACGCGGTTGTACCCAGCATAAACTGAATTCGCCAAAAGCGATCAACAGGCGACAACTCAGGGGTAGCCTCACGCACATGCTTCATAAATAACTTAAACGCACGGCTGTATTCTTGTTCGAGGTACTTACGTAAATGACCTTGCGATTGAGTATATGCCAAACCCAGTAAACGCATAAAAACGGATACTCCGGTTTTGCTCTGCGTTGGCACTTTAATAATGCAGGTTATAACAAGCCCCATTAACGTTTCTATATCAATCGGGTTACCTGCATGTTTTTCAGAAACACGCTTTAACTCGTTCTCAAGGTTGCTAGAGAAGGGAGAAAGAAATCGAGAAAAGACAGCTTGAATCAGGGCATTTTTAGACCCGAAGTGGTAATTAACAGCCGCCAAATTAACCTTTGCTTTACTGGTTATCATCCGCAATGAGGTTTCAGAAAATCCCCGTTCTGCGAAAAGAACCTCTGCTGCATCAAGTATTCGATCTACCGTATCTGATTGCGCCATGCTGAAAACTTCATCTATTCATTAAACTATACTAAAGAATTAGAGTGTTTAATAACCCAATAAAGCCTCTTGCTTTTATTAGTATAAACATTCCAAACAATTGTTTTAAACATACGTTTGGTTGGTACTTATGTCAAGCATGTTTAACAGATCGTTAAAGCATCTAACGCAGCTATAAATAACGTAAATCGAGTGCGGACAATCACTTATTGTATATAGAATGGGGTAATTTTAATCGCTATCAATGGCGTCTAAATAGACAACTTTCTGAAAGCAAAAAAGGATAATCGACTTAGATAGAGGGCTTTGCACAAAGCAAAGACTTAACCACGTTTTGTAGGTCGGGCTTTTCTGTTGAGCCTACGTTTAGATATACCTTTGCATTTTTTGTCTCTCGGTAATTCAGGGGCCGGTAGCCCCTTATTTCCGTTTTATTAGAGGTTGTAGCCTTTTTCTTCATGATACGCTGTATCTAGACCTTCTACTTCCTCTTCTTCTGAAACGCGAAGCGATGTAAATACACCAACAAGCTTTAATATTCCATACGTGACTACTGCGGTATAGACAGTCGTTACAATAATTCCGATCAACTGAACTTTAAGCTGCCCGCCTATCGATACAATACCATCAGCAAAACCAAACCCGCTAAAAACACCCAACTCTGTAGATGCAAAAATACCGACTAAAAACGTACCCAAAATACCACCAATACCGTGGACCGGAAATACATCTAAACTATCATCTATCTTCAATACTCGCTTTACATACTGTGTGGCATAAAAACACACAAACCCAGCCGATAAGCCAATCACTAATGCTCCACCTGGGCCTACAAACCCTGACGCGGGGGTGATGGCACCTAAGCCTGCAACCATACCCGTTACAACACCTAACGCACTCCCCTTACCAAATTTTTTCCATTCAATCGCCATCCATACCAAAGCCCCCATGGCGGCTGAGATATGAGTGACTAGAATGGCCATGGCAGCATCACCATTCGCGCCTAACGCACTGCCTCCATTAAAGCCAAACCACCCAACCCATAGCATACCAGCGCCAGTAACCGTCATTGTCATATTATGTGGAGGCATCGCCGTACCCGGAAACCCTTTTCGTGGCCCTAATACAAGTGCCGCGACTAATGCAGCCACACCCGCTGTAATGTGAACAACCACGCCACCGGCAAAGTCATAGAGCCCCATTTCTGCAAGCCAACCGCCGCCCCAAACCCAATGCGCAACGGGCACATAAACAGCCAACAACCACAATGCGCTAAAAAGAAGCACCGCAGAGAAACGCATACGCTCTGCAAAACCGCCAATTATCAATGCAGGCGTAATAACCGCAAATGTCATTTGAAATATCATAAATAACGGCTCTGGAATATCTCCAGATAGCGTATCTCGCCCAATCCCCGTTAACATCACCTTACTAAAGTCACCGATCACCCCGTTGCTTTCGCCAAACGTGAGACTATATCCAATAATCAACCAAAGCAGTGAAGAGACAGCCGCAATAGCGAAGCACTGCATCAGAATAGAAAGCACATTTTTAGAGCGCACCAAGCCACCATAAAACAAAGCAAGCCCAGGTAATGTCATAAATAACACTAGCGCACTAGCCGTTAACATCCACGCCGTATTGGCTCCATTCATCTGTGTTTCATCGGCTAGCGCCAACCCAGGCAACATTAATGCCCCAAACGTTAAAGTTAATTTGTTCATGCCTTCATCCAAAAAATTGATTCAATGCACCAAGGCTGTGCGATATCATAATCACGCACCAATATAACGCCTCAGCACCACTAAAAATTTGAATTAAATACGTTAAATAACAATATATTATTATTTATATTCAATTAGTTACGCTATATTTTTAACAACAGGGTTAAATGACTTAATGGTAATTAAAAACAAAACGCACCAAGTATCAGCATGATCTGTGCCATTCAAGGGTAGGTTGCACCCATAAGGCGCAAAAATAGAAAATAAAGGTGTTTAATGTAGTCAGAAAGGTGCATTAAATTGAGCAACATGAATATGTGCTCGGTGACCATAGCATTGAACGTGAATGTAAGGCCATGTTATAGAATGTTTTTACTCAGGCACTGTTACCGTCACAACCTGTTCTGGCGGTACCACTACCGACGTCTCTTGAGTTTCTGAGGGTTCTACAACGGTATCATCAATACCATTTTCAAGATTGTTAAAATGATTCTTCATATATTCTTTCTGCACTCTTTTGTACGCTTTTTCTGCCTCTAGCATCAACTGTAGGTACAGACGAATATGTTTTTTTTCTCTAATGAAACTGAATAAGCGTTTATTAGCAGAAACATCCATAAGTCCTTGGTATATTTTTCGATCTAAGTTTTGGTTGTAACTCGTTAATCTTCGGCAGCGCCAAGCAAGCCCATCTTGCCCCTCGAGCAACATAATATGATTAAGTGCTCTAAACTCTAGTTTTTTACGCTCTTGTAGCAGTTCGTAGTATGTTGGTTCAGAAATAAAAAACCGCCTAAATGTTTTAATTGAAAAACAAAGCGTAATAAAAAGTAAACCAAACGCACTCCCACCTACCCAAGCAGGGACTAGCCCCAAAACGCCTGCGCAAAAAACGATAAATTCAATACAGCAGATAAAAAGCCAATAATCACGGCTTCGCTTAGCAATGGCTACAGAGCGGTTGTCAGGGTAATCATCAAGCAGCAACCAGTCGTAATTAACGTTGAGTAACGTCTGACAATCAGCAAGAAGTTTTTTTCGTGCATGCTGCTTATTCCGTAACTCTGCTACCCGTTTAAACTCAGCATTTTCTTGCTCTTTACGCTTTTTTTCCAAGTCTAATTCTTTAGTGGTTGTTGGCCTATACGCTGCCGCACCAGAAACAGCACTATTGGAAGCGCTGCCTTCAACCTTAGTTTGTTTTACCTGCTCATTATCCATTTATGCACTTCATTTTTGTTAAGGTACTTATTACTGTATCGTTCACAGCTCGCTGATCTTTAAGTGTTTTTCAAAATTGATTAGTGTCAGACCATTAAACATGAAGCATTGTTACGATAATATGAAGTAAAACTCTTTAATAGTTCAGTGTCATTTTCACAGAAAGCTGACTATAAATAAGATAATAAAAGCAAATAAACCAGAGGACTAGCAATGACTACATCATCGCTTTTAGTAAGTGACTACATGAAGCCAGTCACAGAATATTTTTCGCCTGACACCAGTGTCGAAGAAGTTGTTAAGACACTTGTAAAGAATAAACTGATGGGTGCTCCAGTACTCGACAAAGATAAAAAACTGGTTGGTTTTATCTCTGAAAAAGACTGCCTAAAGAAAATGCTTAATAACAGCTATTACAGCCAACATAATCATGTTGCTAGAGATATTATGCGTACAAACCCATTATCAGTCTCACCTAACACTGATATTATTAATCTAGCTGAAGAAATGTTAGGTAAGCGACCTAAACTGTACCCTGTAGTAGAGAACGATGAAGTGATTGGCATTATTACACGCGCAGATGTTCTAAGAGCGCTTGGCACGACACCTAAGGTAAAGCATTAGTTGATTAAATGAGGTTTGCCTGATAAATGCTAAGTTTATCACTGATGAGCTGAGGGGTTTTATCTTGCCTTACCGTAAGAAAGAACGCTTCAGCTTCTGGAAACTCTCGCGATAAATACCGCAACCACTGCTTTATTCGCCCAGTTGCATGTTTCTCGCCCATTTTCTCAAGAGTATTGTTAAAAAACTCTATTAGTAATGCGACAACCTCTGGCCAAACAAGAGGTGTAAAAAGCTCGCCATCTACCAATAGTTTGCACTGTTTGGCTAAGTTCGGGTTACTTATAAGGCCCCGCCCTATCATGACATCGCTGCATTGGCTCTGTTCTTTACATCGCAAATAATCCTCTACGCTCCATACCTCACCATTCGCGACAACCGGTAGATTGACCACTTCTCGTATTCTGGCTATCCAATCCCAATAGGCGGGAGGCCTGTAACCTTCAGTTTTGGTTCTTGCGTGTACAATCAACTCATCAGCGCCCGCCTCTTCTATTGCCGAAGCACATGCTAAAGCAAGAGATTTATCTTCATAACCTAATCTCATTTTAGCGGTTAATGGCGTACCGTCTTGTAAGCCTGCTTTTACCGCCTTAACAATATTGAATAAGTTTTCTGGGTCTGTCAGCAATACAGCGCCCCCATTGCTCTTATTAACCGTTTTTGCGGGACAACCAAAGTTAAGGTCGATTGCGGGAGCCCCTAAGGATGCGGCTAATGCTGCATTTTCTGCCAAACAAACAGGGTCACTGCCCAAAAGTTGCATCCTAACAGGCACCCCTGCGAGGGTTTTCCCGCCATTAAGTAACTCTGGACTAGCACGATAAAATACTTTTTTGGGCAATAGCGTGTTAGTAATTCTGACAAATTCAGTCACGCACACATCAATACCGCCGACTCGCGTCAGTATTTGGCGCATGATATCGTCAGTTAAGCCATCCATTGGAGCTAAAAATATTCTCACTGAAAAACCACTCGCCCTTTATTACTGATACGACCATTTACATCTGTCACGACTTATTAAACCCCAAGCGCTCATCTACGAATTACGATGCGTATGATATAATTCCTTTCAACTTTTACATAGCATCAATTTGTTTAATAACGTCACCTCACTTTAAGTATCCGTGTTATTGATTTAATCAAGGAGTCAATCGTTTATGTTCACAGGTATTGTTCAAGGTACTGCCTTTGTTAAATCTATCGCCCCAAAAGATCTATTTTCTCGAATTGCCATAGAGTTCCCCAAGACTGCTTTAAATAATGTCGCTCAAGGTGCAAGTATCGCCATCAATGGCACCTGCCTAACGGTTTCTGAATTCACTGATAATACGGTTTATTTTGATGTAATGATGGAAACCCTACGCGTCACGAATCTCTGCCAACTCAAGGTTAATGGTGTTGTTAATTTTGAAAGAGCAGCCAAGTTTGGCGATGAAATTGGAGGGCACTTACTATCAGGCCATATTCACACGACGGTAGAGGTTTCGTCAGTAGAAAAGACTGAAAACAACTGCATTATTACGTTTAAAGTGCCAACTAAATGGACTAAGTATATTTTGCCTAAGGGGTTCGTAGCGGTTAACGGCTGTAGTTTAACGGTTGGAGAAGTAGCCAATAACACGTTTAATGTTTACCTAATACCCGAAACACTAAACATTACGACCTTTGGAGCTGCAAGCCCCGGCGACATCATAAACTTAGAAGTAGATCATCAAACCCAAACCATTGTTGATACGATTGAGCGCTTAGGGCTAAAAATTTAATCCATTCAATACCCATACGCCTATAGGTGTATGGGTATATGGATATTTTTGTGCTGTATAAACACGTCGTTATCGTTTAACCGATTTAATCACTACAAATTTATTACTTGAATCTACCAGCGTTGCATTACCAAATAACTTTTTCAGTTTAATGTGGTAATCCAAGTGTCGGTTGCCTACTACCCAAAACTCACCACCCGACTTTAAACACTGCAAAGACTCTTTAAACATCTGCCAACCAACATGCTCACTAATGGCATTTTGCTGATGGAATGGTGGGTTACATAACACCAGATCAACACTGTTTTTCGCTATGCCTTCTAAGCAATCCGTTTGATAAAACTCGGCATTACGCTCTGGAAAATAACGCGCGACATTCGCTTTTGCCGACGCCACAGCCATATTCGACTCATCACAAAATATTAAGTCTGCATTAGGGTTTAACTGTGCAGCTGAAATACCGACTACGCCATTACCGCAAGCCAAATCAACAATTGTTAGTAGGTCATCAGATTCCGGCATGACCGCTAACAATAAACGGGTTCCGATATCCAAGCTATCACGCGAGAATACGTTTGAGTGATTAAGTAAATCAACATCAATTTCTTCAATGGTATAGGTGGTTGGATAGGGATTTGTAGGCGTGAGTGATGAATCAAAGTGACTAAAAATAAGTCGCGCTTTTTTGGTCGCTAGCGAGGTGGTTGTCTCGCCGACTATTTGACCGAGTGTCGTCAATACCGTCATAGGTAAGTACTTAACCATCACACCACCCACAATATGTGTATCGTCGCTCATATTGCTTCGCAAACGTTGCATCACATCGGCAAAATAGCCATGATTTCTAGGGAGTTTGTAAATAATTAAATCATACGGTTTAACCGGTATTGCCGTGTTGTCGATAAACGAAACATCACGTTCACCATACCCATTACCTTTAACATTTTGTGAAATGGCGTGCTGAGAAACAAGAGAGTCCGTTATTACATCAATAGAGACGGGGTGACCTGAAGCAGCCAGCATTTGGCACATAAAGCTGGTAATAGCACCAAATTGATCGTCAAAAACTAAAACACGTTTCTTGTCCTTTAACTCCGCCTGCTGTTCATGCAGATGTTTGATCAATAACTCGTCGGCAGCATCCCATGCTCTAAGCCTATCAGCAGCTCTTACAGGGAAACGTTTTAGCGTAAGTAAGCCTAATGGTGTTTGTAGTTCGGTTTCGGTCATTGGGATCCTGCACGCCTCTAATCATTGATATAAAACAGCCCGCTATTGTACACACTAAATACGTTAGGTTTATAGTACTAAAGTGCGCCTTGACAGGTGATGCATACTCATCAACTATTAGAGCCCTCACGAACGTAGATGTGTCTCTATCGACTCAACATAAACATATGGAGCAATAAATGAAGAAAGTAGCGGTAATTCTCTCTGGCTGCGGCGTATTTGATGGTTCAGAAATCTATGAAACGGTAATTACGTTACTAGCACTCGATAGCCACGATGCTCAGTATCAGTGCTTTGCGCCTAACACGCCGCAACTTCATGTTATAGACCATTTAAAGGGGGATATTGCAGTAGGTGAGACCCGCAATGTTTTAGTTGAAGCGGCTCGCTTAGCGCGCGGTGAGATTAAAGACTTAGCTGACCTAAATGAAAAAGAATTTGATGCGATTATCTTCCCAGGTGGATTTGGCGCAGCGAAGAATCTAAGTGATTTTGCAGTAAACGGCGCATCAATGGTTATTAACCTTCAGGTTAAAGCCGCTGCCCGAGCCTTTGCTCTAGCCAAGAAACCTGCCGGCTATATCTGTATCGCACCGACATTAATTGCGGGTATTTATGAACATGGCGCTGAATGCACCATAGGTAATGATCCTGATACGGCTGCTGCCATTAATACGATGGGCGCCAAGCATATTAATTGTGAGGTGGATGATGTTGTCATTGATGAGAAAAACAAGATTGTCTCTACGCCTGCTTATATGCTAGCAGAAAGAATATCAGAGGCGGCAGCAGGCATAGAAAAATTAGTCGGCAGTGTTCTCAACATGACTGATGCTAAATAGACCTAGCGAGTGATTCTGGAAGACTCATTCAGTGTTCTTACTTTCTTGAATTAGCCCAAGGATCTACACGACCGCCATCGTTAGAGTTGGGTGAGCTAGCAGGTTTTGGATGGCTACGCTCACCCCCTCTACTGCTAGCGTAACCGCCACTGCGCTGCCCTCCATACTTTTTACCTGACGCAGATGACGAGCGGTAGGCCGCTGCTTTCTTCGCTTGTTTTTCGCGTAAACGCTCAGCATCTTCAAAACTCAATTCCGCAGGTTCTCCAGGCGTATGACCCTCAGGTACGATACGATCTCTTGGAGGGACAGAAAACTGCTCAGAAGACGCATTAGGCAAGTTTTTAAACTGATACAAATAAAAGCTTTCGACTTTTTCACGCGCCCAATCGGTTTTTTTAAGAAATTTCACGCTGGACTCAATGCTTGGATTAGTCTTAAAGCAATTGATATTCAAGTAGGCGAATAAAATCTCAAAACCATAATAATCGACCAATTCAATCAACAAGTTTTTTAAACTCAAGCCGTGTAACGGGTTATTCTTGTAGTTGACTTCATCATTCATGTTAGTATCCAAACAAATTAGTGTAGGTTCATGCATTATACCTGTGAGCACACAGACAACCTATAGCCGTTATAACTTTGTTTGATTATCGGCTCCATCTTAAGGCAGAAAACGAGTCCACTGTTCAGAAACGTCTCGATCTTGAATAATTATATCTGTTCCATCCTGTTGCCATATATTATTTAAATGAACTTCACACGCATGTAATAGATGATGGCTTGTCAGTAACTTTAGATCATCACTGGCTGAAAGTGGCTGTTCTAATCGCTTTAAATACATCTCACCATTAAGACTATATATTTTATCGCCCACTATCGGGTGCCCTAAACTTGCGAGCTGTGCTCGAATTTGGTGTTTTCGGCCAGTAAACAGTTCGCACTGAATCAATGAAAATCCAGCGCGCTGACCCAACACTTTAAACCCGGTTTTACTCTTTTTACCTTCACCATTTACGACTTTGTGCATTTGGCACCTAATAGGACTATCTGCAAGCGTCGATAAATCACATTCATACTCTAGCGCTTGCCAAGTAGGCTCACCATAGACTATTGCATGATATATTTTTCGTTTGATGAGTCGAGAGAGTTCGGGCTGATATTGTTTAGCCATCGCATTAGTCTGAGCGACTAACAACACTCCCGAGGTTTCAAGATCTAGGCGATGTAATAAATGGGCTTCAGGCCAGGGACTTTCTCGACGCAAAAGCTGAATTAGCGTGTTATAAACGTTTCGCGTCGTGCGGTTAACCGGCAGATTTGAAGGTTTATGAATAGCCGCTATTTCATGGTTAGACCAGAGTAACCGCCAATTCGTATCAACCTCAGCTTCTTGGTAATCAGGAACCGTATAGCTAACAAGCTGCCCTTCGGCGATGACTACACTTTCACGAACAGCCGTATTATCGACTTGAATGTGGCCGGAATTCAGCAACGAAAGCCACTGATCGGCATTAAGATAAGGTATACAAGGTAACAAACAATCGAGTAAAGATTGAGAGGCTTGCCGCTGGGTTACAGTAAAGGAAAATTGAGCATCCAACGTGCTGAGCCTCTATTTTAATGTTGACCTACTTGCTGGTTACCATGCCAACCAAATAACATGTTTAGCCCCTTTACCGGGCTTGTGCGCTCTGACGGTTTCAGCTGTAACCTGAAAGCCCGCACGGCGTAAACGCTCGGTAAATGTGGGGTCTTCACCCGCTGACCAATACGCCAATATACCGCCCGATTTAAGTGCACTTTGCGCTTCTGCGATACCTTCAGGTGAATAAATCCAATCGTTCTCTTTGCGTGTTAAGCCTTCTGGCCCGTTATCTACATCGAGCAAAATCGCATCATAGAAGCCCTCTTCACGCTTCATCAGCTGACCGACATCGCCCAAGTGAATCTTTGTTCTAGGGTCATTTAAAGGATAACCTGATGCAGCCCCTAGCGGCCCTCTATTCCACTCCACAACCTCCGGCACAAGCTCTGCCACAGTCACTTCTGCATCGTCTTTAAGCGAGCCTAGTGCGGCTGCGAGCGTAAAGCCCATCCCCATCCCACCGATTAGCACTTTAACGTCTTTGCGGTTGGCAATACGTTCGCACGCCAATGTTGCTAAGGCATCTTCAGAGCCATGAAGGCGAGTATTCATCAACTCACCGGTTTTACCTGCAATTTTGATTGCAAATTCATCATTACGTTGAAGGAGTCTAAGTTGAGAACCTTGACCAGGAATGATAGCCGTACCGATTTCATTAAAACGGGCCATGTAAACACTCAATGAGAGTTAAAAAAGGGGCTAGATTATAACGCGAGAACGGAGACCTATACCATTGTTTTAAACTAATGGCATAGGTCTTAGCGGGGTAGAATGGCGGTCTCTTTTAAGGGCTTAAACCGTCAAGTATTCCTTGATGAGGTCTTCTGATAAGTCATCAATATTGCCGATAGCAACACGTTTACCTCTTTCCATAATACAAAAGTTATCCGCAACTTTTCGGGCAAAAGGTAGCTTTTGCTCTACCAGTAACACTGTGAGCCCAGTTTCTTGATTTAATTTACGAATAATATCGCCAATTTCTTGCACAACATTAGGCTGAATACCCTCTGTAGGCTCATCAAGAATAAGCAGTTTCGGATCAACCACCAACGCGCGACCTATCGCTAACTGCTGCTGTTGACCACCCGATAGATCACCGCCTCTGCGATTAATCATCTCTTTAAGCACAGGGAAAAGCTCATAGATAAAGTCAGGTATTTTCTTAATGTTATCTTTTCTTGCCGATAGACCAATTTGTAGGTTCTCTTCTACGGTCATCGCAGGGAATATTTGTCGTCCTTGAGGAACATAACCAATCCCCATTGATGCTCTTTTTTCAGCAGAGTAATCAAATAGGCTTTGCCCCATAAACTGAGCGTTACCTGACTTAATGGGCAACAACCCCATAATGCAGCCTAACAACGTGGTCTTACCAACGCCATTTCGTCCCATTAAAACGGTACATTTCCCTTCTTCTACATGAAGATTAAGATCCCAAAGCGTATGGCTTTCACCATAAAACTGGTTGAGGTTTTCTATTGTAAGCATGTCATCACTCTCCCAGATAAACTTCTTTAACGCGTGCATCGCTTTGAATCTGATCCATAGACCCCTCTGCAAGCACACTCCCCTGATGTAAAACCGTCACTTTTTTAGCAATTGACCGAACAAAGTCCATATCATGCTCGACGACAATCACGGAATGTTTACCTGCTAATGAGGTCAATAGCTCAGCGGTTCTATCCATTTCTTGGTGGGTCATACCTGCAACCGGCTCATCAACCAGCAATAACCTAGGGTTTTGCATCAATAGCATGCCAATTTCTAGCCACTGTTTCTGGCCATGAGACAATGCACCTGATCGCGCCATACTATGCTCTTGCAGTCCAATTTGAACCATCACCTGTTCTATATGATCTTTTTGCTCACCCTTCAGCTTAGAGAATAACGTCGGGAGTACACCGCGAGGCCCCGCCATCGCCAACTCAAGATTATCGAACACCGACTGTTCTTCAAACACAGTCGGTTTTTGAAACTTTCGGCCGATTCCTGCCTGGGCTATTTCTGGCTCACTCATCTCAAGAAGGTTAATCTTTTGGCCAAAATACGCAGTCCCCGTATCAGGCTTGGTTTTGCCGGTTATGATATCCATCATCGTGGTTTTACCTGCGCCATTAGGCCCGATAATGCAACGCAACTCACCTTCATCTATATAGAGGTTTAGGTTATTAATAGCCTTGAACCCATCAAAACTAACACTCACATCTTCAACATACAGCATGCAACCATTCTTTATCTCAAGGCGTTTATCTGCCTGAGGGGCCACAAGGTCAAACACACGATCACGCTCACGAATAGAGTCTAAATAAGTCGTAACTGAAATACTCATGCGGCTGCCCCCTTACGGTTCATAAAGCCGGCAATGCCTTTTGGAAGATATAGCGTACCAAGAACAAACAAGCCACCTAATGCAAATAGCCATACTTCTGGCATTGCTACGGTAAAGTAACTTTTGGCATAGTTCACCGCAATCGCGCCAATGACAGCACCGTATAGTGTTGCTCGTCCACCAATCGCGACCCAGACCACTAACTCAATGGAATTAAGAGGTGAAAATTCATTCGGGTTAATGATCCCCACTTGAGGAACATATAACGCACCCGCAATGCCGGCTAGCGCAGCGGAGAATACAAAGACCCAAAGCTTAACTTTGTCGACACGGTATCCGATAAAACGCGTTCGATCTTCCGAATCACGTATCGCCATACATACTCGACCGAGTTTAGACGTCACTATATATCGACAGGCAATATAGCCAAGAGCAAGAAACACCGCTGAAAGCGCAAACAAGGTGAGTCTTGTACTATTGGATTGTAAGCTAAACCCTAATATGTCTTTAAAGTCTGTCAGACCGTTATTTCCGCCAAAGCCCATTTCATTTCGATAGAACGCGAGCATAAGCGCGTAGGT
Source organism: Alkalimarinus alittae (assembly GCF_026016465.1). Taxonomy (NCBI): domain Bacteria; kingdom Pseudomonadati; phylum Pseudomonadota; class Gammaproteobacteria; order Alteromonadales; family Alteromonadaceae; genus Alkalimarinus; species Alkalimarinus alittae. Next base: position 2,587,937 of record NZ_CP100390.1, read on the forward strand.
CATGGCCTGAGTAATGATTGACAAATATACACCCGTTACACGTGAACGGAATGCCAACCAACCAAACACAAAGGCTAAAATGCCAGGTACTAACACCACCATAATCATGGCAAACCAGAACATATCAAACCCTTGCCAAAACCAAGGCAGCTCTTTCCAGTCTAGAAACACCATAAAGTCAGGAAGGATCGGATCACCGTACACACCCCGATCGCCAATCTGCCTCATCAAGTACATACCCATGGCGTAACCACCCAAGGCAAAAAATGCACCGTGCCCTAAACTTAAAATGCCCATATACCCCCATACAAGGTCAACCGCTATGGCGAGTAATGCAAAGGTTAAATACTTACCGAGTAACGTGACGGTATAGGTTGATATGTGTAACGCATTGCCTTCAGGTACAAATATGTTTAACCCTAGAACGGCAACAGTTACGATCGCGAGAACGATTAGAAATATTTGAGATTTCTTATCAAATAATTGTTTATTAGTATGCATGATTTACCCTTCCGCTCCACGGCCCTTTTGAGGAAAAAGCCCACGAGGTTTTTTCTGTATGAAGAGAATAATAAAAATAAGTACCAGTATTTTTGCGAGTACAGCACCAGACATAGGTTCTAACACTTTGTTAGCCACCCCTAATGACATGCCGGCAACTAAGGTTCCCCAAAGGTTTCCTACACCACCAAACACCACCACCATAAATGAATCAATGATGTATGCTTGCCCCAAGTTGGGCCCTACATTGGTTAATTGACTTAAAGCGACACCTGCTACACCGGCAACACCAGAACCCAGACCGAACGTTAATGCATCAACCCACTCAGATCGAACGCCCATCGCTCGCGCCATAGCACGATTCTGCGAAACTGCTCTTACCTTTAAACCTAATGTGGTTTTCTTAAGCACAAAGAACAACATGGCAAACACAATCAAACAAAAAATGATGATATATAGACGATTATAGGTGATGGAAAAAACAGGGTTTATTTCAAGCGCCCCACTCATCCAGTCAGGGGTTTCAACACTTCGATTGAGTGGTGAGAAAACTGAACGTACCGCTTGCTGCAATATCAAGCTTAAACCAAAAGTGGCCAATAATGTTTCAAGTGGACGACCATATAGATGCCTAATAACACCTCGCTCGATGGCAATACCAACTAAACCAGACACCAGAAATGCAGCAGGTATAGCAACAAACAACGATGCACCAATATTATTCGGCATGATTAACTGAATCACGTATGTCGTATAGGCACCTAGCATGATTAACTCGCCATGAGCCATATTAATAACGCCCATAACGCCAAAGGTGATTGCCAACCCTATTGCAGCTAACACTAAAACGGATCCAAGGCTTAAGCCAAAGAACAACGTTTCCATCAACGCATAGTTATCTATTCGTTTATCAATTTTAGCGAGCGTTTTAGTCGCTGAATCAATAACACGCTTTTCAGTTTCATCATTAACGACAGTTTGTAATGCATTTCTTACCGTGGGCTCTAAACTATCTTCTAGCGTCTTTATAGCGGCTAATTTCTCTACTACGGAACCCGTTTTTAAATTACCAATGGCAATCCCTGATTCAATAAGGGACCTAACCTTCTCATTCTTTTCTTGCTTATACAGGGTTTCAAAAAGCGCAATTTGGTTGTCATCAACCACGTCAAATAAACTGATTACGGCTGCACTTCTTTTAGCAGGGTCTGGGTCCGATAATTGTATCTGAGCTATTGCCGCTTTTATCTTGGTACGTAACGTATTATTAATCGCAACACGTTTAACTTTCCGCTTGCTACTCACCGTGTAGGTTTTGCTAGTGTCTAAGATGTCAGCAAGCAAATAGCCTTTACCGACTTCTTCTATGATGGTGACCAGTCGTTTTTCTTTTTTCAATCGATATAAGTCACCCGCCAGCAACGTTTTCAGTAATCGTTCTGAACGTTCATCACGACTCTGAGCTAGTAGGTCTATTCCTTCTGTAACACGCTTAAAGTTTTTCCCCTGTAACTTAACCATTGATTGATCAAAGTATGTGTCAGACCAAGCCGTAGCGGAAGCTAACATTCCGATGAGCAGCATGATCATACTGACGATCTCAAGCTTTGATTTACATTTTGCTAAGTCGTGCTTTCTAAAACAAAACATTTCTTTTTCCCTATTCAATCGCTCTGCCTGCTATGACTGCAAACTTTAGAGGATGAAAATGATAAAAGACCACCACTCTAAGAGCAGTGGTCTGCGGTGCATTGCTAGTGTTAAGCAGTCAAATATTAGAAGTTTTGACCAGAGCACTTAGCGGTCTTAACGTTGTAGTTACCGCAAGAAAGAGGCGATCGCCAATCAGAGATAATATCTTTTGAACCAGGTAAGAAATCAGACCAAGCATCACCTGCTACATTACCTGTTGTCTGCCAAACTACCTGAAACTGACCGTCGTCTTGGATTTCACCAATAAGTACAGGCTTAGTCACATGATGGTTAGGCATCATTGACGAAATACCGCCGGTTAAGTTAGGTACAGAAACACCGATAATCGCATTTTGCACGACAGCAGGGTCAGTAGTCCCTGCTTTCTCAACCGCTTCAACCCACATATTGAAACCGATGTAGTGCGCTTCCATTGGGTCGTTGGTTACACGTTCTTCGTTTTTAATGTATGCCTGCCAGCTCTCAATGAATGCTTCGTTTGAATCATCTTCAACACTCATAAAGTAGTTCCAAGCGGCTAAGTGACCCACTAATGGCTTGGTATCAATACCTGAAAGTTCCTCTTCACCTACAGAAAAAGCAACGACAGGAATCTGCTCTGAAGAAATACCTTGGTTACCTAGTTCCTTATAAAATGGAACGTTAGCATCACCGTTTATTGTTGAAACGACCGCTGTCTTCTTACCAGCAGAACCGAATTTCTTAACATCAGATACAATGCTCTGCCAATCTGAATGACCAAACGGCGTGTAGTTAATCATTATGTCTTCTTCTTTTACGCCTTTAGCTTTTAAATAGGCTTCAAGAATTTTGTTAGTGGTGCGTGGGTAAACGTAGTCAGTACCTGCAAGTACCCAACGTTTAACACCCAGATCTTTCATTAGGTAGTCAACCGCAGGGATCGCTTGTTGGTTTGGCGCTGCGCCAGTGTAGAAAACATTTTTAGACGACTCTTCGCCTTCATACTGAACAGGGTAAAATAAAAGGCTATTGAGCTCTTCTACTACAGGAAGAACAGATTTTCGTGATACTGACGTCCAGCAACCAAAAATAGCGGATACATTCTCTTTGTCGATCAACTCTCTGCCTTTCTCAGCAAAAAGAGGCCAGTTTGATGCAGGGTCAACAACAACAGGTTCAAGCTTTTTGCCGAGTAAGCCCCCTTTTGCATTTTGCTCTTCGATCAGCATCAACATGGTATCTTTTAATGTTGTTTCACTAATCGCCATAGTGCCGGACAGTGAATGTAAGATACCCACTTTGATTGTTTCATCAGCCGCTATAGCCTGAGACGCTGAAAGGCTAAGCGCTACCGCAGCCGCTATGCCCGAAATTGAAGCAGTAATTTTTTTCATTCCTATCTCTCCTAGAGACCCTAACTGAATTATGATTTTTATCAGTACACATCTTTTTTATGAATGCACATACTTGAGTTATTAATCATTTTTCAATCCAAGTTCTATATAACACTTTATTTACAATATGTTATGGAGATTTATAAGCTATTTTTAACACTATAATTATCAACGTAAGCACTACTTAAAAGCATAAAAATATCATGACGCACCATTTAAAAGCGATTTAAGCAAGATCAACGAAAAAAACGCACTACGTTTGAATACGCAATAGTGCACAGCACCAATAGAAGGCAAACTAACTAAAAAACAACATGATTTATAAGAGGAATGATTTAAATAGTAAATTAGGATGAATATTCTAATTTATTTCCCTAATATCGATTTTATAGGCAATTTAGTGATCAAAAACACTAACTATCACATACAGCACTGGGGCATTTAATGATTCAAGAAACATTTAAAACTCAACTTAAGCAGATTCAAACAGTCAGCGAGAAAGTTCAGTCTCAATTAAAACCTCAGTTAGATAAAGCAACGAAAGAAGGTAAAAAAGTACTCAGCCAATTAGGTTCAAATGCGATTGAAGAAAAAACAGTTGCAGAAGTCATTGCAGAGATACGCGAACACAACCCTACACTTAAGCGCTTAATACTTAATTTAGATTCGGCAACCTATGATACTCGCAAGCAACTATCATGGAATGCCACTATGATGAGCGCATATGCAAAGCTTCAAGCTGAAAGCAAATTCAACAACGACGTTAAGCCAGTCATCAGCGACTATTTGACTTCTGTTGACGGTAAGATCAAATCGTTGCTAGAAAAAGCAAATGAGTTAAAAGGTAAAGTGATTAGCTAAGTTTTAGAAGTAAGCACTACCCCTCCCTAGCATCTTTACACTATATCGATTGCTAGAGATCATTCGCCCCTATCCCCAGGGGCTTTTTTTTGCCTGATATTTACTCATTCTTACTCACTATAACAAACACCTGTTCCACCTAGACCGCAATAGCCCTTTGGATTTTTCGCTAAGTATTGCTGGTGGTAAGTTTCTGCATAATAAAACTCAGTAGCAGCCGTTATCTCGGTGGTTATAGGGCCTCTTCCTGCATTTTCTAGTTGGTGTTGATAGTGATCAGCCGCTTCAATGGCCTGGGATTGCTGTTGCTCACTATAATAATAAATACCTGAGCGATATTGAGTGCCCATATCATTCCCCTGCCTCATACCCTGAGTCGGGTCATGAGATTCCCAAAATACCTTTAGAAGATCGTTATAGCTGACCATATTAGGGTCAAATACAACAAGAACCACTTCATTATGCCCTGTCAGCCCTGTGCAGGTTTCTTCATAGGTTGGATTAGGGGTTATACCCGCTGCATAACCAACCGCGGTTGAATAAACACCATCAATATTCCAAAACTTCTTTTCAGCGCCCCAAAAACACCCCATACCAAAGAGTGCGCGCTCACAGCGCTCAGGAAATGGTGTCTTAATGGTGTTACCTGAAACAAAGTGAACAGGGTCAACGGCCATTTCTTTCGTTCGCCCAGGCAAAGCGGTATCTACAGTAGGAAGGAGGTGTTTTTGTGGTGGATAAGGATTCAACATTATTTTTCCTTTGTGGTGTAACGTCTAAACTACCTGTAAAATCGATAACATTACTCAGTACAGTACACTATTAAGTCTATACTACCTAAGGCAATTTAGTCGCGTCTTTAGGGTCTGACCATAAAGCTATTATCACCTAGGACAACCTATGTCTCAACAAAGCACCAAACCCGTTTCTGACTCCTCTATAGAGGGGCAAGTATATAAGGTTTTTCCAAACGATTTAAATGCACACGGCACGGCATTTGGCGGAATGATTATGGCAAAGTGCGATCGGCTTTCGCTAGTCGTCGCCGAACGGCACAGCGGATACGTTTGTGTTACAGCGTCGGTTGATTCAATCCACTTTATGGCACCTGCAAAAGAGAATGATACATTGGTATTTAAAGTCTCGATCAACAGGGCATGGAGTTCTTCAATGGAGATCGGCGTAAGAGTAGAAGCTGAAAATAGCTATACAGGCGACAGTAAACACATTTTATCGGCATATTTTACGTTTGTTGCCTTAGATGAAAATAATAAACCCGCTAAAGTCCCCGCTTTAACGATCGAGTCTGCACTACAAGAAAGACGCTTTCAGCAGGCAGCAGTTCGACGTGAAGCAAGACTACAGACAATAGAAAAACTTAAAAATTATGAAGCTATAGAACGTTAATCTCACATCCATAACAGCTTACAGTAGATGTTATGACCGCTTTCGAGCAATGACGTGGATATAGCGCCCAAGCGATAGGTAAGGCTCTTGGCGACATAATAACTTTTCCATATGTAGAATATCTTCATAGCTGCGACTCGCCTGAAGGTCTCTATTTAGATAGTCATTAACCACTCTGATGCCGGTTTTGCTCACGATATCAAACCCGGCGCTCTCCAACCAACCATAAACATCAAGGGGGTCTAACGGACTAATGGGTGTTAACCCCCCCTTTTCGCCTATGAAATCATTAGACACTACTTTTCGAAAGTTCCCTTTTAATAGGTTTTTCATAATCACTGAGTGTTTATTGTAAAACATCAGAGACAAGTACCCATCATCTGCAACCGCATTCATTGCGTGGGTTAACCCTGCCTGAGGGTCTGCCAACCATTCAAGCACTGCATGGAAAATCACTAAATCAGAAGGCTCAGCGGTGGCTTGCGGCAGCTGGTCAAGCGCTAGATTCTTTAACTGGTAATACTCAGAAGGGATATTTTCAGCGATAAAATGCTGCTGGGCTAATTCGAGCATATCCTTCGAGACATCCGTCACGATGACATTATGACCCTCCTCGGCCAATTTTGCAGATATCTGCCCTATCCCGCCACCTACATCTAGAACTGATAAACTCGCCGCCTCAGGTAAATCATTTAAAAGGCGCTCTTCGAGGTCTTCCCATAATAACTGCAGACGGATCTCACCCTTAGAGGAGCCGTATATTTTTTTCTTAAAATGCTCTGCCAATCCGTCAAAATTACGGTCTTGAGTGTGCTCATACTTGTTCATTTATAAATCACCAAAAGGGCAATATTAATGCCCTTTAGAAAACCTGAAGACCATAAGAAGGAAGACTTTATCTAAATGCTTTGTAGACTCTGAATTTTGTATTTTCTGTCACGACAGCGTAACGATCTAGCGCTCCGTCAATCAACTCAGCGTACTTAAGAAAGCTGTTTGCTACTAATCGAAAAGGTGCGTTTTTCGCCATGTGATCAGGTACCGTGCGAATAAACGTTTCAGTGATACTGTAGTTTGTTTTAACACCACTGTGGAATGGAGGATTAGTATATACACCGTTGAAGCGCCCTGTAACATCGCGCAAGCCATTAGATGGATAGATTTTTCCTTTAAGGTTATTACGCGCTAGCGTTTTTTCAGCACAATATAAAGCCAACGCATTAATGTCTACTAACTCAACCATGGCTTCTGGGTTTCTTTTGGATATCATCGCACCCAATACACCACAACCACAGCCAAAGTCTAGAATTCTACCTGATGGTATTTTACCTAAGTTTTCGAGGAGTAATGCCGTTGCATCATCAAGTCGCCCGTGGCTAAACACACCCGGTATAGAAACGGCCGTTAACGTATCTTCGCCTGCACTATACTCATACTCTTTTAACCAGTCATCTAAATTAAACGGTTTACTTTCAATGGACTTAATAACACTCCAAAGCTGACAGTGCCTCGCCATATCAAGCTTGATTGGGTTTTCACCCACAGTACTTAGTTTTTTAGCGACACTGTTAATGCCTTCTTTCTTTGCTCCGACTAAAAGAAGCTCTCCCCCGATCTCCATTTTTGAAGACACCATAGCAAATAGTAGATCAAGTTCAGGTTTGGACTTAGGCATAAACATCAGAACCTGTTTAAACAGTTGATCTGATTTAAGTTCAGCTCCCCAAGAAAGGTTTTCAAAACCGCTCTGGCTAAGCATTGAATAAACCGAATAGTCCCAAGTAAATGCTTGAGAGTAATCTAGCTGAGACAACAGGTCGTCATCGGGCATGCCTACAATCAACAAAGATGAACCGTCGAATATATTTAGGTTTCTAGCCACGACCTGTGAGGTGTTTTGCATGAAGAGATCTCGTCATTAAAAAAAGGGGGATTATAGCGCAGTTTCAAAAAATCTACGCGCAGATAATCAATAATTCTACATATAAACATGCCGTACCGTAGCCCTGATGTAGTGAGGTGTGAACGGAATCAGGGTTTTCAAATTAAACTACAGCAATCAAATTTTAATCATCACAGAGTTACTGCTTCAAGATATTCTCATCATAGTAAAACACCAAGTCTTTATAATATTTAGCCGCTATAGCTTTAGAGCTTGGAACGTCAAAACGATGAACACGCTTAACAGCCTCTAATACCGTCAAATCAAGCACAAAATCTCCACTGCTCTTCACTATCTCAACGCTAATTAAATAACCATCACTTCCTAAATCAAAACTGATCGCCCCTCTACCGGGTCGAACGGGGTTTCTTGGCTGTATGATTTTTTCAATAATCTGTTGCTTCATACGCGCCAAATATAAGTTAACCATTTTCAGTTCATCTGACTGATTCTCACTATAAACCTGTTTACTCTTTTGCTCGCTATTAGTTTCGGCTATATCAGGCTTTTTATCAGTAGTTTTGGTGTTTTTATCAGCATTTTTAAGGTTAGTAGCAACGGTCTTGGCTTTAGCTTTTTCTGTTTTTTCGGCCTTTAGCTCTTCTTTTTTATTGTCTTTAGTTTTGTCACCGACAAGGTCTTTGTCAGCGTTGCCTACTTGTTTGTCATTTTTTATTTTCTTGGCTGTATGGTCGGTGTTGTTGGATGAGGCAAACGTATCTGCATTGTGCATGGGTAGATGCCGTTCTTCGTTTAACTTCTCCTTAGGGGGCTGCTGTTTCTTTGGCTTAGACTTGGGTTGCTGAGTCTTTTGTTCTGGCGGCGGGGGCTTTTGTACGGGTGGCGGAGGTGGTACTTTTGGCTGTTGGAGCGTTACCTGAACTGTTGTTGAGTCCGTTACGGGGTCTGGCTTAAATAGTTCGTTTATATCAACCCACCACCAGACCAGGATGTGCAGCAATATACTGACGATCAGCAAGACCGAGAAAATGATTTTGGACTGATTATTTAACATTGAGGGAGAGTGTTCATTTTATTGTTATTTGAATACATCATTTTATCAGTATTTTTACCACATCAATCCACTGAAAAGTAGCCTCTCGTATTACTTAAGGTCATAATAGCTCGATAATTATGCTATTCCGTTTCATATTCAGGCGTCCGTTATGTCTAATGTCATTCAATTTAAACGCCCTTCACTTAAAGAAAAACACAAAGGGAAAACACTTTGCAAAAGTGGTTTCCATAAATGGGAAATAGTGAAAGAAAAACAGTTTGATGTTAAGCAGGGCAAGTTAATCACGCTCTATCAATGCAATCGATGTGGTGAGCGAAAAACAAAAGCGCTGTAATAAACTGTTCAGGTTAAACGTTTGTTTTAGGCCATGCCAATAACCAAGGTTCTGCGTATTGCTTAATGGCCTGCTTAAAAGCAGGTGACGTAAATAACGCCCCTACTGTTGGCTCGCTGACAAAGCAATAGTCCGTACCAGCTAAGTTAAACCTAATTGCATAGGCATGAAGATAACCTCTTGATGCCACTTTCATAGAATCGGTATTGTACAATGGGTCACCAAGTACTGGCGCCCCCACACTATTTAACGCTACGCGTATTTGATGGGTTTTCCCTGTTTTTGGTTTTACCAAAAATAAGCGCTTACCAGATACAAGTGATGTCGAAAAAAACTGCGTAATCGCTGGATTTTCTAGGGTTTTACTAAGCTTCCACATACTTCTGCGTGAACGAACCATATCCCCTTTTATCATGCCTTGCTTCTTACTTGGCTTTCGGTCTGAAACAGCTAAGTAATACTTGTCTACCCGCCGTTCACGAAAAAGCGTTGATATTGCACGATTAGCCTCAGGTGTTCTCGCCAAAACTAATAACCCTGAGGTTATTTTATCCAGGCGATGTACAGGGTACAGCTCACTAACCCCCATTGCAGACTTAACACGTTCAACGATACCGAGTACTTCATTTTCAGTATGAAAAGAGATGCCCGGCATTTTATTAATAATAATAAACTGCTCGTTCTGCGCGACTAGTTGAAACGCGTCATCAGAAAAAGTATCTGTCGAATCCGTTGTCTCAATATTCACTATTCAGCCACCGTCAACGCACGCCGAACACTTTCACGCTTGAGTGATAATCGGTCTTTAAGAAGATTAACGGGGAATAACGATAAGTCTTTGATTAAGTCAGCCGTCATTGTCAATTTAGAGACTCCGTTGTACATATTAAGATACGTACCGGCCATCGCCACGATTGATCGAGAAAGGTGCAAGTAATCACTCTGCATTACGATTCCTAATTGGTAGGTATTAGAAATTAACTGTAGTGACGCTTGAAGTCGTCGATGAAGCCCCTCTTGCCCTTCTCGGTACAACGTTATTGCAATATTTTTCTCAAGCGGTGTAATTTTCTTCTTGGCCAATGTTTCATCCAACGCCTTTTTAATCTCTTCAAAGCGAAGCTCATTCGCTTCTGGCGTGGTACTCATTTCAATCAAAACACGTGCTAATTTACTTGTGTCGCCGGCGAGCACAGAGGTCAAGTAATTCCATATAAGCAACCATTTACCGTTCATGTCGACGGCATTTCCCCAGTCGATAAGGTAGAGCTGCGCATCTGCACCCACCATGATATTGCCCGGATGAAGATCACCATGAAACTCCTGATGAACGATCAAATGCTCTAAAATGGTAAACAAAAAGTTTTCAGCGATCTTACGCTGAAAGCGACTTCGACTTTTGCCTTCATGCTCACTAATCGCTTGTTTAATCGCCATCGCTTCATCTAGGAATTCCATTTCTAATATTCTTCCTGAGGAAAAATATAACTGAGGAACATGCCAGATATTAGACTTTTGCGATCGATCGACAAAACGCCGTTGTATTACAGCTTCATCTTCAAAGTTAAGCTCTTGCTCAAACCCTTTGGTAAATTCTTTAATCTGCTCAGACATTGCTGACAAGAAGGGTAATAGTTTTGAGTGTGGTGCCCAGTACTGACTACTCATCAGCATTAGTTCTATGGCTAAAGAACCCATTTGAAATTCGCGTTCAAGGTTGTGCCGAGCCACTTTCACGATAACAGGCACTAATACTTCAACACCGTTTTTGACCATAGGCTTTTTAGCTAAATAAACCGAGCCAATAGAGCCAGACTTGAGGGGTTTGTCGATATCGAAATTAAAATAAATCTCTTGAGGCGCTTTACCAAATACTTCCATAAATGCCTGAAGCACATCTTCAGGTAGCATGGGGTCAACATCTTCTTGGAAAACCCTAAGCTCAGAGGCGATCTCTTCCGGTAAAAGGTCAGCATTAGACGCTGCCACTTGCGCCATTTTTATAAATAACGGCCCAAACTCTCTAACCATTTTAGAGATTATTTCAGCTTGCGTTGAGAAATCTTTAGGGTCAGTTTGTAAGAAGGGTTTGATATAACGAATAGCCTTAATCTGGCGACGTAAAATCCGGAGATCCCCCCTTAAAATCTGCGTTTTTTGCATCATATCAGACGCAGCGATCTGATTAACTTTACGGATTTGTTTAACCTTATTAATCAACTCAACCAGTAAGGGTTCGTATGTTCTTAACACTAGGCGAACAATATCGAGGTTTAACTCAACCAGCCCTTTTAATTCAGGCGCACTAATAAGTTCTTGAAAGAATGACCAGAACTCTTCGACGATAACATCAGGAATTTCTACTGGGCTACGTGCAACGACTTGCTTAACTAGAAAACGAATTAGGTTCTCGGTCGACTCTTCATTCGGCAGCAGTTTGTACTTTCTCAAGTACGTCGTAAATAAGCGTGAATGTTCAGATAAAGGGTGTTGGTATAACACCTCAAATAGGTTATCTAAGTCACTCGACAACTCGTCACGTGTGATGTTGTTTTCACGTATTAATAACTGCGCAACCGGCCAGAACGCTTTTGGCAACTTAACGGTGCTTACAGCAAAGCCACTAGCACCTCGTAATACGCTGTCCGTGCGCTGTTTTAGGATCGGTAAGTTAACTTCAACTATTTTCTTGCTTTCCTTCTCCACCATACCTGATCACTTACTCTCAAAAAGACTGTAGTTCTATAACGCTATGATTCTAAAGTTAGTACCCATCCTGAAATACTGTAATTGTACAGTTTTGTCATTCTTGCGAAGGCGAGATCCAGGGTTTAAAAATGGACACCCGTTAAGGCTAACTCAATAATTCTACGTATGGGTCAATACAAACTGTTACCATTCTATTATGTAAATAGAAGATTATCAGCCCAATTCATCATATTCTGACTAATTAATACAACATATACGGCTATAGTGTGGTTATGGAACAAGAAAAACTGGATATTATATATAAAGATCAACATATTATAGCGATTAATAAACCATCCGGTTTACTGGTTCATAAAAGCCCAATAGACAAACATGAAACCCGATATGCCATGAAGATTTTAAGAAATCAGATTGGCCAGTGGGTATACCCCGTTCACCGCTTAGATAAACCTACTTCAGGACTACTTCTTTTCGCATTATCGCCTGAAATAGCCAAAAATTTAGGAGAACAATTTACAAATAATAGCGTTAGGAAAATGTATATTGCGGTGGTTAGAGGTCATACACCGCTCGGTGGCATTATTCGCCACCCGATAAAAGAAACGGCTATGTTCAAGCACCAAAAAAAACTCGTTGAACAAAGGGCACCTCAAGATGCGCTGACACTCTTTAGACAACTGGCAACCACAGAGCGCCCCTATTCGATCGACCGATACCCGTCTACACGCTATTCGTTAATTGCCGCGTACCCAAAAACCGGACGCACCCATCAAATCCGTAAACATCTAAAGCATATCAGCCATCCTATTATAGGGGATGCCAAGCATGGAAAAGGCAATCTAAACAGGGCATTCTCTGAACACCATGATAGTCATCGATTGTTACTGGCTTCAGTCGCTCTAACCTTCTTGCATCCCGTTACGAACAAATGCATCCACTTGAAAGCGCCATTACAAGATGATTTCAAAAAAACATTAAATTCGCTTGGTTGGGATGAGCACTATATTCCTAACTGGGTCCCTAATATAACACCCAACTTGAAATAAGGAATTAATGGCGCGCGGCGTCAATCTAGGTATGTTTTGGTCAATACCGATTCACATATTATCTTTAAAATACTCACCATTCTCTTAATACCGACTATGTTTATAAACTAGGTGTTCAGGCTCAACACGATCAATTGACTTGATAACAACGATATACAGGAAGCGCAAATAATGGAAAACAGACGTTATCTTTCCGTTCTTGATAATGGTTTTTTAATCACTGAAACAAAAAACAGCCCCAAACACATTGCGGGTTTACAAATCTATCAAAAGCCGATAAACGCACCAAAAAACTTTGTAAAAAACCTTTCAGAAAGATGGTCAAAAGAAGACGACGCTTGCGCGCCTTACAATCTTAAATTAAACGCCCAGAACCCTTTATCGCCTTATTGGACAGAATGTGATTCGTTTAAGGCAAGCAATCATGTTGAGTTTTTATCGCTAAAAAAGGGCAGCCGGGGTGAACTTTACACCCTAATTTCTGAACTTCATGAAGCCAACCTCGATCGTTCTAAACCTATGTGGCGTTGTGTTTTTGTAGACGGTTTAACGAAAGACAGGTTTGCCATCTACTTCAGTTTTCATCATAGCGTATCTGACGGTGTTTCTGCGGGTAAGATCATGGAAAGAAGCCTCAGTACAGATGCCGCTGAAACTGGACGTCCTCCTTTTTGGGCAATGAAAGACAACTTATATAACAAAAAGTCTAGCCGCCCTAAGCCCACATTAATGAACAAATTAATAGGCGCAGCCACTGGCAATGCTAAAACGGCTTATGGGTTATCGCGCATATCCACCCAGCTTTGTTTAGAAGCGATGGGGCTGACCAAAAATGCAATATCATTGCCTTTTACATCAGCTATTTCACCCTTAACAGGTAGCGTGACCTCCAAGCGTTCATTTACCACAGCATCACTCCCTTTAGACAGGGTTAACCACCTGCGTAAGATTACACGTAATACCTTAAATCACATCGCCCTTACCTGCTTAGATGGTGCTATTCATCGTTACCTTGATCATATTGGCAATCCATTAAACGCAACATTAACCATCACCATGCCGGTAAGCCTGCGTAAAGAAGATGCCAAAGTAGGTGGTAATCAAATTGGCTTAGTGACCACCAAGCTATCCCCTAAAACCGATGACCCTTTTATTCGATTAAGAGAGATTGGCGTATCACTTCAAGCGGTTCGTCACCAGATTGATGAATCACCCGCCGCGAGCATTCAAGCTTATTCATTAGTTACCAATGGGCTATCACAACTTGCAGATACAGCTAATGTAGCAGGCCTAGTGCCACCACTTTCTCATACTATCGTATCGAATGTTCCAGGGCCCAAAAACGCACTTTATCTTGAAGGTGCAGAGTTGCTCGGATGGTATCCAGTGAGCACGTTAGGACCAGGTCACAGACTCAATGTCACGATGTTCTCTTATAACGGTAAACTTGATTTTGGTATTATTGCAGCGTCTGACTTTTTGCCAGACCTCAATGTTCTGGGTCGATTTATTTATGAAGAATTTGAAGAGCTAGAAAAGGTAGTCATGTCGCCTGATATGGGTACTGAGTTTTTAGCAGCGAAGCGACTGTCTGTTAAATCATGATCATTCGGGCAAGGTAACCGACTACCTTGCCCGCCCACCTCAATACAGCCCCCACATCGCTTAAGCTCCTTTTACCCCCCCCTCCTGCACTCTTTTTCTACCTGCCTGTTCTACCTGCATGTTCTACCTGCGTGAACCCACTTACTTGCTTGCAGCTATCTACGGACCCGCAGCCTACGATGAAGATTGTTAAGATGGATCTTATAGGCTAGTATCAAGTTGATCACTATTTATTCAATTAATACGTACAGTTGAACTAAAGCACACAAAACTCACGCTACCCATCGAGCTAAAATCAAGATAGGAGCTATCTGATGTTTAAGGCAGTAGATTCCACAAACCCACAGTTCATGATGCAGTCGGCTGCTGAACTGAAGCAATATATATCATCCAACTATTGTGTTGACGAAAACAGCTACCTAGAACAACTGTTAGCGCTGGTTAAAACAGACGATACAAAATCCATCGCAGAGCAAGCCACCAGATTAATTGAACAAGTAAGAGCTCAAGACGGATCAGTCCATATGATTGATTCTTTGTTATTGCAATATAGCCTAGACACACAAGAAGGTATTTTGTTGATGTGCCTTGCTGAAGCACTTATGAGGGTTCCCGACTCAGAAACAGCAGAAGCATTAATTAGTGATCGGCTCGGCGTTGCCGACTGGAAAAAACACCTTAAGAAAAGTGAATCAGTACTCGTTAATGCCGCTACATGGGGGCTGATGCTAACGGGCAAAGTCGTTATTCTCGATCGAAAAATTAACGGCACCCCTGCTAACGTTATAAACCGTCTCGTTAAGCGCTTAGGCGAATCCGTTATACGAAAAGCCATGCATCAAGCCATGTCTGTCATGGGCAAACATTTTGTACTCGGAAGAGACATCGAAGAAGCGTTTAAAAACGCACAGAAAAACCTTTCCGAAGGCTACACCTACTCTTTTGATATGTTGGGTGAGGCCGCGTTAACGCGTTCCGATGCCGATAAATACCTTAAAGACTATCAAACAGCTATCGCCCGTATTGGACAGTACAACGCTCAACTATCAGACACCCATAACGATACAAATACCGTCACTCACGGCGGAAAAAACATCTTGCACCCTTCGATTTCAATAAAATTTTCAGCGCTGCACCCTCGATATGAAGAAGGTCAAAAACACCGTGTAATCACCGAGCTATACCAAAGTGCATTAACACTCATCAAACAGGCTCGACAACTCAATGTTGGCATCACCATTGATGCAGAAGAAATGGATAGACTTGAGTTATCTCTAACACTATTCGAGAAGCTTTATCAGTCTGATGAGGTCAAGGGCTGGGGTAATTTTGGCTTAGTCGTCCAGGCCTACTCCAAGCGAGCGCTACCTGTTTTAACCTGGCTTACGGCTTTATCACGAGAGCAAGGCGACTTAATACCTTTACGCCTCGTAAAAGGGGCTTACTGGGATACTGAAATCAAACTATCCCAACAAGCAGGTCTTACAGAATATCCTGTCTTTACGCGCAAGGAAGCGACAGATGTTTCTTACCTAGCATGTGCCCATTTTTTATTTAGTGACGAGGTAAGAGGCCGAATATACCCTCAGTTTGCAACGCACAATGCTCACACTGTTGCCAGTATTAAAAGTATCGCGACCCACGACCATTATGAATTTCAGCGCCTTCATGGCATGGGGGATGCGCTGTACCATATTGTTTTAAAGAGTAATCAGTCAGACCAAAAAGCCAATAAAGTGCGTATTTATGCGCCTGTAGGTGCTCATGCAGACCTGCTTCCCTATTTAGTACGACGGTTATTAGAAAACGGCGCAAACTCATCGTTTGTGCACCGTCTAGTTGATGCAAATACACCTATTTCAAGCCTAGTACATCACCCTATGGAGGTTCTGTGGAAACAATCACCACTTAGAAATAATAAAATCCCACTTCCTTCTGATATCTTTGGTAAAGAACGCAAGAACTCATCAGGTATCAACATTGATATTGCGAGTCAGTGGACGCCTTTTAACACGCAGGTCAGTCGTTTTATGACTAAGCAATGGCAAGGGGGGGCTATTATAAACGGGGAAGCGCCTTCAACGGGTCGCGTCATTGAGATCAAATGTCCTTACCGCTTAAGTAGCATCGTCGGTCATGTAACATGGACAGATGAAGCAGGTGTAGAAACAGCCATCGAATCTGCCTACTCTGCATTTGAACAGTGGTATAAAACACCTGTTGAAGCGCGTGCGCGTTACTTAGAAAAAATGGCTGATTTAATAGAAGCTAACACGCCAGAGCTCGTTGCATTATGCCACAGAGAAGCTGGGAAAATCATTCAAGATAGCATCGACGAAATACGTGAAGCGGTTGATTTTTGTCGTTACTATGCTCATCAAGCGCGCGTCCATTTTGCAACGCCTCTTGTGATGCCTGGCCCAACAGGTGAGTCTAACGAATTGTACTTTCAAGGCCGTGGAGTCTTTGCTTGTATTAGCCCTTGGAACTTTCCACTTGCGATATTTATTGGTCAAGTTGCTGCAGCCTTAGTGGCGGGTAATACCGTCATTGCCAAACCTGCAGAACAAACCACCTTAATTGCAAGCCTAGCCGTCAACCTTCTCCATGAAGCCGGAATACCCAAAGACGTGGTTCAATTATTGGCTGGTGAAGGCTCCGTGGTTGGCAATGCAATTACTCAAGATGATCGCATAGCCGGTGTAGCCTTCACAGGGTCGACAGCCACAGCATTACGCATTAACCGTAACCTTGCGGCGCGTTCAGGCGCCATTGCACCGTTGATTGCCGAAACGGGCGGACAAAATGCGATGATTGTTGATAGCACCGCGCTGCCAGAACAAGTCATTAAAGATGTCGTTGAGTCAGCCTTTAAAAGCGCAGGTCAACGCTGCTCTGCCCTTAGAGTGTTATACATTCAAAAAGATGTTGCCCCACGAATGATAGCGCTTTTAAAGGGTGCAATGGCTGAGTTAAGCCTTGGTGACCCCTCCTTGCATGCAACAGATGTAGGACCCGTGATAGATAGCAATGCTAAAAATATGCTGCTTGATCACATAGAAAATATGCGTAAAAACGCAATGGTCATTTATGAAACAAACATGCCCGCGTCACTGAAAAAAGAGCACTTCGTAGCGCCAATTGCTTTCAAAATAGAGAACATGAGCCAACTAGAAAAAGAACATTTCGGCCCAATTTTACATGTCATCACTTATGAAGCTAGTGAATTAGATCAAGTTATTAAACAAATTAATGATTCAGGCTATGGCCTAACCTTAGGTATTCATACCCGTAACGAAACGACGGCACGCTATATCGATAGCAAAGTGCGTGTCGGTAACGTTTACATCAATAGGAATCAAATTGGTGCTGCAGTGGGCGTTCAGCCATTCGGTGGCCAAGGCCTTTCTGGTACAGGCCCAAAAGCAGGCGGTCCACGCTACTTATTTCGTTTTGCAACAGAGAGGACTCGAACAATTAACACCACCGCCGTAGGGGGTAACGCAACACTATTATCGTTGGAGAGCGAGAAGATCACCGATCATTAAAATAACTATAAAATGAAAAGGGGCTAAAAATGATAGAAAATTCATTAGTCGTCACGGCGACATTTATCATCTATCTCATCATGATGATGGTGATAGGCTATATTGCATACAAACGAACCACGAGTTCGTCTGATTACTTTCTAGGAGGCCGATCGCTTGGCCCTTGGCCTGCCGCATTAAGCGCAGGCGCATCTGATATGAGCGGGTGGTTATTATTAGGTTTACCAGGCTACGCTTTAGCATCCGGTTTTGAAGCGTTTTGGTTGGCGGGAGGGTTACTGCTAGGCTTCTGGCTGAACTGGTTAATAACGGCAAGAAGACTAAGAGTCTATACCATCATATCCAACGACTCCCTCACCCTGCCTGCTTTCTTTTCTAACCGTTTTAGAGATAACAGTAAATTACTTCAGATCATTTCTGCTTTTTTTATACTACTATTTTTTCTCTTCTACACAAGCTCTGGCTTGGTGGCCGGCGGTAAGTTATTTGAAACAGTATTCGGTCTTAACTACACCTGGGCTGTTATTATTGGCACTTTGTGCGTTATATCCTACACACTCTTTGGCGGCTTTTTAGCCGTTGCTTGGACAGACTTGGTTCAAGGGTTGTTAATGGCAGCAGCACTGCTCGTTGTGCCGGTTATCGCGATGCAAAGTGAAGGTGGCTTTACTGCCTTATTTGATGGCATGGAAGCCTCCAACCCTCACCTACTCAATATGTTTACCGATAGCAAAGGCGAGACGCTTTCAATTATCTCTATTGTTTCTCTCGTTGCTTGGGGGTTAGGCTACTTTGGTCAGCCTCACATTTTAGCTCGTTTTGCAGCCATTCGCTCTAATCGAGATATCCCAACTGCACGTCGTATTTCTGTTATTTGGTCTGGCCTCAGTCAGTTTGGTGCGTTATTTGTTGGTTTTACCGGCCTGATTTACGTTAACACCGCGATGGGTGGAGAGATTGCTGACGCTGAGAAAATTTTCATGCTATTGGTTAATGCATTATTCCATCCGGTTATCGCCGGCATTCTGCTAGCCGCCATTCTGGCAGCTGTAATGAGTACAGCGGACTCTCAACTATTAGTATCATCCTCAGCACTCGCCGAAGATTTCTACAAAGTGCTTTTGAACAAAGAGGCCACGCCTGAGCAAGTCGTGTCGGTTGGCCGTTTAGGGGTTGTATTAATATCGGTCGTTGCACTTTCGTTTGCACTATCGCCCGATAATACCGTTCTAGGCCTAGTATCGTATGCTTGGGCAGGGTTCGGCGCAGCCTTTGGACCAGCGTTATTATTATCCCTGTATTGGAAGCGTATAAATCGCAACGGCGCATTAGCGGGCATCATAGTGGGGGGCATTACCGTTGTTGCTTGGAAGCAGCTAACGGGCGGCATCTTCGATGTTTACGAAATCGTACCGGGAGTACTGTTCAGTACTCTGGCTATTGTTATCACTTCACTGGCTAGCGCAGAGCCGTCTTCAGATATTACGCAAGAGTTCGAGAAGATGGTACAAGAGCTAAACAATGACGGCGAGATTGAGGTGTCTCACAGAGTTAAGTAAAGCGTCAATTCAAACCACCCTCAATGATGAGGGTGGTTTAATTTCACGGCAATTCGGACCATAGTCTACAAATGACCAACCAAAGGCATCACCAAAAAACCTTTTTGTAGTTTCAAGATCACTGGATGGCTTTGCAACATAATTAATCTTCCCTGTTTCTTTCATATATTGCCACTTGATGCATATTTGTTTTGTACGATGAATTCAGATTTTCTGAAAATGATGAGTGTTTTAAGCACTAACAGGTGATGCGTTGAGATAGGTTTCGTATAAACCTTCTGACTTTTTCAATGCCTTTATCTGATGGTTAGCTACCGTTGACAATCCTAAGTACTACGCCAATCCCCCCCCCGAAAAAGATCAATTTAGAATAGGTTTCTTGTTTAGGCGTTGGCTCGATATGAGAAGGTATCGTCTTTTCGTTATCTTTTTTGATTGCGTCAAAATCAAATACCGAAGGTGATAGAACAGCTCCGCGATGCAAAACCGCTTCACGGATGGCTACCGCTTTTCACACATTAGGCTGAATCAGCATCACTCACAATAAATTAATACTAGCACTCGCCCCTTAAATTTTGCTGTAAATAACGGCATTTCAGTATATTGATAATCCCCCGCTAACCGAACGAGATAGACTTATTTGTTAGGTATTCACAACGCTAAACTGTGATAGTTCCTTTCAAATATTGAACTGCATTACCAGAAATCAGTACCCTATCTCCGGAAATTAAACAGCTGAGTACGCCACCTCGTTTTGAAGCTTGATAGGCTACTAGGTCATGTTTCCTAAGACGTTCAGCCCATAACGGGGCTAGGCCAGTATGAATTGAGCCTGTTACAGGGTCTTCATCTCCGCCATTTGCAGGCCAAAAGTACCTAGATACAAAGTCGTATTCTTGCGATTCAGATTTACAGGTTACCACTACATCAAGCGGTTTGAGTAAAACCAAGGCTTCGTTATTGCGTTGTACAGATAGCACTTCAAGCTTTGATTGATAAATCACGAAATATGCTTGCGAGTTACGATAGACTTCGACTGGTGGAATAGAGAGACCTTGTTTCAAGTTATCTGGAATAACGTCCACCTTTTCAGGTTTCGTATTTGGGAAGTTCATCTGAATCTTACCTGATTCAGTTTTCTTGACTTTTAGCTCTCCAACCGCCTTTGCAGTAAATGTAATCACCGATAACTCAGGGCACTTGCCAAACAAAACAAAAGCAGATGCTAAGGTTGCATGGCCACAAAAATCGATTTCAGTCAGCGGCGAAAACCAGCGAATTTGGTAAACTGACGCTTGAGACAGAACCAAAAAAGCAGTCTCTGAAAGGTTGTTTTCTGATGCTATAGACTGCATTAAATCATCAGGTAGCCACTCATCGGTAATCACCACAGCAGCGGGGTTTCCGCCAAATATAGAATCCGTAAACGCATCTACCACTGTTATTTCGAGTTCCATTCAATTCCTTTTTATTTTAATTTTCAGCTATATTGTTATGCCGTAAGCTTTAGTAGTTTGAAACCTCTATCAGGTTGCCATCTGGGTCTTGAAAATAAATCGACTCTATTTTCCCCATGGCTCCCGTACGGCTTACCGGCCCCTCTATTACGGGCACACCACATGTCTTTAAGTGCTCTTCGACCTCTAGAACGGAGGTCGCTATAATAAAGCATAAATCAGCACTACCCACACTAACATTACTTGCTTTAGGTTCAAATTCGTTACCAAGCTGGTGCAAATTAATTTTTTGGTTACCAAACGATAAAGCAATCCTGCCCTGTCCAAATATTACTTTATTCATCCCCATTACCCGCTCGTAAAAGTTGATACTTTGCTCAATATCCCGAACGGTTAAAACCAAATGATCGATTCTTTCTACTTGCACAATACGTCCTGTATTTTTGTCGAGCATACAGAGCCTTTATTATCGTCTGGTAAAATTTTAATCACTCTGCCAGTATTACGAACTTGTACGTCGCTTGTTCTTGTTTCGTAAGCAGAGGAAATTGATTGCTCACCTGCAAACCCCACAAGAGAAAGTACAGATAAAATGAATAAGATAAGTAATTTTTTCATGTTCAATATTTCTCATGAGCCATAAATTAACCTTTTACAGTCGCTATAAACGATTGCTTTATGCGTGTAAATTAGCCCTAATTCAGATCAGCCTTCAGTGTGACATAACACTTTCTGATTTCCTGACAATGGTGATCTGTATGGTACTTAATAAACGGGCTTAAAGCAGCGCACATAAGTCGATTCAACATCCGCCCTCTCTTGTTTGCTGATGCTAAGCAACGTTTTTTTAACCACTCTTCATCAAACATCGCCCATTCTCCAGCCACACTCATTAAGTTAATAAAAACAGCAGGGGCCACTTCATATTTATGAATAGTGAACGCTTCTTCTAGTGTGAAAGGTGATTCATTGATCGTTCGAGCGATGTATGCATAGTCATAACCCTCAAGCTCTGTATCTAGCCATAAATCAGAAAGTGCTTTCCACAGAGGGAGTCGCTGCTTTATTTGGGGATCGGTAAGTGGCATGCTTTAGTTTGTCCTTATTTTCTGATTATCCTTCTAAAGAGACTGAGCCGAATGGCATTTACTTAAGGGCATTTAGTTCAATATATTATCTTTTTTTAGGTCGGAATTGACTCCGACAAATATTGAAGATACCACAGCAGTTTTTATATAGACCATTTCTGGTTGCCGTGGGCGCGGACATAACTAACGAGTATAGCGTCGGAATGGTTCCTTTCACATCTTCTCCTCAATGCATTGCAGTTCCTCAGGTGTGTTCAGTGTTTCATCTGGTTGGAAAAATCGTCCTCACTCGCAGCAAGCTTTATTGCCACATTGAAGTAGTCATTGCCTTGATCAGTAATATTTTCAAAACCACTAATAGTCATCCAACTATTCAGATCTAAATGTAGTTCAGACTGCGAGGTCTGTGAATTTTCACCTTCAATATACTCTTGTGAATACTCCACTACGAAAGAGCCCGCTTCTTTACCTGGTGAAATAGAGTATCCAAATGTTAACCCTGCTGCAGATACAAAGCCTATATCATTTTCAGTCACGCCGACTTTAATAGACGTTGCCTCTACTAGAAACTGCGGTATGGGTTCTATTGCGTCTGACTCAATATCTATAGCTTTGCAGGCACAAAATCGAATATCCAAAACTAACGGCTTTTGAGTCATCTGGTGCATTAGCAGATTTGTTTCTTGAGCTTGGGCAAGCGTAAAGCTACTAGCGATAAAGATGATGAGAGTTTTAATCGCTAACAGGTTAATCGTCGAGAGAGTATTCATATAAACCTTCCTTAGTTTTAAACGCGTTAATAAACTTTAGAGTAGATGTTATAAAGAGCCCTTAATGGCTCTTTAGTTGAACGAATGACTAGGCACCTTGCAATACCGATACAAACAACCAATCATAAATGCCTAACTGGTTCCCACCCTAGTTTCTTAGATGAACTCCGCAATTGATAAAGGGTCTGAACGCTTTAATTGTTATTTTCCTGCGCACCAAATAAAGCGCCAAGTGTACCAAACGAAACCCTATGCCGATAATTGTTAAGTTTGATCTCCATAGGCTGATAGGCCAAACCTGCCGACTCTCCTTCTTCGCCCTTGCACTCAAACCCGTACTTCTCATAGGCGGGAACTGAAGACAGGGACGCGCTAACGGTGACAATTTCAACCTTTGCGTGATTCAGAGCCGATGAAAGCAATTTCTTACCAATACCTTTTTTCTGGCGTTCAGGGCTAATAAAAAGCATTGCAACATGACGACCTTCCTTGAGCTCGATTACACCTTCAACTTTTCCATCAATTTCTGCGACCAGCATCAAGTTGTCGCCCTTCATTCTGTCAAGAAAGGCATTACTCGCAGCAATTTTAGAAAAGGTTGAAACCCCTTCCTCAGACAATGTGCCTGCAACGGACTGCATAAACGAAGCCATGCAAGTTGCACTTACAGCGTCAAGGTCCTTCTCTTCCATTTTCCTGACAAACACCGAAATCTCCTAAAAACTTAACGCTGCCCAAGCCACGAAGGGGCTAATTTCATCTCCCAGGTTCCCACTCATCGTAAGTAGGCATTGCTGAGGTGTAGTTTAACCATGGAACTTCATGTGAAGACCAAATTCTGAACTCCGGTATTTTCCCAGGATCTTCATCAAGCGTTGCCACCCTCAAGACTAGAACTGGACTTCCCTCCTTCGATTTAATCAAGTGAGTTCCACACATTGAACAAAAATACCTTATTTTTCCTGGTGATGATTCAAATTTAGAAAGCAACGACTCACCTTTTAACCATCGGAAATTGCTACTTTGAACCCCTGATGCCGTATTAAACGCCGAAGCATGTGCTTTCCTACACGTAATACAACAACAATGCTGAATCGGTGAGTCTAGTTCACTGACTTCATATTCTATTTCGCCGCAGAGACAGCTACCTTTCATGATATCTCCTTAGTACTATTCACATAGCAGTTTCTTAGTCGTATTCCGCTTTTAACGCGTTAGTCAGAAGTAAGTATATCCGTTTATTAAATTAATATTATCACTTACCTCACAAATAAAGCACTGAAATATACTAATAAAACATGTAGTTAGTTTTCATACAGTCCTTCTTGTCATCCTCGCGAAGGCGGGAGTCTGTGACTTTACGCTTTCCCAAAACAATGGATCTCCGCCTACGCAAGGGTGACAAGAAGGCTTAAATGCGGTGTGAGTTTTACGTGATTAAGGACAAACAAATAGGTCTGCCCCTATGAATGGGGAATTTAAAACTGAAGAGGTAGGACTGCCTATATTAGAGTCTGTGATTAAGCGTTTTCCGACCTGCTTAGTCACCAGCTCCACTATGCGTACTTTCAAAGATCTTATCCGCTGAGGCTTCAACAAACCCTTGGTATAACGAGCCATCTGGCTGAGGGTAACGATACGCGAACTCATAAAAACACGCCGGTATCGCTTTTTTCAGGTCGATGAAGTCGATTAAGCATTTATCGGCAAGCGTTGAGGACTGTTCTAGCATCACTTCAGGAGAGCCTTTGATCTCCCCGCCTGCTGAATTCAGTATAAATTGGTTGTCTTTTAACACTTGATTGACTTCAGATAGCGTCATGTACCCGACCAAATGGTTTACACTCACCGTAAAGTGGTTAGCCCTAAAGCCGAAAGCAGCGAGCCATGCTGCGTATTCGCTTTCTTCTAGGAGTGTTATATAGTCTTGATAGCTGACGTTCCAATGCCTTCCAGAATACATAAAACTATGATTATCGAGTGCCTTATTCTCTATTTGTGAAACGCATTGATTAACGATGCTATTCAATTTTTCAGAGCATAACTCAAGCTTTAGCTCACTAATAAATATTTTAGGTAACCTGTAATCTGAGTGCTCAAAATGTTTGGCATTGAGCTTTTTAGCCTTAAACTCATATTGGCCTTTCTCCTGATACCCCATATCTATAAAGAATTGACTCAAAACATCTAGGTTAATAGTCGGTAAATTAAATGTCCTAAACGCAACATGGTCATTAATAATTTTATCACCCTTACCTAGCAGGCGATGGATCTTTTTTGCAGATGGGGTTATCTCAATATATTGACCCCACAAACGTTCAAAAAAATCATTTACTGTTTGGCTCATCATGCTTACCTTCTTCTGTTAGGGTCAATATTTATTGTTGATGACTCAAAGGCACTGCACTGATAATGTCATCATTACTAACATGTATTGCTGCTGCCGTTTCTTGATTCATGGTAACGG
This sequence comes from Alkalimarinus alittae, assembly GCF_026016465.1. NCBI lineage: Bacteria > Pseudomonadati > Pseudomonadota > Gammaproteobacteria > Alteromonadales > Alteromonadaceae > Alkalimarinus > Alkalimarinus alittae. Next base: position 2,613,317 of record NZ_CP100390.1, read on the forward strand.
TGCCCGCTTCGTCATTAACTTTTAGGTTTGCCACTGCGGCACGAAAGTCGATGACTTCAAGATTGCTTACGATAAAATTATCGCCGCCTGATACTGCACCAATCGTTACACCATACTCTTTACGATTTTTGATGGTTGTAACGTCTACCAACCTAGCTTCTACTGTTGGGCCTGCATCAAAGATATCAACATAACCCCTAAAGCTAAAACCCTCTTGTTTAAGCAACGTTAACGCGGGCTTAGTCTGTTCATGCACTTGGCCGATGACGGCCTGAGCTTCGGGGCTTAAAAGACTTGTATAGATGGGATACTTTGGCATCAACTCAGCAATAAATGATTTCTGCCCCATCCCAACTCTATGAACGGCGTCAGAAAACCTCATCGAGAAAAAGTGTTCCTGCAACCATACCCAAAAAGGAGACTGCCCAAGTTCATCTGACACGCCGCGCATTTCAGCCATAATAATATCTGAGAACCGAGCCTGATTCTGCCCAATAAACAAAAAGCGGCACCGTGATAGCAGTCGGCCGTTATAGCCTTGCCTTGCGTGCTTACTCAAAAACAACGTACAGATTTCGGTTGAACCCGTATAGTCGTTACCTAAGGTTAAGATATCGACAGTATTATATACGTCAAGTTCATTAGAATAATGCGTCACCTTCCCTTGGTGATAGTGATATAGCGGATCACGAAGCCCCACAGATGATTCGATACCACTCGTGCCTACCACCTCGTCTGTGTCTGAATCAGCCATAACAAATAAATAGCTGTAACCATCAACAAGGTGCGAGCTTGAGCGAAAAGCTTTCTCTGATCGCGCTATTTTTGCTTTTAGTAGTTCTTCGCTAACGGGTAAAGAGGTAAACCCATAGCCTGACTCTTCTGCAATCTTAAGTAACGCGGGGTAATCTGACTCTCTTATCGGGCGGATAATCATCATAACGAAACCACTTCAGAATACGTAGATAAATAGGCTATCTTAAGTATAGCTAAAGCAAATGTTATGAGTGATGATTTTGATAGGGTGGCGATGTATAGGTAACACACACCAATATGACTGCGATTCTTGACTGAGCGTGTAAGCACTATATAGCCCTATTTTTGCTCCATGCCATTATTTGCTACATCTACAATCAAACGTCTTAACCATTGATGACCAGCGTTATGATGCAGTAATGGACTCCATGCCATCTTGAGGTCAAAGGCGGGTATAGGAAATGGCGGTTCTTTTGTAACGAGTTTAGCGCTATCGTTTGTTATGCCTGCGGCTTTGCTCGGAAGTGTAGCAATAAGGTCATGCTGCTGCGCCAGTAGCATCGCGACTTGATAGTGACGCGTAAATACACTGATATTGCGCTTGTAGCCTATTTCATTGAGCGCTTCATCAACCCAACCTAGTCGCTGAACATCTTTAGGGTTCATGCCTACCCCTACACCAAAGCCTGTTTTACTAACCCAAATATGGCTAGCCTCTAAGTAATTTTCTAACGTAAAGTTGTTGGCGATTTCATTGTCTGCATTCATCAGACATGAGAATGTGTCAGTCCATATAGTTTTTTGATGAAATGATTGAGGAAGCGTATCAAAACGGTTAATCGCCATATCCACTCGCCCCTGCTCAACATCTTCAAACGAGACATCGCTAGGGGTTAAAATATCAAGTGTTACGTTAGCTGCGCGCTGTCGAACCACATTTAATACAGAAGGGATTAGTGTTGACTCAGCGTAATCACTCGCCATAATCCGAAATACACGACTACTATCGAGATCAAACCCTCGATCGGGTTGAATAACTTTTTCTATATTGAATAGAATTTCTCTAACCGCAGGCTTTAGCTCTAGTGCAAGCTCGGTTGGCGCCATCCCATCAGTGGTTCTGACTAACAAGGGATCTTCAAAAAGAAGCCGTAAGCGCTTAAGACCATTACTCATTGCTGGTTGGGTAATGCCTAAATGGCTAGCAGCCTTAGTTACATTTTGCTCACGTAGCAATACATCAAGGTGTATAAGTAAATTAAGGTCTACCCGGTTGATATCCATTATCGCTCATCATCACACAAAAATTAGCTCTTCTAGCAAGGTAATAGAAGCCTTACAAAATAGGCTGACAGACTAACATTCACAAAATCAATAGTAAACTTATAGATCATACATTTTTTGTATAACCGTAATAACCCTTCATTTCAACTGACTTATCTGTAAACAATAAAAAAGGCCGAACACAAGAGTGTTCGGCCTTTCTTTAAACACATCCGATCAAATCTGTCTGACCGGATAACTCAATTCAAACTTAGTTGAACTGGTTAGACGTGTTTTTAGCGCCGCCTGCTTTAAGAGCACGCTCACCAGCAAAGTATTCTTTGTGGTCATCACCCATGTCAGAACCTGACATGTTCTGGTGCTTAACACATGCGATACCCTGACGGATCTCTTTACGCTGTACGCCAGCAACATAACCCAACATACCCTGCTCACCGAAGTACTCTTTAGCCAAGTTATCAACAGACAATGCAGTCGTGTGATAAGTAGGAAGAGTGATCAAGTGATGGAATACGTTCGCTTCACGAGCAGTATCAGCTTGGAAAGTACGAGTACGCTCATCAGCTACTGCAGACAATTCAGAATCGTCGTATTCAGCAGACATTAGGTTAGCACGATCGTATGCAGATACGTCTTTTCCTTCTGCAACAAAAGTATCATAAGTTTGCTGACGGAAGTTTAGCGTCCAGTTGAACGATGGAGAGTTGTTATAAACAAGTTTCGCATCAGGGTGAACCTTACGAACGTCGTTCATCATGCCCGCAATTTCGTGTACTGTTGGAACTGCAGTTTCGATCCAAAGTAGATCAGCGCCAGCATTAAGAGCACCGATACAATCGAATACACAACGCTCATGACCAGTACCTTGACGGAACTGATATAGACCAGAAGGTAAACGCTTAGGACGAACAAGCTTACCGCCGCGGTTAAATACCACATCGCCTTCAGCCATGTCAGCTACGTCGATTTCTTCAACATCTAAGAAAGAGTTGTAGATATCGCCAGAATCGCCAGGCTCGTTAACAACTGCGATTTCTTTAGTAAGGCCAGCACCTTCAGAGTCAGTACGTGCAACGATGATACCGTTGTCGATACCTAGCTCTAGGAAAGCGTGACGCAATGCACGGATCTTAGAGTGGAAGTCAGCGTGAGGAACAGTTACTTTACCGTCCTGGTGACCACATTGCTTCTCATCTGCAACTTGGTTTTCGATCTGTAGTGCACAAGCACCTGCTTCGATCATCTGCTTAGCCATTAGGTAAGTCGCTTCTGCGTTACCAAAACCAGCATCGATATCTGCAATAATTGGCACAACGTGAGTTACGTGGTTGTCAATTTGATCTTGAATGTCAGCTTCTTTAGCTGAATCGCCAGCGTCACGAGCTGCGTCTAATTCGCGGAACAAACCGCCAAGTTCACGTGCGTCAGCTTGACGTAGGAATGTGTAAAGCTCTTCAACCAAAGATGCAACAGCTGTTTTTTCGTGCATTGACTGATCAGGAAGAGGACCGAATTCAGAGCGAAGTGCTGCAACCATCCAACCAGAAAGGTACAAGTAACGACGATCAGTTTTTCCACCAAAGTGCTTCTTGATAGAAATCATTTTCTGTTGGCCAACAAAACCGTGCCAGCAACCTAGAGACTGAGTGTACTTAGTCTTGTCTGCATCGAATGCAGCCATGTCTGCGTTCATGATATCAGCAGTGTATTGTGCAATATCAAGACCTGTCTTGAATTTGTTTTGGGCACGCATGCGAGCGATTGACTCTGGGTTGATTGCTGCCCAGCTATCGCCTTTAGCTTCAACTACTGCTGCAACTGACTTGATATCGTCTTGATATGACATAGACTAGTCCTTCTATTGAGTGTAAATGTATCCAGCCGCCTATAAATATTTAACAGTGTTTTAAAGGCTATTAAATCAATTAATGTCGTCTGGCTTACCGGAGTACTTATTTCAGGTGCGGATTCTAACCAATTAGGCGCAATAAATAAAATATATAGTAAATATACCGGGTATAAGTTTTGTGAATAAAGGCAACCGTTTGAGTATTAGATGTTACAGGCAAACAAAACATAACTTATGTTTAGCATTAACTAACACCTTTAACCTATTAATTTATTTGATTATATCGACTCTTAAATATCCAACTATCAGGCGCAAACAACTTCACAACCCCCTCTCTCGATCACAAAACTAAATAATAATTAACAATTTTATTAGCTTTTAAAGCAGCTTTTGTCAGGCGTAACTCGATAATAAGTACAACAGTCGGTGACGATAGCCTTATGAGTTAGTGGACTTGCAAACGTTATTATTTTACTCCGTGCAAAGCACACTATTTACAAATCAAGTTAGCTGAGCATCTAGCGCTTCTAGCGTTTTATCCATAGCGAACTTATATGCTTCACGCCCTACGGTTATATTGCCGGGTCCAACACGGGGCAACCCTTCGATGGCTAAACACTGCATATTGTCTCTGATTGGCACTTTTAACGCAGCACTGTTTTTTGTGCGCCAAGGCGATCGAGATGTTATATGATGGTAAAACACCCGCTCATTATTTTTAACACCTTGAAGCCCAGGACGGTCTTTGATGCCTCCATCAAGGTAATACCTATTATTCACACAAACTGGCTGGAATAATAATGGAAATGCACACGATGCTGAGACTACATCCTGAATGGAGCCATCACTAAACGTAGTTGTTTGAAGTGCTAATAAGTCAAACACAGAAAGCGTTACCGGCACGCTACACTCTTGTAGCAACTTAACCTTGCAAGCACCTGCAACTAGCGCCCTAAACCTGCGCCCCTTTAATAAGCCAAAGCCAATTGCAGGGTCCCAAAAATCACTTTTTTGTAGACTAAATAAGCGCTCTTTCAACTCATCAGATGAACACCCAGACGCCCAACAAGCACCAACTAATGCGCCCGCACTTGAACCTGTAACCTTAGACGGTAACAGGTTCTCCTGCTCGAGTGCAGCCAACATACCTGCATGAGTAAAAAAACTAAAAAAGCCAGACGACATGCTGAGGGTAAATGGCTCAACTGCAAGCCAGTCTCGTAGAGTCATAGCATTCATCCTTATTTGTATGCTGAGTTAACCCAAAATTTAAGCCAAAAAAAAAGGTAAGACCAGAGGTCTCACCTTTTTATGCTTTAACTCCTTGGAGTTTAAGCTAGATCAACTCTAATTAAAGAGAAAATCCAGTAGTCTTTAATAAAATTAAAGCGCTACGATGTTTTCTGCTTGAGGTCCTTTCTGACCTTGAGTTACAGTGAACTCAACTTTTTGACCTTCAGTCAAAGTTTTGAAGCCAGTGCTAGAGATAGCGCTGAAGTGAGCAAAAACGTCTGGACCAGACTCTTGCTCGATAAAACCAAAACCTTTAGATTCGTTAAACCACTTAACTGTTCCAGTAGTAGTAGACATAATAATATCCTAATAATTCAATTTGTAATTTAAGCCTTTGCTCTAAATGAGATCGGGCGAACTGGCTGAAATGTAATGCTATTACTTATGAAATCAGGACGAGCTACTAATACGAGACATCGAAATGGTGTGCATAAATATAAGACGTTCTTTCAAGCTGAAGAGCATTATATAGGTATTGAGCATATAGTCAATAGCAAAGGTTATATATACAACTACCCATGAGGCATATATAGCTAAACAACCAACAGCCGCATAAAATCTTATATTTCAAACTTTTAGCATTAATACAAAGGATTGACATTAAATTCGCTTTCAATTGATCTACGCCATCAAGATCCTCTACCAGTATTCCATCCAACACTGATTTCATGTATAAAAGCCCTATGAAAACACCAAAGAGAATCCAACCCTTAGTCGAAGACGGTTTGGTAGATGACGTTATCCGCCAACTAATGAGCGGGAAAGAAGCAACCGTTTATGTTGTAAGGTGCGGCAATAATATTCGCTGTGCAAAAGTCTATAAAGATGCAGCCAAACGTAGCTTCAAAAAAGCAGTCCAATACCAAGAAGGCCGAAAAGTTCGTAATAGTAGACGAGCGCGCGCCATGGAGAAAAATTCCTCCTTCGGACGCAAGCAACAAGAAGAGATTTGGCAAAATGCAGAAGTAGACGCACTTTACCGTCTCGCTGATGCAGGCGTTCGTGTACCGCAACCCTACGGTTGTTTTGATGGCGTGCTATTAATGGAGCTTGTGACCGATGACGATGGCGACGTAGCACCCCGCCTTAATGATGTATCTATGTCGGCAGAGCAAGCGCGAGAAGACCACGCAACTGTTATGCACTACGTTAAGCTCATGCTCTGCGCAGGTATCATTCATGGCGACTTATCTGAGTTTAATGTACTGGTAGATGATTACGGTCCAGTTATTATCGACCTCCCACAAGCCGTTGATGCGGCAGCAAACAATAACGCTCAATCAATGCTTGGGCGTGATATTGAAAACATGACCACTTACTATGGTCAGTTTGCCCCCGACCTACTTCAAACAAAGTACACCCAAGAAATGTGGACACTTTATGAGGATGGCAAGCTAACACCAGAAACAAAACTAACGGGCTATTTTGAAGAAGATGAAACAGCAGCCGATGTTGACGCTGTGGTGCTTGAAATTAAAGCGGCAATGGAAGAAGAAAGAGACCGGCAAGAACGCCTTAGAAACTCTGAAGAGCTAGAATAACCTAGCTCTTCAGTGAGTTTTTTATCTTTGCCTACACCAACTTAGCCGCAGACTTAACACCCTCAATCAACATTTGAACCCCTATTACAGCCAAAATAAGCCCCATTAATCGCGTCACAATCCCTAACCCACTTTCACCAATAGCCTTCATGATCTTTGAGCTAAAAATAAAGCAGAAAAAGGTAATAAAACAAAGCACTGCAAACATACTGACGGTTACCATTATTTCCATCCAACCACCAGCAGCTGAATAATTCATAGCGGTCGCAATCGTGCCTGGCCCTGCAAGCAAAGGGACAGCCAAAGGAGAAACCGCAATATCTGTATCATCACTCTCTTCCGACGTATGAAGCTTTGAATTTGCGCCTTGCAACATATGATACCCAACGAGAAACACGAGTACCCCACCCGTAATTTGTAATGCCGGTAGTGTAATCCCAAATAAGCTAAAAATTGACTTACCCAGCAGCGAAAACAACACAATAATAACAAAGGTAATTAGCAACGATTTTGTCGCCACTTTTACTTGCGCTGATTTGCTCTCTCTACCGGCTAGGCCCGCAAACACAGTTGTATTAGCGATAGGATTCATAATGGCAAAAAAAGCCATAAAGACGGTTATAGCATGTTCAATAATTGGATTCATGTGCTCTCAACTTAATTGACTAAAACGATATATAAGACGTGAAAATCGGTTAAATATAAACAAAAAAACAGGGCAGCCTAATCGTTTATATGAACTAATCGATTCAACTGCCCTGCTTAGATTGCTTTAGCGTTAATGGTTTACGCCGACAACCTATTTAGACTTCCACGTTTTACGCGCTTCAAGCGCTAACTCGCGAACTTTCTGTAGATCTTCATCTGTATAAGCACCATTAACACCTGAGATAGCGGCTAACTTCATACCGTGCTTAAGGCCTAAGGAATAAATCTCTTTAACTTTTTCCCACTCAGTATTACGACCGATGGTAAATACTTCAAAGCGACCTTCCAATGCCAAAACGATGGTTTCAGCCATACAGGCAAAAACAACGTTTTCTGGAAGCTGGATACTCTTCATATCTAACTTACCAGGCACTAAAATTTCACCCGACTCAATAACCAATACATCAGGTCGTTTAGCAACCTCTTCTGCAGGCAGATCAAGCGGTCGAGCAACATCAGTAATGATACAGCCTGGCTTAACCTTCATGATGTCTAATATTTTCTTGCCTGCACCCGATGTAGAGGTTACAACAACATCCATATCGCCTAATTGATCATCAGGGTTAGTCGTCACAAACACCTTCGCATCAGGCGTATCTTTTAGAATCGAATCTCTTAAGATATTAAGTGTCTTTTCATTTCGACCGCCGAGATAAACTTCATCGAACGCCATTGCAAGTAATCGAGCTGAAACAGACCCAATAGAACCCGTTGCACCGATCACCATAGATTTAGCTGGAATTCGTTTACCTTCTTCATGCTCTACCAACTTCAAGCGCTTCATTGCATCAGCAGCCGCCCACAAAGCACCGGATGCACTATAGCTATTACCTGTAGTCACAGGGATAGTTGCTCTTCGCGCTACAGTAATACCTGCATCACCAACAACTTTAGTAAACGCTCCCAAACCAATAATCTGCGCACCTAGCTTTTCTGCCATTTTTGCAGCGGCTAACAAACGCTTGTATGTAAATTCTGGGCTATGCGAAAGCATCTCTTTTGGCGTACCGCCAACAGTAATCAACCAACCTTCTGCCTCAGCGCCACAAGGTGATTTAATGCCCTTCACTTCAGAATATACAAATGGGGGTGCCAATGCCGTTACTTTCTCAATCGCATTCATCAAAGGCGTATGAGCAAAGCGCTTAGGAATGGGTGTTACGTTACGAATATATTCTTGAGATAGCGGGTGAATAACAAAAGCAAACCGTCGAATATTTTTAAAGGTTCCCGTTGGGTGCAACAAACGAGGCTTGATATCTAACTCTTTGATGATATCTTCAAGGCAAGCCGTTGATAACTCTTCAGAGTCTACATCTGATGCAGCTATAATCATCGCTTCAAGAACGTTAGCCCCTACCACTTGATCAAACATGTTTGGAGTAACATCAATCACTAAGTTCACCTTAGCTTCTTTGAAATACTCAAAATCTTCATCTGTTACAAATGACGTTATAATCGTTTTGTCGACTAAACACTCTTTATTGCCATACTTTTTAAGGCTAGCGCAGGTCCCAACAACCACGTGAGAGTCTTTCATCGCCTTTTGAATAAGGTGCTTTTTAACTTGCGGCAATGACGGTATTTGACTTTGATTTAAATCAACAGGCGATACTTTGTTCAAATTGTAACGGCTACGAGCATAAAGCTCTAGGGCCGATACAGAATTAAGCATCTTAGGAAGTCCTGCTTGTATAATGGCATCTGCAAACTTCAAATTAGGCGTATATTCAGCCATTAACGTGGCCATTTCATAATTGGCCATACCTGATAAAAATAATACTTTATTGTTATTAAAGTAATTACCTAGTTTTTTCTGCGTGTGTCTTATCGCTAGATTCTGCAGAATACGTCTAATTCTAGCACCTGTAGTAACAGGTACGCGGGTCACTACGCGTGTTAGCTTCTTAGTGCCGGGGTTTTCAAACTTAAACTCTCCAACATTGAACTCGTCGGGTACCATCCCGACACCCATCACATCACACTTACTCTGTAATCTCTGCAACAGCTCCCACGCCTCGGTTTCATTACCGTTCGTCCCAATCCGCTGAACAGTAAAATCTTCGTCTAAAAAACGAGTTTGAAACTCATAATCCTGTTCTGAGGAGCCTAAGCTGATATTGATTACTTTTTTCATAGAATGATCCATCTTCGATGTCAGAGCGCTACCCTATAGGGCAGCGCTTAAGAGGTCGTATAAAATAGCTATTTAAGCTTCTTGTGCTTCCCACACAAAGCGAGTCTTTGACTCACGATACTTATCGCATAGTGGCGCGTATCTTCTCTCAACTTCACTACGCTTAATCTTCATTGTAGGTGTTAACATCCCGTTTTCAGGCGTCCAAACATCATCTACAATAAAGATACGATCAATGATTTCGTGATGCTCAAGCTCTTTATTAACTTGAACAACAGTACTCATAATATCATCTTCAATCGCTTTTGCGTCTTCTGGTAGACGTGACTTAGCATCTTCAGTTAGCTCGATCAAAACGATCGGCTGAGAATGCCCAGAACCCGCGACACAGATTTGCTCAATATTGGTGTTACGCATCAGCAACCCTTCAATACTGTTAGGTTGTACAAATTTACCTTTAGACGTTTTGAATACATCTTTAACACGCCCGGTAATTTTTAAGTAGCCATCGCTATCGATTTCACCACGATCGCCAGTATGTAACCAACCATCTCTGATAGTTTCAGCTGTCTTTTCAGGTTCTAGGTAATAGCCTTTCATTAACGAAGGTGATCTTACGATAATCTCACCGTCTTCTGTGATGCGCACTTCGCTATGTGGTAAAGCAGTAATCGAGCCAACTGAACCCAACTTAACTGCTCCTGGCATGTTAATAGCTGGCCCATAAGCAAGGTTTTCAGTCATGCCGTAACCTTCGTTGATATCGATACCAATTTTGGCATACCACTCAAGAAGACTCTGGGCGATAGGTGATGCACCAGAAACAACCATACGTGCTTTATTAAGACCCAATGCTTTTTTAATCTTCGAACGCACAATGCGATTAAGCAGAGGAATTCGCAGCATTTTATCAAGCTTTTCTTGTGGCATTTTAGCGGTGATCTGCTGCTGGAATTTTTTCCATAGGCGCGGCACAGCAAAAAATACGGTTGGCAACGTTGCCTGTAAGTTTTCAGCAAATGTATCCAATGACTCTACAAACGATACCTGAGCACCCGAGTATGTTGCACAACCTAACACCATAAAGCGTTCTGCGATATGAGAGAGTGGCAAGAAAGACAAAAAGCGATCTTCTGGCTTAACAGGCAATGTTTCAACTGCGTTTTGCGCGCCAAAGCTGAATGTTCCGTAGGTGTGCATAACACCTTTAGGATTACCCGTTGTACCTGAGGTGTAAATAAGTGTCATCAGATCATCCATACCGTGTACTGGATTCTCTTTAGTTGGCTCATATTTAGCCAAAAGGTCATTCCACTGATGATCAATTTTCATATCTATTGGGTAAGGCATACCGATGCGTATAACGCCAGCTGGAATTCCAGATTCCATGCTCTTTGCGCCATCAAGCTTACCGATGATAATTGCTTTGGATTCACTATGGTTGATAACGTATTCAATCGACTCTGGTGATTGCATAGGGTAAAGCGGTACGCTAATTAAGCTCGCAAGCTGAATAGCATAATCTGTAATAAACCATTCCGCCGAGTTCTTTGCCAATATAGCAACTCGATCACCCTTCTCTAACCCTAGACCCAGCAATGCTGATGCTAGTTTTCTCGCCTGATTATCAACTTCCTTCCATGTGAAATCTTTATACTCTCCGTTTATAGGTTGACGCATAAAAACGCTATTAGGTGTATTTTTTACCCAATGTGCGACTTTTTCTAAGGGAGTTGGATAGAGTTTGTTACCGTTATTCATTTCTAGCCCTTTTATTTCTGTTATTAGAATTTATTTATAGTTTGTATATTAGCCTTGCAGAACATCTGTGTATTGACCTGAACCTGAAATTATTGACAGTTCACGCCACACTCAACATTATTACCAATTGTAACAATATATATTTGTTAAAAGTTTTAATCATTCCTCAGTATTCAAATTATGTAAGTACAATTGTTGAAATTCTTTTGGTGTACACCCTTGCCATCGCTTAAAGGCACGTTGAAATGCGCTTTGTTCTGAAAAACCTAACTTATACGATATAGTCACCAGAGAGTGACCAGCCTTCAAAGACTCGAGCGCTACTTTACGCTTAACCTCATTACAGAGCTCTTTTAGGGTATAACCATTTTGTTGAAGTTGGCGTTGTAATGTTCTTGGACTGACGGAGAGGTCTTCACTGAGGTGTTCTAAAGTTAGCACATCGGGCAAGGCATTCATTAGCAACCGACTGACCCGTGCAACAATACTGTTTTGACTTTGCTCTACAAGCTTCTTTTGAGCAAGCCCCTCATAAAACTCGCGTAAGTCGCGGTCGGGCGTTTTTAATGTCAATTTTAGAGCCGACTGACTACTAATAATCTGATTATATGGTTGCTCAAATTTAATGGGGCAATCCATTATTGTTTCTAAGTATGTATGGTCTCGGTTATTAAGACTGTGCCTAAAATCCACTTGTTTAAAAAAGGTGTTGCCGGCCCCAAGAACATAATTATTGATAAAAGCACTTCTGCGAGAAAAAATTTCTTCTATTAAATGAAAAGTCGTGGGAGATTCACTGCTCCAGCGAATAATAAAATTCTCGCCTTCTGTGATAATTTCAAAACGGTCAAAGTTACGCACAAGACTAGAAAATCGGAGCTGATATTTTAAAACATCAGCGACGGTTTCACAGGTGCGGGCGATTAAGCCAAATTGACTTCCTACGTCGGGGTCTGAGTCCAATCCAAATGACATCCCGAGACAAGTATCGCCAGTTTGCACTTCGCCAAGCTGATATAGATCATTATAGATCTCTAGGAGGAAATAATAATCGGGATTATTAAGATCTTGCTCGTCGATTTGTAGCTGGCTCAAAACCAGCTCACGAGAAACACCCTTTTTTACTAAGTGATTAACTAACCCGCGAACCATCTTACTGGTTATTTTGGCTTGTTCAGAACTCATTATTGTGGTTTTCCAACAGCGCTGCTAACCATCAGGGTTTAATGAACAATATAAAACCCGTTAAATACAGGTACAGCTTTATTATTATAAGGGTAAGACTTTAATTTCATCTTACCCTGTCATATATAGAAATGACTATTCTAACTAACACAGCCAGAATAGCCAAAAGGCTCAAGCTCTGCAAACCTAAAAGTAATCGCTAAGCAGCAAACTTTAGACCATATTGATTTTTTCGATGCCATGCGATATTTGCGACTTTAGTGTTAAATTTTGAAGAGCTAATTTTAACGGGCCCCTTAATTTCTCCATCATAAATTAGCTGAACCCCTCCTTCTGATATATTAACCACTTTACACGCTGACGATTGAGCACCGATTTCCACCTCAGCAACAAGGCCTGGTGTCTCTTCACGCATGAACGCTCTATGCTGAACAGCCATAGTAAAATGCATTTCCTCTTCTAAATGTTTTTCTAAAAGGTTTTGAGGTTGATAATCAGCAACAATATTAGTTCGTAAATAAACACTATGGTCAATACGCACATTTATAGGGGGATTGTCTTTCTCGCCTTCGATAGTACGAACACCTGACGCACCATTTATATTTTCAAACAAATGGTAAACCGATGTAAATGAATCATACAATTCACCATTAAAGTGAGGCCTTAATGATTGAATAAATGCCGCGTCAAACCCTAGACCTAACTGTTCTGCTTTCCCTACCATCCAAAATAAAGCCAAATCAGACAGCCCGGTATCTTCATAGCCTCCCCCAACATTAGAATGAACACCCGGAAACCAACGTTGCTCCACACATTGATCATCGTTTATATTTCCGGTCCATAAATCGGCCTTAAAAGGCTGCCGTTTTTCATCAATAGCCAGCGCATGATAAGCATTTTTGATATAGGCAGAGATAGACGTGTCGAAGAACCCAATCCAACGGCGCTTAGCAAGCTTACCCAAAAGCGGTGTTGGCGACCCTAATGCGCCGACGGTATCCCAAACCCCCATCATTTTTATATCAGGGCGAAAGCAATCTTGATAGGCATTAGCATCGCGTTCTTCTGGGTGTGTACGGTAATATGTATATGCTTCTGGAAGATTTTCGAGCCGTCCCTTAGGCAGTAACCCAATAGTATTCAATAGACCACCCAGTGCTCTGACGGTGTATGCACCTCGGCTAAAGCCAAAGCAAAATATCTCATCGCCTACTTGATAATTGTGAACAATAAAACGATACGCATCGAGAATATTTTTCGCGACACCGACACCAAACGCCCCCCCGATATATTTATCAAAAAAACCTTCTGTACCGACACCTTGATCATAAAAAACCACCTGATGACAATTGTTCGCAAAAGGTAGAACCCCTCTTGCTAGCTGAACCACATTAGTAGGTTCACTATCAGGTTTATTCCATGTGCCATCACAACAAATAACAATTCTTTTATGCTGGAACGCCATGATGGAGCCTCCAATAACAATGAATAGTTAAAGATAGTAATTCACTACCGTCATAGACTGCATTGGCGGTTTAAGTAGATTAAGTATAGTCGAGCATTCAACAACTGTTCATTATTTAACCAGATACATATTTAGATGTTAAATAGAGCGCCTTACTCATGTCTGTTATTTGAACTACCCCCTAAAACCTCTAACCATTAATTTAAGGCGGTCTATCATGGGAATTATGATAGATTTTGTGCTGGGTTGAGACTCTTTAATAAACACGATGGGGCGACTCACTTTCATCGCGGCTATACCTATTCTTGCTGTGTATATACCTGCACCCAACCCTTGACCTAAACGCGCACTTGCCATACTGGTTAGGGTAGACGACCCAAACTCCTCCATCACTTGATCTATCACTATTTCGCTGGCCCCAACAAATGCCATTTGGTGAACGACCAGTTTCAATAATTTATAACGGTTAACCAACGACGGTCGCATACCATAGACCTGAGCAATGTCATCAATCATTTTGACACTGCGCCATAATGAAAGGAGCATATCAAGAGAGGCCCAAGGGCTTGCAGCAACAACGGCACCGGTTTGCAAACTTACATTTGATATTCTTCGTAACGCTTCTTTATCAAGCGGTTTTAAGAAGACACGTTCAATATGGTCGACCACTTCACGATCATTACTATAGTCTGGCAGTTTTTCAATACACCGCTGAAAATAAACAAGCTGAGGTTTATCGGCATAAAATACCTGTAGTGTGTCAATAAAAACCTTAGCATCACCTACATTACAGGCTTCACTCAATCGCTCTGCTTGTTTTTGAACGGCCTCTAAAGCACCTAGGTTTTCTTGGTCACGAACGAACCCTCTTAGCAAACGAATACTTAACCCAGCCACAACCACCAAAAGGCCTGCAAACCCACTTGCTAACAGCCAGTGTACATCTAGTGCACTTTTTAGAACCGTGTAGACCTCCCACCCTACTAGCACCATTAACAACGCAAACAAACCATATAAAAATGATCTTAAACCTTTTACCGGCACCGCCTCCAACGAAAGCCCTGAATATTCAGATATATGCGGTAAGCGTTCTCCTGCTGTAATTGACTCTGGCACCTGATTAAGCGTGTCGTTTTGGCTAGGAATAAACGTCTTACCTTTACGGCCACCTTTTTTAGCCTTTGTATTCGTCTCTGGAATATCAAAGTGTCGCCCTTCTGTTCGTAACGACCGCTCATCCTTCTTAGTACTCATACACATTTATCCCCTATGAGAATATTCAATACAGTATCAAGGCGAATGTGGGGAATGGCATCAGAGTTTTGATACGATAATCCCTTAGGTGGCTTTAATACAGGTATTTTCCAGTCTATAAACGGCTGCCAATCACGGCCTTCAGGTATACGAGACGGTATAGTAGGATGTGTATAACCTATCGGCGAACCATCACTACCTAGGCCCGTAATACCTCGCTCGCCAGCGTGGTCAATTTCTTTAGATGAACGAACTGCCGCGGTGGCCTCACAGGTTGGATGAACACCTTCATGTTGAGCATTTTTATATGCTTGACTCACTAATACCGCCAGTAATTGCCTTACCGCCTCATGGTCTTCTGATACGACTTGATCAATCTTGGTCGCTGCAAATACGACTTTGTCTATTTTAGGTTTAAATAATTGAAGAAAACGATTCTGACTTCCGTAGGCAAAGCTGTCGGTAATATTAGTCAGCGCATGACGCATATCATCAATGTATTCAGGCCCTGCATTGAGAGCATTAACCACATCAACTAATACTAGCTGTCGGTCTATACGGCTAAAGAATTTTTTATAAAAAGGTTTAACGAGCTCTTTGATATAGCGCTTATATCGTCGCTCGCACACTTTGAAATAGCTATTTTCACTGGCTGCGGCTAACTGCCCCTCTGTATAATTTCCACTTTTAAGCAGCGGCAAAAAACATAGGATACTCGGGTCTTCCACGCCTCCCGGGATTAGAAATCGGCCAGGTTGAATCAGGCTTAGCCCCTTCCCTTTGTATTTGCAATCATGTAGAAACTCAAGAAAGCGTTTATTCAATTCAATTAAATGTGCTTCATCTACCTCTGCTAAGGGGTCAATGTGCTGAAGGTCGTGCAACAACTCACCCAACAATTCAGAACGAGGTCGCTGGGTATATTGTGTATTGCACTGGGCAGACCACCGCAGATAACTTGTTTCGAGTAACGGAAGATCTAGCAGCCACTCACCAGGATAGTCCCGTATTTCTAAAAAGAGCGAAAACTGGTCGCGACCAAAAGGGTTCAACTTACTGACCTTTTTAGCCAGTCTAAGCTCCAACAAACAACCACTAATATCTTTTGTCGGAATAGGCCATTGCGGATCGGGGTTTGTGAGACGCTTATAGGCCTCATCATAAGGAAACTGAGTGAGCGCTACGTCTTCTAATGGATGAACCTTAACATTCAATAAACGCTCAGTAAGTACAGGTGAAAAACCTGGCAAACTCGATGTTTTATATTGCTGTAATTGATTAATCAAACTAGTAATAAAGGTCGACTTACCACTCTGACTCAACCCAGTAATCCCGATACAGAACCGCCGATCTCTCAGCTTATCCATACTCGCCAAGCCTTCATCCGTTAACTTAGCCATTTTTTTATAGGCGCCCTGAAAAAACTGAGCGGTTTTGTCTTTTGATTGATTCATTAGATTCTGTATTTCAGTTTATGAAGGCGAGTACAACGATTTACAGTATAAGCCACACTTACCCCTTAGGATATAATGGCACTTGAACAAAATTTCAACGCACCTTGCTCTATGCATTTTTTTACCATCTGCACCCTTTTGCTAAGAGGTCCTTTTAATGCGGTATAAGGTATCTTGCGTTGACGAAGGACTTTTAAATACCAACCATGCTGCCACGCCCTGAATGCTTCGTCCTTTCTTGTACCATCTTGAACAAGTGGAAAGTCCGGTTCACATAAAAAAGTATGGTGGTAAGGCTGCTCTGCAAAAGCTTCTAGTATGCGGGGTCTATCGTTAAACAGTGCGTCTGAATAACATAACGTTGTTAGAGGTGAGGTATCGCAAAAAATATAGTTGCGAGCGAGCTGTTGTGCCTTATCTTCATTTTCTGTTTGGGTCTGGCCTATTTTAACGAGGTCTTCTGGCGTCAAGACGCCGTTATTGAGTTCCCATAACGTTCGTCCGTATTCGTCAACAACAGGGTCATCATAGGCCTCAGCAAGCAGCTTAGATAATGTTGTCTTTCCCGTAGACTCGGCACCTAAAAAACATATTTTTTGAACCTTAAAATCAGCCCATACTGTGGAATTCACTTTACGCTCTGCCAAGGTATTTGAGCGCCTTACAGCGGTGCCACTCACAGGCACTATAAGGCGATGCCTATCAACACATACATGCTGAACGGTATGACCAAACCCTTTTTCATGATGACTAAGGTATCGGGCGAAGCCATCTCCATAGTCTTCACTAGTCAATACAACGTCGATGTCTAGCTTGAGTTTTTCGGCAATCAATTTATAGGTGAATTCGCGATGCGATTCATCATCATCTGAATTGAGAGGCATTTCTAAAGGCCACCCCTCTTCTGATCGCCACCGTTCAACCGTAGCCGCGTTAACACTCAGAACCCTTGCGTTCGGGGCAAATTGTTTAAGCCAAGACGCTCTCACTGCGGCTGAACAGGACGGAAACTCAGGCCTAGAATAACTAATAACTAGCACTTCAGAGCAATGTTGAGCGGCTACATTTAGCAGGTATTCATGGCCTTTATGGAAAGGCGAAAACTTTCCAACGACTAATCCGCGGCGATAGGGTTTGTTGGCCACTTATCCGCTCCTGACTTTTCCTTTTTATATAATTTGATCCATGTATATAGCCCGAACCATGCGTTACACCAAAATAAGCCGTAAACGAATGAGGTTAAATAAAGCTCTCTCGAGGCATAAAGTGGCACTGCCACGGTATCAACAATAAGCCAGCAAACCCAAGTTTCAACTCGCCTTTGCATCAATAAAAACTGAGCCAACACACTAAACATCAAGATGATGGAATCAATAAACGGTGCATAGGCATCTGTCGACGAGTGAAGAATCCAACCGTAAGCCACTGTCGCAAGTGCGGCAAGGAGTACAAGGTTTATAAACGCAGTTACGGGGGTACGCTGAATCGCGTGCAACTCTTTCTTTGCCCCCCAATAGGTCCAGCCATACACACTGGTGAAGATAAAAAATATCATCAGTGTCACATCAGCATATAGATTGTATTGATAAAATAATACAGCAAAGAGACCGCAACCAATGATGCCCGTCCACCATGTGTTGATATTATTCCTGGCAGCTAATACTACACTTAATACAAACACCGCATTAGCGGCCCACTCTAAATAACTAATCAAGTTTAAGCCCTTAAATCGCTGGTATATTGAATAATTTTCTTTTCGCTGTTGACCTTTTCTATCTGCTTCACGTCTACCGGATAACCAAATTTTTGAGTTAAAGCATGGATAAGCTCATCTGTGTTGGCTGTTTTTAATACTTTGACCGTAAGTGTTCCATCAACATGCTGATGCAACGAGAATTGAGTTAAAGGAAACGCCTGCAAAAGATGGGTGACATCGACATTATTGAGCCAGACACCTTTCGACGTCTTAAACTGCACAGGCGGACGCCCTTCTAAGTCTTGTATAAACCAATCATTCCCTTCTTGTTCAAGCCGACCAAAATCGCCTGTTCGGTATCGTAATAGAGGGAGGTAATGATTAAAACCGCCGGTGACGGTTATTTCCCCTCGTTGCCCTGGCGCAACAGGAGTGTCATTCGTGTCTAGTATTTCAACATACAGCTTAGATTGAAGCAGCTTAAACCCTTTTTTGCCTAGAACACTACAGCCTACAGGTCCAATTTCATTCAACGAGTACAGGTCAATAATCGGGCAACCAAAACGTTGATTAAGTAGCTGTTTACAGCCTGAAAGTAAGGTCATTGACGTCGTTAAAATGGCTTTCGGTTGGTGCGAAAAAGGGATTTTTGAAAGCGCCCCCAATGATATAGGGTCGCCCGAAATTAAATCTGGTTTATTGTTATCGATATATTGGTGCCTATCATCAGGGTCATGCCAATCATTTGGATGAAAGTTGAGCTTTACTAACCCTTTGTTATTCAAATAAGGCGAAATGGATGCGTAGGTAAAGCACTTCTCTTGATAACCAGCCAGTATTATCGCTAGATCACTTTTAAAATCATCGGTATTCACCCCGTTCCAGGCTAACGCCTTCTTATGATAAGCACTGTATTTTGCAGCAACAGTAGGATGCGAAGGTATCATTAAGGGGTGGCCAGTGGTGCCTGACGTTTCAAATGTTATAAGGCGATCGGTCGGCAGGCCGTCAGGCACAAAACCTGTAATATCTTGGCTCAAATCGGCTCGATTGATTGTCGGAATGGCCTCAATATCGTAGGACGAACGGACATATTGACGATAAAAAGGAACCTCACTAAAGCAATGAGCAATGAATTGTTGTAGCCAATCATTATCTGCACACTTGGCTGAAACTTTTTTAGCGAACTCTTCGGTTGTGAATTGTTTTAACGCATCAAGCTCCGCAGGTTGAAGATGATGGCCTGAACGGTTTCTATATATGGGCGCATGAGGTTGATCGATTAACGCGTTTAACCTTTCACTACCTTCAAGGTGTAGGTCAGGCATTCGCTCATCGGCGTCTAAAGAATAGGCCTTCATCATCACTCTCGTGTCATTTTGTCAGCCGACTCTCTGGCTTTTTGCTTTGCTAACGCTACACGCAAATCGTTTGAACGTTTTTCAGCGGCCTTGGCTGCTCGAAGCACGTTTAATCGTGCTTGAGAACTTACTGCTTGCAGGCGATCATCTGCCACCGTACTGTTTTCGCCTTTTGGAAATAAACCTAAAGCATCTAAAACAACCCGTATAAATTCTTCTCTACGATCAACATCATTAATATAAACGTTATTCTGCCCCGCTTCGGCTAACGCTTTAGCGGTTGCCTCTAGTAGTAAAATGAGTGTGTTTGATGTAAAGGTAAATGAATCAAAGCTCTCATCAGCCAAAAAATAAGCAACAAGGAGGCTCATTCTGTACCACTCACATTGTTGTTGAGGTCTGCGAAATACGGCAAGCTCTGAGGCGTGTATATTTTCGCAATGAGCAAAAACAACATCATGAATGATGGCAGAAAAATAATGAGGCAGTTCTGCACTCATCCACTCCTCTGGAAAGTCCGTTAGGCGATGATGCAACACATTAATATCCGGCCCTTCTTGATAGTGTGATGCCACGCAGGGTGTGTCACTCATGGAATATTTGCCTCCCTTTTTCGACTAAATGGCATCTTTGCCTAGACCGATTCTGCAGATTGATAGTGTTTACGGCTAAACGCTTGAGCGAAGTTGGTCATTTCTTCCCAAGATGAAACAGGAAAAACAGACCACCCTTGCTCTTTCTCTGCCCGTTTCAATAGCGCACCGTCTTTTGCATACCACTTAGGGGGCGAATTATCAGCGTAGTTCCAGTTAAGGTTTAACACCATTGTTCCCCCTCCTTTTGCATTGTCTAATGCTTGCTTAGCGATATCCCAGCCATAATTTCCCTTTTCGTCTTGATTAAACAGCGTAGTGACACCATCGTCAGATAAAATAACCACATGTGAGTGACGCTCTCTACGCTTTTCTATATGTGTTTTTCTCAGTATATGGATTGGAAATGCAGTCCCACCACCAAAGTAATCAGTGAGTACCTGTAAAATCTCTTTTTCGTTTCTTATAAACCCATTCGTGGTTTTAAATTGATGAACACCACTCCAAAGCGTGACTTGAACGGCGGAACCAGCCCTAAGTGCCGAAAGGCACAAAATAGCACCCGCTAGCGCTGTGTAAGAAATATGCTGTTGCGGGTTCGGCATAGAGCCAGAGCAATCGACATAAAGGTCTAAGTCACATGGCTCCGTATCGGGCTCAGAACCTTCAGACTCGCCCCACTCACGCTGGACGGTGGTCACGCCTGGTATGACCACAGAACTCATCGACATAGAGCTAAACCAGTCAATATTTTCAACGGGTTCACCTGGCTCCCATAGCGTCGTACCCTCTGGTACTAAATCAGCTTTTGAGGGTAATCGTTTAGAAGGAAAAGGAACCAATAAAGGCACAGACCGCTCTTTGTAATAACGAACAGCGATATCATGGTCAGACAAATTCAAACCGGCTGATTTAAGAATTTCACCATACTCAAACGGTTCCCGAAATTGACCATAGCCTTGCTCTGGGTTCTCAATTTCAATCGGCCATTCACTGTCAGCGTCGGTGTCGTTGCCATTTGACTCTCCGACAAGCTCAGGGTCATTTGAGGGGTGAACGTTATCGTCTTCACCTAAATCTTTACTGATCAAACCTGATGGAAACTGCCCATCACCCGCATGCTTAGTATCCATCAACTTAGCGATTTGATCATCGCCTTCGCGTTCATCTACTAAATATGGCAATAATAACGCCGCAAATCTTGAAGCACCTTTAAGCCAGTCGCTCGCATAGACTTTAATAATTCTTGCACCTAACCATGCGTCTCCTTCCATGGCATCTGAGTCGCATATCCCCCCTAACGAACCGGGCTTTAGCAGCCATAGATTTTCGTATACCCGCATATAGAGTTTCCAAACTCGGCTATGGGTAGGACCGTTATTCAGCTTTTGGTAAACTTCATCCATTCGTAAACCGAACTGTCTTTTTAGATGATTATTAATCAATAAGTCGGAATACAGATTCGCCACCATGCCTGCTTTATTCTCAAGCGTAGGGAGGTTCACATGCATCCGCGAAATCATTTTGGCATGATCAGTAATGGTGGCTGGCGACAGAATGTGATGCCCTATTTCGTGCGCTAAGACTTCGACGGCATAGTCTTGCAACTGATACTTAGCAATCGCTTCAAGGTCAACGACGACGGTTTGATCTTGAAGCCGAATCATTGCAAAGCTTTCTGACAACCCCTCTTTCGAGGCCTCAACATGGGTTTTACATAATTTAGGTGATCGAATTTTTGTGTAGCGGCTCCACAGGTTTAATGCGTCATCCCAAGATGTTTGCCATTGCGATACTAACAACTCAGCTGCTCCCATCTTTAACGTCCTGCCGCTGGGCTTGTAATACTTAAGATAACCACAGAAAACGTTTCATTGGATGTGAGGGCTACAGTATCATTTAACGTAACAACTGAGGTGACTTCACTGATATCACTTAACCCATCCATTTGACTAAAACGAGACAAATCACTCGCTGGATTAGATGCCTCAGCTATTCTTTTAACCTCATCAATATCAAATGGAAAAAGTGTTTCACCAAACCCATCAACATACAGTTTCCATGCGTGGTCTCCCGCGCATACGTACAACTGATCACCCGAAGCAAAAACGTTTGGAGGGGTTTTAAACTCACCGCCTAATAAGTCGCATCGCCCTATTCGCCTCTCCACATGATATTGTGCTTGGTCATCTTGAGGCCTCGAAGGGCTAACCATTGACCACCGATTCGTTTTTAGCGTTTGTAAGTGATGGCCTAAATCATCGCTCTCAGAAACACCTAACAATATGCGGCCGATTTGGGATGATAAATCCTCTAATTGTTTTAATGCTAAGGGCCTAAAATGCGCCAATCCTGACATCCACGCACAAACAACGCCCGCACATTTAAGTGATTCACGGGTATCAAGTTGGCTTATTACCTTATTCATCAAGGCGAGCCACTTCATCGGCTTGTCATCACCAAATCCAAGCAAGTGACTTAATACGTTGCTTGTTTCAGAAAAAGCCTTGCTAGGGTTTTGTTGAATAATAGTCAGCGTATTTTGATGAAACTCACGCCAAGTTGTTAAAACAATGTCTTGTTTAATTCCTTGTTTTAACCAATTTAACGACGCGAGCTCTAGGCCATGGGTAAAGCCGGCCTGTGCCACAGCAAACGAGTCCTTATTGCTGTGGCCATCAAAATTAACCATTAACGGGTCTAAGCAATTAGATAAAAAGCCATTAAATTCACCCATATCAAATTGCTGAGATTGATGTCGAATACTGGCAACCATTTGATTGCATAACTCACGCTCTGCCTGAAAAAAAAGTTGTAACGCTAAAGACTTCATAAGATAAGCGCTCAGGACTCTAGCCATTTTAAGTAATTGGTATATCGCTGATGAAGATACTTGAGCTTTACGACATCCTCATAGATATGGCCATACATTTTTTTACCTTCAACCAACTGCGCTATTTCTGTCTCAATTCGATTGATACGTTTTTTAGCCGCCTTAACCGTCAAACCATCTAAACCTTCATCAAACTCATTTGAAAGCGCTTCAACGGAGTCACTGTTACCTAGGCCCAACCGATCAAACTCCCTACAAGAAGAATCAAACAAGAACCGCAGCCAACCAATTTTATCACTTCGGAAAAACGCGTTCTCTGGCAGCTCAAAAAACGGTGAGTCACAGTCTGCAAATAAGCGTGAGTGAAAAACAAAAGGCAACACTTGCCTCACATCATCTAGCTCAACGGCGTCGTTTCCTCTGAAATACGCTAAAGCTTTTGAGAACTGAAGTAATGACATGAGCGAACGAACAGAAATACCATTAAGCGTCTGGCAACCTAAGTCTTTGAGTCTGTCACGTCCGTTATCCATAGACGCTAAAATGTGGGCTTTAACACCCGATAACCGAGAGGTATCTTTAGTTTTGTATTCGAACTGTGAAGCAGAATATTCTGAGAACTCAAAGTGACTGCCAAAAAACTCAATTCTTCGTCGAATATCGTCTGGTATCTCAATATTTCTGATCGCCAGCGACATCTGGCTGATTTCGTCTTCTGAGAAAATAATTTGAGGGGGCACCATATCTTCAGGCTTTACGCCTTCTTCAATACGTAAGAGTAATTGGCTCAAAAAACGTGGGTTGAATGATAGCGCTTGAACGACCACATCAATTCGGTCTTTTAACGCCTCAATGACTTGGTACGTACCGCCCCCTTGATCATCATTAGCGGTTAAAAACCATGCTGCGTCAGGGCATTCAAATACTTGATTGTATAATTCAGCATAATTGTCGCCCATCACTGTGAGGAGTGAGCTTTGTGTTCGGGTGGGTATTCGGTTGTACTCATCTACAATTTTGACCCGCATGCCTAACCATTTACGCCAGGATATTCGAATATCTTCAACCGATTGAGCCGTCGCCAAGTCTGCCGGCAATGGGTTGCCCAACAAATCTGCCACCGTCATCTGAGGGTGACCATGCTGCATCGCTCTTTTAACTTCTTTGGTAGTGTATCCGCCCAAAACACCCATCAGCAAAGCGCTAGCGGTCTTTCCCCGCCCTGGCCCACCAATAAAAAGGCATTTACTCTGGGTTGCGAACGTAAGCAATGGAAGCAATATATAGCTTGAGTAAGACTGCTCTGTGGGTAGATTAATCGTGCTATGGCTATCACCCGCTCGAAACTGCTGAGGCGGTTTATCGTTGTATTCAATATCGTAATGAGGGCTGATAATGGCGTTATTAACAATCCAAAAGTACGCCTGTCTAAGCTTTTCATCCAACCCCAATGTTTGCTCCGATAACTCATTATTATCAGCGCCAAAGGGGCCTGCATAAAGGTCAGCAACATCAAATGATTTAGCTTTTGGGTGGTTCTTGGGGTTTGTTGGTGAAGCAGATAGCCGACCAAATAGATTAAACTTACTCATTAATCATTCTCATTGTTTAGTTCCTTCTTATCAAAGCCGCTTTCTAACAAATATTCATTTGAATGTTAACGCGATAATATACAACAGTCGCGATATCAACACCCCTGATGTGGGTCGCAAGTGATAAAACTATACATTTATCACATACTATTATAATGACGCGCCCTTATTTTCAATGCGGCCAAGTACTTTGACTCATCATGGGGCATACTAATACGTTTGCTCAACACCTGTTTTTCCAGTAAACATAACATCAACGGGGTTAAAAATGGCATCTACAAAGTACAAAATATCAATATCCATTGCAGCGCTTATAATCGTAATTTTAACATTCACAGGCTGGTGTGATAATAAAGGCAGTGAATATGCCGCTGAGCAAATAGAAATCGCAGCAATTACTTTTGCAGTTGCGAGGTCCCTGAATGCCGGTATTTCAATAGCTCAAGGCACTGAAGTGACGTTATCACCCGCGGGGGTTGGCACCACGTTAACCGTGGGAGAGGTACTTGACCCTATTAACGATATGATCGAGCGCTTTTCGTTGGTGGTACTTGCAGCAATCACCTCACTGGGCATTCAACAAATTTTAATCAGCATCGCTTCAACAACACTTATAAACCTATTAGTCGTCCTGTCTACTCTCACTGGTTTAGTGCTTATTCTAAAACCTCAACTTGCACCTCAAGGGGTTCGAATTGTTGCATATAAAACCTGCTTACTGCTTATCGTCTTTAGGTTCTTTATCGCTTTAAGCCTGCTGCTCAACCAAGCCGTTTATATAAATATCATTGAAAGCAACCAAAGTGAATCCCTAGCCTCTCTCAAAATCTCCGCTGAAGAGATAAAAGCAAGCCCATCAATACAGGTTAAAACTGACGACCAAGAGCGTTCATTTTTAAACGACATGAAGAACAAGTGGGATAACTTTCAAGAGAGCATGAGCAACACACTTGATCTTGAAAAACTCAAAGACAAAGCCAGCAATGCAGTCGATAACATGACAGATCTAATCATTTCTTTCGTTTTGCTAACTCTGCTTATGCCGATTGCTTTTTTATGGCTGGGTATAAAGCTGGTGGGCTATATCATTACTTACAAGATCATCACCTACAAACCTAACGATAATTCCTAACACTTTAGCTCTAACGTTATTACTTACACTCTAGGGCCTGGTTACCTGCTAACTAGGCTTATACCTTCTTTATGTGTATCATCCTGCGCCGAAAATAACACAAACATTCATCGACAAAAAAGGATCACTATTTCATGCTTAAAAAACATCTAACTTTACCTATTTCAATTCTTTGCCTTTCAAGCAGTCTATACGCCCAAGCAGAAGACGCAAAAGTTGAACAAACGTGGAATGCTGCGGCAGAGTTAGGTTATATCAAGACATCAGGGAATTCAGATACTGAAACACTTAACACCAAGTTTAAAGCAGAAACAACGTATACAAAGTGGACTCATCAAGTTGAACTAGAGGCACTTAAAAGTGTTTCAAACGATATACGTTCAGCTGAAAAATATAGAGTAGAAGGTCAATCAGACTACGCGTTAAGCGACAGAACCTATGCCTTTGGTGTAGCCAACTGGGAAAACGACAACTTTAGTGGCTTAAACTATCAAGCATCTATCGCGACAGGTCTAGGTTACAAAGCGATTAGAACCAACGAAATGAAACTTAATCTTGAGCTCGCACCAGGTTATCGTAAAACTGAAGATGAGAGTTACAATACAGAAGAAGATGCCATTGTACGTGCGGCTGAAATCTTTGAATGGAAATTCAGCAAATCATCTACCTTTAACCAACACTTAAAAGTCGAGTCAGGTGAAAGCAACACTGAAACACGTTTTGGTGTGGCACTAACAAGCCAAGTGGCAGGTGATTTATCGATGAAAGTAAGCTACAACGTCATTCATAATTCTGATGTTGCTGCAGACATAGATAAAACAGATCGTGAAACGGCGATTACTCTCGTTTATAAGATCTAACTTAGCCCTAGGCTAATGAAGCATTTTCATTAGCCTAGTTTTTAAAAAATACAGTCTCTAAAGCCAAGCCATCAGTTTGTGATACTGCCCTTGGTGCCTCTTCGCTTAACTCGCCCATGCATCAAAAATAGTAACAACCCCGCATTTATGTACATCATTAATGAATATACAGCTGGCACTATCGCAATCTCAGAATTATTTAATAACGTTGTCGCTATAAATATGCCTGTCGCGCTGTTTTGAACCCCAATTTCAATACTGACGGTTGTACTTTGTTGATCGTTCAGGAGGAACAAGCGAGCAGCAACAAACCCCACAAGCATACTCGCTAAGTTAAGTAAAAATGTCGCAGGACCAACCGTCAGCAAACTTTGTACAAGTTCTTTATATTCTTTAAGCAGAATCCCCCCAACAATCAGTATAAAAAATACCGTAGCCAGTTTATTCATTGGCTTTTCCATGCGTTTGGCAAAGCCGGAAAAATAATATCGAATTAGCATTCCCAATAATACCGGCACTACAGTAATGAAAAACAGTTTCATATTGGTGCTGCCAATAGGCAAAGCGGTTTCTTCTGTCGCGCCCATAAAGCGAAAGAGCGCAAAATTAACAATAAAGGGAATGGTAAGCACCGTGATACAACTACTAATTGCTGTAAGCGTTACAGAGAGTGCCACATCCCCTCTCGCCAAATAAACAATTAGATTCGACGTAGCACCGCCGGCGCAGGCCACTAACACCATTAAACCAACAGCATTTTCTGGACTTAGCCCAAACTGAGAAGCAAAAAAGTAACCTATAAAAGGTAATATCAGAATCTGCCCCGCAAGACCTATCGCGACAGCTTTGGGGTAAAATAAAACGCGTTTAAAGTCTGCTGCTGTGAGCGATAAGCCCATTCCAAGCATTATAACCGCCAAGCTCAGCGGGAGAACTATCGATGCTAAGACTCCATTCATCCTGCATGTACCCTTTTATAATTATTATTAGATGAAGCCATTCCATTACGTCTGTTTAGCATGTCCCTATAACACTTAGTCAGTAGAAGAACGAGCCTGACACAACAGTATTAGATAACGTTTATCAAATCTAGTAGAAATAGAGCGGTATATGATGGGGTTCTTAGTTTGAAGTTAACTCTGCTAAAGCCTGCCTTTCAATTTTCCCCTTCATCTTCAATAGCTCACCACTTGCCGTCAAGTTTAAGAGCGTATCCTCGACTATAGCGATTAAGTCTATGTGCTTTACATGCAAAGAATGGTAAAACCGTAATAAGAATACCTAAACGATCATTAATAAGGCCGCATAGTATATTTATAATACGCCTATTTTTTAAATAGGCTTAATTATGAATCAACCAGTAGTCTTTAAAGTACCATTGCAGCCACCCAACCCGCCGCCAACAATGGCAAGTTAAAGTGTATAAACGTTGGAATCACCGTGTCACTCATATGATTATGCTGTCCGTCAGCATTTAGGCCTGCCGTTGGGCCTAGCGTAGAGTCTGATGCAGGAGAACCCGCATCACCTAATGCGCCTGCGGTTCCGACCAACGCCACGATAGCCAATGGGCTAAAGCCTAACTGCATGCATAGAGGCACGTAAATAGCGGCAATAATCGGAATCGTCGAAAATGATGAACCAATTCCCATAGTGAGCACTAAACCCACGATTAATAATAGTAAAGCGGCTAAGGCTTTATTATCCCCCAACCAACCAGAAGCACCATTTACTAGGCTATCGATATGACCAGTCGCCTTTATCACTTCAGAAAAACCAGAAGCTGCAATCATAATAAAGCCAATGGAAGCCATCATTTTCATACCGTCAACCAACACGCCATCAGACTCACTCCAGTGTATAACACCTGTCGCCGAGAACAATAAAAAACCGGCCATTGCACCTAGCACCATACTGCCTAGATACAACTGAACCACAAAGGCGATTACTATTGCAGCCCCTGCAACCCATAACGATTTAGCACTGAATTCTTGATCTGTTTGATCTACGACTGCTTGATCAGTCTCTAATTTATAATGTCGAGGTTTACGATAACTAAATAAAGCCGCAATCAATAAACCAATCAACATACCTAATGCAGGAATAGCCATCGCAGAAACAACCGATACAGTTTCAGTATCGAGCCCTGCGCTACCCACATTAGATAATAGAATTTCATTCAAATAAATATTCCCGAAACCAATAGGTAAAAACATATAAGGCGTCACTAGCCCAAATGTTAATACGCAAGCCACTAAACGTCGGTCTAGATCTAATCGTGTCATCACGAGTAATAGGGGCGGTACAAGAATAGGAATAAACGCAATATGAATCGGTATGATGTTTTGAGAGCTCACCGCGATTAACATCAATCCTAGCAGTAAGGCATTACGCAGTAAAAACGTACTTTTATTAGAAGGCGTTTGCCCACTACCAATAAGAGATAGAATCTTTTTAGCCAATAAGTGGGGTAAACCTGATAACGAAATAGCAACAGCAAAACCACCGAGAAGCGCATAGCTCAATGCAATACCTGCTCCCCCTCCAATACCTGCATTAAAAGCCTTGAGTGTGGCGTCAACATCCATACCGGCAATCCAACCACCCACAAAGGCTGCGACGATCATGGAGAGCATAACATGAAGCCGCGCCACACTTAGAGCTAACATCAACGTCACCGCGACTAAAACAGCATTCATATAACACCTTTATAAATTTGATAAATGATTAAAAACGGGCCGGATAACTGGGCGCACGAAAGATAGCATAGTCACTAAAAAAGTATGTAGTCAGATTGTAAAATAAGCAGGGCAATGTTCATAAATCCCCCCCTTCTTATGATCAACATCATTCAATATCTTGAGTCAGCACACCCTGCTGAGGGTCAAGACTCATCTGTTTAAGGCGCCCAACAAACCAATTGAGGCCTTTTCCTGTATTGCCGCGACGCCAAGCTACCGATATGTCTTCAGGAAGCCTGGGCGACTCCAATGTTAAGAGAACCAATCTTCCTTCTGCCAGTTCTTGCTTAATCCGATGGCTCGGCAAATAACCAACCCCAAGCCCCTTACATTGAGCCTCTATTTTATGCTCGATGGTCGGAACAATTATTCGACTTTTGCCATCCAATAACCCTGAGGATCGAGCCGGGGCTCGTTTCGAACTATCAGCCACAATAACTGTTGGGTAATCTTGTATAGCGCTCGTAGCTAAAGGCATAGGCTGTTTAGTCAACGGATGATCTGCTGCAACTGCGAACTCAAACTTCACCTTCCCTAATGAATGAATGGCATAGCCTGGTGCCGGCGAAGCGCCTTCTGCACCAATCACAAGATCACAACGATCATCATTCAACGCTTCCCAGCTTCCGCCCAGCACTTCTTCGCTAATGCGTATTTCGGTTTTAGGTTGAATCCGCTGAAACGCTTCAATCAAGTCATAAATAGGACCGCAGGTCAGAACACTATCAATGCAGATACGAAGTTCAACTTCCCAACCGTCAACCGCCCGACTGATCATTGCCGTCAGCTCCTCAGATGCTTTAAGAATTTGCCGACCCTGCTCCAACACTAACCGTCCAATAGGTGTCAGCTCTGCTTTACGCCGACTGCGATCAAATAACGCCACCCCAATATCTTCTTCAAGTTTGTTGACCGTGTATGAAATCGCTGATGGGACTCGGTACAACTCTTCTGCAGCAGCGGCAAAGCTTTGACGACGTTCGATGGCGTCGAGGGTCTGTAATGCATCCAAAGAAATGAGTGAGTTCATAATTCAGTTTTCCTGATCATTTAGGTCAAAATATTCCGCTATTATCTACCAACGCCTTTTATTATAGTAGATTCATCAACCAACTTAATTGAAATGAATTGGAGAAAAATCATGAACAAAGCACTTATCCAGCGTCCCCTTTTAACCGATAACAGCTTAACGAGCTTAGCGCTTCGCCTTCCAGCTGGCGTCATATTTGTGGCTCACGGTGCTCAAAAACTATTTGGTAGTTTTGGTGGCTACGGTTTAGAAGGAACAGGGCAGTGGATGGCATCCATTGGATTAGAGCCTGGCTACTTAATGGCGCTTGTAGCCGGCAGCGCAGAATTCTTCGGAGGTATCGCACTACTCCTAGGGTTACTAACTCGCCCAGCAGCATTAATGTTGGCGATCACGATGCTCGTTGCTATCATCACAGTTCACTTACCTAACGGGCTATTTATGAGTAACAATGGTTATGAATTTGGACTAGCATTACTAGGTATGTCAGTAGCATTGGTA
Organism: Alkalimarinus alittae; assembly: GCF_026016465.1. NCBI lineage: Bacteria > Pseudomonadati > Pseudomonadota > Gammaproteobacteria > Alteromonadales > Alteromonadaceae > Alkalimarinus > Alkalimarinus alittae. The sequence goes on from NZ_CP100390.1 coordinate 2,644,343, forward strand.
TTTAACGGCGGCGGTAAATTTTCGCTAGACCGCAAACTGAGTGGCATCAAGCGTTAATACGTGCTCATACAGAGACGACAGCCATTCGCGAGAATGGCAAAACATACCAGTGCGGTGTTTCAGGGTAGAGACTAATTAGCTGAACCACGCCGTTCACCTCCCCCCATAAAGTGAGGCCTATTATGCAAGCACTACAGTTTACCAAAACCGGCAGTCTAGATTCACTTCAAGTGCTAGACCTACCAACACCAACGCCTGCAGCCGATGAAGTTTTGGTGGAGGTTAAGGCTACGGGCGTTAACCCTAGTGATATAAAGAACGTGCTTGGTCTATTCCCCTACACAACGACACCCCGTATTCCCGGTCGGGATTTTGCCGGGGTAATGGTAAGCGGGCCGAAGGAACTACAAGGTAAAGCTGTTTGGGGTGGCACAGGTAAAGGATTTGGTTTTTATCAAAACGGCTGCCATGCGCAATATGTAGTCATGCCTGCTAATGCCGTCGCACTTTTACCGGAGTCACTAACATTCGCTCAAGCAGCCACCTATGGAGTTCCATTTATCACCGCATGGGATGCGCTTGAACGAAGTCAAGTGAAGGCAGGTACTCGATGTTTAATCATAGGCGCTGGTGCTGTGGCCAGAGCCGCGCAAGCATTAGCCACCGCAAGAGGCGCCAATGTTGTCATGGCAGCCAGACGAAGTGATGTTTTGCAGACGTTTCAATCCGAAGGCATCAGTGCTATTCAATTACAAGACGAGCATCAACTACCAGTACAGGCACAAGACGCCTTTAAACAGCAAGCACCAGAAGTCATATTTGACACGACGGGGTATTGGTTACCCGCAGCCGTTAATACCATTGACTCATTTGGACGTATTGCAGTCATTTCTGCTCCACGTGATGGATCAATCAACCTACCTATTCTAAACCTGTACCGTAAGGGGGGCTCAATAATTGGTGTTAATTCATTGTTGTATAGCCTAGAAAATTGCGCAAGAATGCTAACGAAAATAGGCGCCGCATTTGAGAATGGTCTACCGGTTTCAAATAATTTTATAGAAATGCCGCTATCTGAGGCTGTTGCAGCCTACCATCAAGTAAGTAACGGTGGCTCAGATAAAATTGTGCTGATTCCATAATCCCGCCCGCTCTTAACGTTTTATATGTTTGACGCCATTCAAAACCCTCTTGCAGATATTTGTGATATTCTTATTTTCAAATTATTTGCAAGATTAAAACCTATAGCCGTAGAGACCACATGCTGACCTCAACAATCATCCGATACTCGTGTTTATCTCTACTTTTACTACTCTCCACTCATGTACTATCTGAAGTTTATCAGTGGACCGACCAAAATGGCCGAATACATTTTGGTGATCGACCACCCGAGAAAACCGCTTCAAAAAACATCTCTGAAAAGCTCGACAAAATCAATATTACTAGCGATTACAGCTCACCAGATATGATGCTTCGTCATGAGCAAAGCAAAGATACAGAAAGACAGCAGCGCATAGATGAGTGGAAAGAAAAGCAAAAAAATAAGCCTTCTAAGGCTGAAAAGTGTCAAGAAGTACGTCAACAATTAAACGTCATTAAAGGCCCTGTTGTGTTTGTCGATGACAATGGTAAAGACCTTAAAGTGAGTGAAGAAACAAGAAAGAAAAGCGTTCAAAAGCTCGAAAGCATTATTCGTAAGCACTGCCAATGATGACAAAAAACTCAAACAGCCTCAGCCTATTCGTCGCTTTCGCATTATTGATGCTCAGTAATGCCTTCGCCTATGGGCAAATTTATAAGTATAAAGACGAACACGGCAAATGGCATTTTTCAGATAAAAAGCCCTCTCACACCAAGGCGCCGGTTCAACAAATCAACCTCAAACCTGCCGTCATAACAGAAAAAACAAAGCCGTTTCTTACGGTAAAGCAAGCGAATGGACAACTACACTATACTGCTCACAACCCATTACTCATTCCTGCTCAGTGTTTTTTAAATGACAAAGAGACTAAAAAGAAGATCTCATCAGCCGTAATTCCACCGCATTCATCTAAAACTGTCTTCAAGCAGCAAAATAGCCGAAACAAACGAAACGTTCACTTCCGTTATGTTCTCGGTGATCCTACGGCCCAGCCAGACAATGCACTTATCCTCCCCCCATTCACAAACTATAAGCCAATGCGTGTAAGCCAAGGCTTCAACGGCCCATTTAGTCACCGTTCAGATAGCAGTCGCTATGCGGTTGATATAGGCATGCTTGTTGGCACCAACATCACAGCCGTTAGAGAAGGCGTAGTCATTAGGACAAGGGACAATTATACGCTAGCAGGAGTATCAAGCCCTTACTTCCTTGATAAAGCCAACCTAGTCAAAATACTTCATTCAGACGGCACCTATGCCTTATATGGGCACCTATTACTGGGTGGCGTAAAAGTAAAAGTCGGCGATAAAGTAACCGCAGGGCAAGTGATTGGCTTGTCGGGAAACACAGGATATTCAACCGGCCCTCACCTGCACTTTGTTATGCTTTATAACAATAAAGGCAAAAAGCAGTCGATACCGTTTAAATTTTTGCAGCCTGGCAATAAACAAATTACGCCTAAACGAGGTGATTGGTTACTGCCTTATTTGCCAAATTAAGTCAGTCTTTTTTAGTCATTTGGAGGTTTTTTGTTTCATTAGTACGGTAAAAAATTTTTATCGATATAATGACTACGATACACTAAGCGTATAAATTTATTTAAAACCATCACCTTAATTATGATACTCAATTGTCTTCATTTTTATCCAATAGTCTTCGTTTTTATCCAATAGTCTTCGTTTTAATTCCTTCAATCTAATTTTGTATTCGTGTAATTTCAGCGAAGACAATGTAACGCTGAATCCCTTGTATTGCGGCTCCAACAACCTTCAATATATTGAATTCGAACGAAGACAACTATAAGTATCTGATTTTATTAGACTTAATGACACATCACCAAATCTAAAAATAAACAACCTTAATCCCACCCCAAAACCACATTAGACACATTATGTCTCACCCTGTCGTTAAACTGAACTTGAATATTAAGCCGTAATTCAATCATTAAGCAGGGTCTATATATGTTTTCATGTGACGCAGATAAGACGTTGAATATGTCCGTAATTAATCAGTACGGTGGCGACTGGAAAGGGTCAATGACATGTTGGCCAGATATCAGTTTTACACCTGAACTTAGATACACGGATGACCCGTTCAGTGCTGATATCACTATCGCAGTGGCGTTGGCTGATGACAACGCTAAAAAATGGTCTCAACGAATACCTGCCGATCTAGTGCCTAGATTAATTGCCTTTGAACAAATATGGCTAGGTAATGCTTATATAACACTGTTCTTTATTAGCCGGTCAGAAAGTGCCCGCAATTTATTTACAAGCAATATGGGACTTTTTTGGTACATCATAAAACACTGTAACAGCTGGCACCCTCTTGAAACCCTACAACTATTTAATGAACGTAAAAAGAAGATATTGTCGTTCTTAGGCTTACCCGAAGAACCCGCTGTATTTAATACGTTTAAAAAACTAAACCTATTAAAACCAGACAACCATGTTGTTAATGCATTAACAACAGTCATGAAATCAGGCACTTATAAAGCGTTATTGCATGTTAAATTTCTCACTGAGGATTTGATCAATCTACTTGCTAAGTACCCAGACCTATCTTCAAGCAAGCTCATTCAACGCTACCAGCCCTCATGGGAGTATTTTAGCTTTTCAGACGAGCTATCAACGATAACTGAATCAGCCGAAGACTACGAGTTAGGCGTGAAATGGGTTGCAACAAAACTGACGGGGAATAACCCACAAGTCGTTTTAGAGCGCATTGATGAAAGAATCACCCACCACTTTAGGAATAAAAGTGAGGTATCACAGAGAAAGAAGCCAAATTGTAGTTACCCAAAACCTCCCGTTGAAGGCAATGATCATATTAAACCCATATCTAAATATTATGACATCCTAAGAGAGTCTGAAGAACAAGAACACTGCGTTCAAAACTACCATGAAATGGTGTTAGACGGCTCTACTTACTTTTACAAAATAACCAGACCTCAGCGTGCAACAATTCAACTTAACGTTGAGGATAGTGGAAAAATTTACCTTGAGGATATTAAACTAAAACATAATACGACACCCTCAGCTGAAATCGAACACGTCATTTATGAATGGCTTCTGTCGTCAAAAAAAGGGATAGATTTGGAACGCTATCAATATAAATTAGTGTGCGAATCTGAAGATTACAATGATGACGACTTCTAGGTAATACACCCAGCCAACTCAAAAAACACCCGAAATACCTTAAACTGACCATTGAGCATACAGCTATGTCTAACTCTGATGATACCAATTCGAATTTATTTGGAATCGTTGTATATGTTTCCGCACAACTGAAAGAACAGGTTACTAAAAGCCTTGGCCTGTTTGCCAACACGCCCGAGGATCTAGATCAGGGTAGTGCTTACTACAACACTCGAAGGTTTACGATTGTTACGCTCGAAGCGTCATTTATAAGTAACGCACTGCTTTGTAAAAACACTACGCCTCATATAAACAGTGAGTTAACATTCGTTATTTGTAATAACTCACAAACAGAAAGGGCCATTGCAGACGCCATACGAACTTATCGAATTATAAATAAAACAGGTATTACCTACGTCGATATTATCGGCCTAGAGCCCCAAACAGAGGTGGTTTCAAACAAACAGACGTTAATAGAGACTAAACATCAATTCGCCCAAGGTATTAGGTACTGGAAAACAGAGAGCTATTCATCGTTAATCAATAATGTTAAAGCATCGTTGTATGTTCTGGGGATTTACTTCAACAGCCCCACATTCTGTGTAGACTGGAACGATTTACTTTGGGCCCTAACGTCACAAGGGTCTGGAGTCATTTTCTTACAAGGAGAAAGTTTAGCTAAGCTCATAGATGAATGCTGTCGCACTGCAAAAGAGTATGGCGGCAGACCTGCTGTAGTGATGTTGGGTTGTGCAACAATTGAGGAGTTCAATCCCAATAAGGTTTTGGAGCTTTTACACATTGCAGAACCCTTTACTAGAGAGGACGATATCATTTTAGATTCAGCCTGTTACGGACCCAGTTCAGAACGCTTTCTAACCTTTATAGCTCCCTCAAACTCTTGGTGCTGGCTAGGTTTTAAGAGCAAACAAAAACCCCTATCGGGGCGTGTCCATCCGAACACTTTGCTCACCTAGGCTTAGTAGCATATCACCATCATGTAAACAGCCATGTTCAACCGAGTATTTAATGATGCTTTTGAGACTTGTAAGATCAATACAGCCATTTATACACTGAACCTTACTGACGTAACCCAAGGCTAACCTTTGAAGCCTCCGCCCTTCTGGCTTATCCCAGGAAGAGGACTCAATATCAGGCAGCAAGCTATTCATCCATACGTCAGAAGGGATTAACGCAATAAATACCCCCTCATCATCACTATATTCTGAACCTAAAATAAGGTTTGGCAATAATGTACAAACAACATCATTGGATAAAAAATCACTGATTTTTTGAGGCAACATAAAGTGAAATGGCCCAATACGCTCTGCACAATAGCCTTCATTTTTATTCTTTTCTACATGTTTCAAATAAACACCCTATTTCTATCGGCTATATGAAATTATCTGAATTAATAACGTCTAGTTTAGCAGCACGTAACGACACCATGCGTCTAACTTTATTTTTAGTTAGTGATCACCCATAAACAAAAAAACTCTAGCTTTTTGTCATCCTCGCGAAGGCGGGGATCCATTTTTTTAGTGACGTTTCAGAATTAGTACTCATTAAATCTATAAGGTATTCAAAGCGTCAGAATCATTGATAACAACGATATTTAACGCTGAGTTGCGATTAAAACACGTACTGCTAAGGTTAATTAATAACCTATTAAATTAAGTAATAACACTCAACTTTATTCATTATTTAACGAGGCCAACTTGGCAGATTCAGCGGTTAGACAGCTCGTTATACTCACTTTAATACCTAGAGCGCCTGCATCTATTACAACAAGTGATATCTATCGTAAAGTATTGGATGCAGGGTTTAACTGTGGCAGAAAAACCACTGAGCGAGATTTGGACGCGCTAACTAGCTTCTTCCCAATTACGACGATAGATGAATCATCAAAGCCATACCGTTGGTGTTTTGATAAATTTGAAATGATTGAAATACCTAGGTTAACGCCACAAATGGCACTAACACTCAGCCTAATCAACAAGCATTCTCAAAACTTGCTTCCTAAAAATGCACTTGATTATCTATCACCGTATTTTAAACAAGCTGAAAAAGAATTGGCCTCGCTATCAGACAACACCTTGTCAAAATGGCAAGACAAAGTACATGTCGTACACAACACCCTCTCCTTTGAGCCGCCTATACAAAAAGATGAAATCACAGATCAACTCTACCTTGCGCTAATCCAAGGGAAGCAGGTCAAAGCAACCTATCAAGCCAGAGGAAAAGAAGCACGTGAATACCAACTAAACCCAATAAGTTTAGTCCTCCGAGGACAGCAAACCTATATATTATGCACCAGCAGCAGGCATGAAACCGTTCTTCAATTTTTAATAAATCGATTCAGCTCGGTAGAAATAACAGATCAAAAAATTCATGAAAACAGCCTCAAAATAGATGTGCAAGCCTACCTTGATCAAGGCGCTTTTGGCATGTTGAAAAGCAAAGAAAAACTAAAACTGATTGCGAGGGTTCAGACACTAAAGGGTTGGCACTTACACGAAACGCCACTCAGTAAAGACCAAGAAATCATACACGACCAAGACGACTCATTTTTGTTAAAGGCGACTGTTGCTGATAGCCATCACCTTGTGTGGTGGATTTTGAGTTTAGGGGATCGGATAGAAGTGCTAGAGCCGGCATCTTTGCGGGAGGTTTTGGTAGGTCAGGTTAAAGGGATGGCTGCGCGATATGGGGTTGGTTAGAGAAGGTGTTACAGATTAGATAAATATAAGTGGGTTACTTTTTAACTATATTGATAAAAAAGTAAAGTAAGTCTGATTAAAACTGTGAAAAACATGCTAATTTCTTAAGGACATTGATTTTGATTTCACCGGAAAAAAGTAAAATATTATATGAATTTCTAGACCTGTGGCCCTTGGAAAAAGTAAGGGAAATGACCTATGAGGAATACACCGGCTTAAACGATAAAACCACATTTTGTTACTCGGTAGAGAACCGGACAAAAGGGTTAGGAACTATACGCGCCTTACCTAGTAACAAGTTTGGATTTTTCCGCTGGGGGGAAGATTATAACCAGAACACAACAAAAACTAACCATGATTCAAAATATGCATGGAACAAAGATTTTGGAAAAAAAAGAAAAAACGCTTTTAACAATGTAATACAAAAAATATGTGCCGTGATAGAGGCTGCTCAACTATGTGACTTAGAAACAATTGAAAAGATCGATTTAAATGCTTGGTATAAATGGAAAATAGCTTCTTTATATTCAGAAGGTCGAATTCCTCCAATATTTAAGCAAGGGGTTATTAGAAAAATTGCTGATGAATATCAAATCCCGACTAAAAAGGAAGAGAAAGCACCGACTTTGGCTTACATAATGAATGGAGTTCCAGAAGAAGAATGTCGCTTCAATTTTGTATTTGACCTATTTAAAAAATTTGACAACATCAAGGAGGTAGAACCAAATAGCGGAAAAAAAAGTGAGGATTCTGAAACAAGGTTTCTAAAAAAAGCATCCTATACTGCTGATAAAAGGCACAATATCATTCAAAATAAGCTTTTCGAAGAGCTTAAAAAAAAATATCCGTTTGATCACATTGGAATTGAAGAAAATAAAATCGATATATTTCGAGAAAGTAGTGACCAAATATTTTTCTACGAAGTGAAGTCAAGCTACAGCCCAACCTACTGCGTGCGAGAAGCTCTTGGTCAAGTTCTTCATTACGCTCATAAGTACAGGTCACCAAAAAAGAAAAATATTATAGTGGTTGGCGAAAGAGCAGCATCAGCTTCAGATCAGTCATATTTAGAATTCATTAAAAAACAAGTTACTATAAATTTTGAATATATTGCTATTCCGGTCTCAGCTTAAAGAGGTGGAATATTGAAATGATGTGCATTGATGCTGTTCATGTTGTGTATGGAGTACCAAAAAAAATATTAATATACTAACTCTAACTCATTGCTGTATATGACAAACACTAGGGTATAGGAATTGTGTTATTTTCAATTACTAACGTATAAAACAAACGTTTTTAAAGAGTCAATTGTCTTTTTTTATCCAATAGTCTTCGTTTTAATTCCTTCAATCTAATTAAACACTCTCCCCTGCCGCATGGCCAGAACTCCAACTCCAAGAAAAGTTAAAGCCCCCTAACCACCCCGTAACATCAACCACTTCACCAATAAAATACAACCCTTCAACCTTTTTAGACATCATCGTTTTAGACGAGAGTTCATTAGTATCTACACCCCCAATAGTAACTTCAGCCGTCCGGTATCCCTCTGTTCCTGATGGCGTAATTTTCCATTCACTAAGCTGTGCGGCGACCTTCTCTAACTCAGCAGGTGTGTATTGTTTCATGGGTTTGGATTCGAACCAGTTTTCACAAAATAGCGTAGCCATTTTTTTGGTGAATACATCTGATAATACGGTTCGGAGTTCGGCGTTGGGCCTTCCTGATTGCTCTTCTGCTAGCCAGCTTTCGGCGTTGAAGTCGGGTAGCAGGTTGATTTCTATTTCATCCCCTTCTCGCCAATAAGATGATATTTGCAGTATCGCGGGCCCGCTGATGCCTCGGTGGGTAAAGAGGATATTTTCTCTAAAGGTCTGACCATTACAGCTGACGGTGGTATCCACCGAGCTTCCTGAAAGTGCTTCGCAGAGAGGTTTAAGTTGATTGGTGATCACAAAGGGGACCAAGCCTGCTCGGGTACTGAGTATTGAATGACCAAATTGGCGCGCAACGTCGTAGCCGAAGCCTGTTGCACCCATAGTGGGAATGGATAATGCGCCTGTGGCGATGACGAGAGACTCACAAGTGAGCGGCTTATTGCCAGCATTTAAGGCAAACCCTTGCTCTGTTTTTTCTATCTGCTCAACAGAAGTATTAAGCTGTATTTTAGCACCGGCATCGTCACATTCAGTTAAAAGCATCGTTAGAATGTCGCTTGCTTTATTGTCGCAGAATAGTTGGCCTAGCTTTTTTTCGTGGTAGGGAATGCCATGTTTATCGACCAGGGCGATAAAGTCCCATTGTGTGTATCTGGCGAGTGCCGATTTACAAAAATGAGGGTTATGAGAGATGAAATTCTCAGGCTCTGAATACATGTTGGTAAAGTTACAGCGCCCTCCTCCTGACATCAGTATTTTTTTACCGGCCTTGTTGGCATGATCCAACACCAACACATTACGGCCTCTATTACCCGCGGTTATTGCACACATAAGGCCGGCTGCGCCAGCACCAATTACGATAACATCATAATGAGACAACAGTGATACTCCTGAACGGGTCAAGTAAACAGTAAGGGGGCTAGGTATATGGGGTGCATTCTAACAGAACATGTTTAAAAGAAGGTAATCAAAGCCTGTTGCGTTTTACCTGTTAAGTTTGTGATTAAACAGATTGGCATTCTCTGGTAATTTTATGTCTGGGTTTGCTTGTTTTAATGCGTCATAAAGATCTTTGCGAGAAAAGTTATAATTTTGGGTTATCTGCACTCTTTCGCCATTTTTAAGACAGACATTTATGTTGGTCATCGCGCTTTGGCTAACCTCCAAATTGTGCTCTATAGCCACTATGTCTTTTGGGTTGACACTAAAACACCATTCTTTAAAAACAGGATGGTGGCTATAAAATTCACTATCTGTCACATAGATTTCGAACCTGTCATTCTTTTTTAATAGCCATAACAAAATGACGACCATAACGGCAGCAACAACAAAAGCACCTATCTTTACAACGGCATATAGTTGTTCGAAGTTTGGTTCGCTGTGTAAGAAATACCTGAAAGCATAAAGAAGTACAGGTATGAGTAAAATGTTTACAGCTAGTGTAATCGCTTGTCGTGTTTGAGTTTTAGCATAATAAAATATCATTATTCTGCCTATTGATGAGATGTTTGAGTGCTTATATTACCCCTGCGAACAAGGGTAATTATAGTGCAAAGAAGAGCGTTTTGAGTGAGCGGGTGTTGAGTATTAGTGGCCCCCCGCATTCGCGAGGATAACAAGTTGATTAGCGCTTACATGAATGTCGTGATATGCAGTTAACGATCAGCCAACATTTCATTAATGGCCACTGCAAATTGTTGGGGTGAGTCTTCTTGCAGAAAATGCCCACCCTGTAGCGTTTGATGGTTTTGACCTTTACTGCCCGGAATTTTTCTTTGCATGTATTTATCGCCGCCTCGCGTGATGGGGTCGCCATTGCTGAAGGTGGTGAGGAAAGGCTTCTCCCATTGCTCTAATACCTTCCAGGCTTTTCGGTTGGCGTCTGATGCAGGGTCATTAGATGAAACGGGGACTAATTTTGGGAATGCACGTGTAGCGGCTTTGTACGTTTTATTTGGGAATGGCGCATCATACGCTTTGTGCTCGGCAGCTGATAACTTTTTGAATGTTCCGCTTTCAACGATTCGGCTAATCGGAAACCACGGGCTATATAGTGCAAAGGTTTTCCATAAATGAAAGGCCTTTGGAACGGGTTGATCGCCGGTAGGCAGCATACCATTACCTACGACGATGGCTTTGAATCTATCTTTATTTTCTGCGGCTAACCTTAAACCTATGAGTGAACCCCAATCTTGACAAACAAGCGTGATATTTTTTAGGTCTAGTTTGTCTATGAACGTCTGCATCCAGTCCATGTGCTGTTGATAAGTAAACACGGATAGATTGATTGGCTTATCAGACTTTCCAAATCCTATAAGGTCTGGTGCGATCACGCGATGCCCTGCGGCGGCACAAATGGGGATCATGTTTCGGTATAAATATGACCAACTCGGCTCACCATGCAGCATTAGTATTGGGTCAGCATCGCGAGGGCCTTCATCGACAAAATGCATTTGCAACCCTTGGGTTTTTCCACTCCCTACTTCAAGGCCTTCATCGACTTTCACATAATGTGGGTGAAACGGATAACCGACTAAGCGTTCAAAGCATTTATCAGGCGTGCGGAGGTATTTGATCATGGGTGTCCCTTTTATATTTATTATTGCGTTGGTTAACCATAGCAATGTTTTAATTAAGAATTCAAATCACTTTAATAAGTTGTTCGCTCTGCCATTCGGTCAACACTCCAAATGACTCAAGAGTAATACCTTCGCTTTTAGCCAATTGAAGCAAACGGCCTTCAGATTCGGGCGTTACCGCAATCAACAAACCACCACTCGTTTGGGGGTCGCATAAAATATGCTTTTGATTGTCGCTTAACCCTCCTTGCTTACTGCGAACTTTATGGCCATAGCTATCATGATTTCTGATGGTGCCGCCGGGGATTGCACCGGCGTTAAGGTAGTCTATTGCTTCAGATATAACAGGGACCTTATCAAACTCGACAACTGCACCCACACGGCTCCCTTCACAGATTTCGCTAAGGTGGCCTAGTAAGCCAAAGCCAGTGACATCGGTTAATGCTTTAACGCCTTCCATTGGCGCTACTTTCTTGCCAAATGTATTGAGCTGACACATGATATCTCTTGCTAACGTGCTGTGTTCAGGCTTTAGTATTTTTTGTTTCTGCGCGGTCGTTAAAATACCAATTCCTAAGGGCTTAGTGAGGTAAAGCTTACAGCCTGTGGTGGCGGTATTATTTTGTTTTAATTCGGACAACAAGACAGATCCTGTGACGGCTAAACCAAAAATCGGTTCTGGTGAGTCTATACTGTGTCCACCGGCTAATTGAATACCCGCATCGGCGCAAGCTTGGCGCCCTCCTTCAATTACTTGTTGTGCCACCCCCGGCCCTAAGCGGTTTATTGGCCATCCTAATATAGCAATGGCCATCATAGGCGTGCCCCCCATTGCGTACACATCGCTAATTGCATTGGTGGCGGCAATACGGCCAAAGTCAAAGGGGTCATCGACTATAGGCATAAAAAAATCTGTCGTACTGATAATGCCAATACCATTGCCCATATCATAAACAGCGGCATCATCCCTTGAACTATTGCCGACTAACAAGCGTGCGTCAGGTGCTATCGTTCGTTCTGTTTTTAAGATGGTGTCCAGTACCTTAGGGGATATCTTGCAACCACAACCTGCGCCATGGCTGTATTCTGTAAGCTTTATAGGGGTCTTATTCATGGATTAATCCGAAGATGAAATGTAAAGCGACTGATAAATGTTGCGTAGTTTATAAGCCTTAATTACTCATCGACATTGATAAAAAACAATTAAGCGATTCTTTCACACTCAAGCAAAAAACAGCATTGACAAATTTGAGTGGTTTTGCAAAAGTGCTCTCCTCGCTTTTAGGTGCCATTACTGTTCGCTTAGTGACCGTATTCATTCACAAGCAGCATTAAAATGGAGAATCGGGAAATCGGTTAAAGTCCGATACGTGCCCAGCGCTGTAATGGTGATTGTTCAACATAAAGTGCCACTGGATATATTAAACATATCTGGGAAGGCCATTGAGCAAGTTGACCCTAAGTCAGAAGACCGGCCTTTAAGCTTTCAGAGACGTTTGGACAGGCGTACTCTCACTTTTCCGATAAGGGGAATAAAATGGAAAAGAAAGATCCTCAACACCAAGACCAACTATTTTTTTCTGACGATGAGCGGCACGGTCTGTATAAAACCATCTTTAATAGACGTGATGTTCGCGGGCAATTTAAACCAGACCCGATTCCTGACGATGTTCTAAGCCGTGTCTTATATGCAGCTCACCACGCGCCTTCTGTCGGATTTATGCAGCCTTGGAACTTTGTGGTTGTTCGATCGCAGCAGGTCAAACAAAATGTTCATAGCGCGTTTGTTGAAGCCAACGACAAAGCAGCAGACTTGTTTGAGACTGAAAAAAGCAAAACATATCGATCTTTAAAACTAGAAGGTATTCTTGAGTCGCCGGTTAATATTTGTATTACTTGCGATCGCCAACGTACTGGGCCCAACGTCATTGGCCGCACATCTATGAAAGAGATGGATCTGTACAGCAGTGTATGTGCTGTACAGAACTTTTGGCTAGCGGCGCGAGCAGAAGGGCTGGGCGTTGGATGGGTGAGTATTGTTGAGCGTAAGGCGCTTAAAGAGGCTCTGGCCATCCCATCTGACATCGTTCCCATTGCCTATTTATGTGTGGGCTATGTATCGCACTTTTTTGATAAACCTGAACTAGAAACGGCAGGTTGGCTAAAAAGAACGCCGCTTGATGACCTTCTCTATTTTGACCAGTGGGGCGAGCAGAGAAACACCGAAGAAGACACTTTGGTTTCTCAGGTCGTTGATGACAAGCACTTTCCGGGTGAATGGTAGGCAACATAAAGCGTTAAGCGCAGCACTTTTTAAACTTCTTATCACTTCCACAAGGACACGGGTCATTTCTGCCTACTTTTAACTGGCCCGTTGACGCTACATCGCCATCAACATAAAACCACTGCCCTCCTACCTTCTCGAACCGTGACACTTCATGGAGGCCTTTAATCTCACTTCGTTGGCTGTCACCGTTAATCCCTTTATCTTTAAACCAAGCGATAAACTCTACAATACCCTGCTCACCTTGCTGGCTGCTCTTAACGATCTCTAACCGCATCCACTCTGTTTTTTCAGCAGACTCGGCTAAATCTTGCCTATCTAATGCAGGCTGCTTATTCGGATGCCAAGTTGCCATCAAGTAATCGACGCGTGCGAATGAATACGCGGTGTAACGCGATCGCATCAGTTGTTCACAGTGGGCGGGCTTGGTTGTTCCATTGATAAACGGCTCGCAACATGCTGCATACAGAAGCGCTTGCCCTTCATGAATATTACCACAAGGACACGGGGTGTTATTGGTCATTGGCATTTGCTCTCTGTGCTAGATTAGAAAAATAAAGGTATACTGGGATAAGCGCTAACAGACCCAACAGCCCTGCAACCATATAGAGTGTCGTGTAACCCGCAAACTTGGCGACAAACCCACTTAACGCCCCTACTAAACCCGACATAACCACTTGAATGCACGCCTGAACCGTAAAATCACTGCCTTCATGGTCTTTTCTACACTGCCCCATCATCAGCGCGAATAACGCCACAGTTGACATACCATCGGCGGCTTGTTCGAACAGTGCAACGGCAATAACCACATCTACACTCAAATCACCCTTTGCTAATACGCCATAAGCGGCAATACCGAGTGCTTGTAGCAAGCCAAAAAGCAGTAGTGACCCTTTTGCGCCTAATCGATAGTAAATAAAGCCCGCTAAAACGGCGGCAATCAAGCCACATATTGAGGCCCAAAACGTTATTTCCGCAATGGCCGTAAGACTGAACTCAAGATCAACCAAAAGCGGTTTTATCATGCCTGAGCCTAAGGCATCAGCGACTTTATAGGTAAACAATACAACCAACCAATACCTGATACCACGTTGAGAGAAGAACCCCCTATAGGCATCAAACCAACTGGATTTATTGGATGTGTAATGGCTGCAGTGCTCATCCTTAAGTCTTTTTGGTTGTGTATTTTCTGATGGTTCTTTAAATAAATACGAGGGCACGAGTAGTACGAATAAGCAAAGGGACAAAAACTGAAATGAAAGCGACCAGCCAAGCTTATCGACACTTAATAACAATAGGCTTCCACTGAGAATCATCCCCGCTTTAAACCCTGACACCTGAATACTATTACCCAAACCTCGCCACTTTTCTGGTAATAATTTAACCGCTAAACCATCGGTGGCGATATCTTGCGTAGCGGCGGTAGTATTGATCATCAGCACCAATAAAAAAAACAAAATAATAAACGAGCCAAACAGTGTATCTGGGGTAAAAAATGACAATATCAGTATCAGCAGCGCTAACGCCGATTGCATGGTTAATATCCACCCTCGTTGATCACCCAAGCGTGCGACTTCAGTTCTATCTACAAAAGGTGCCCAAAGAAACTTTAAAAACCACGGTAACGCAAGCAGTTTTAACAAGCCGATATATTCAACCGCCACGCCATATTCGCGTAATAGTGCGGGTAGTGCATGCGCTAAAAATCCGGAGGGTAAGCCTTGCGAAAAATACAACGATGAAAGTAAAACAACGGTAAAGACTGGTAAGGTTTTGGGTTCAGTAGGCAGCATTAAATAGGCACTATTGGTTAATTAATCGCACATATTTAAAATAGTAAACTCATCAAGGTCAAATGTTTCTAATAGCTCCCCCATTGAATAGCTTAAATCGATGAGCAGCGACCGTTGAGTGTCACTCATTTTCACCTCAGTATCATTCGTCAGCGTTTCTAGATGGGTTTGAAACGATACGATCATGGCCTCTAGTTCGTCGAGTAACACGGTTAACTCAAATAACACATCATTCTCTTGCTGCGCCTGATCCTCTCCTAATGTCGATAACCACTGATCCAGCGCGTCTGACAAAATCCCTGCAGTCGTCACCAACATCCAAGCTCTTCTGGCTATTTGTTTTGATGTAATGACCACGAGGGTCTCGTTCAATAAAGCCAGTTCTGAAGTTGCAGTTAAAACATGAGGCCAGCGTTTATTTAACTGGCGTTGACTCTCAATAATCGAGGCAGTGTTTCTCACCGAACGATTGGTAGTACCAGAAACACTCGGTCTAATGACGTTAATGACGGCACTAAAAACAGGCCTAAAATAAACTGACGCATTCAATTTTAAAATAGGCAAAATAGAGACGAAGTTATAGTTTTGTTCAACACCACGATGGCAAAGATCGCTCACTTCATTACTGACAATCAATATTTGTTGCGCTGTACTTAAACCCTGTTCAACTTTACCATCAGGAAAACCCGAGCCATCAAACCGTTCATGATGGGTGCGTATAATCGGTTTAATTCCTGGTGAAAGTCGAGGAATCGTATCTAAAAAGCGCCCTGTGATGACCGGGTGGTTATCATCATTCGCTTCACTATTTAATGAGCCCGCCTCATCCGAGAAAATAGGCGACAGTTTTTTTAAATGCGCCCTACCTGATGCCGCAATATCTTGAACAAGACCCGCAATAAATAAGTCTTTAGTCGCACTAACCGGCAGTTTTAATTGCCCTGCTATCAAAAAGCAAAACCAACTACAAAACAGCGCTTTTTCGATAAAGTCAGGATGACTCTCGGCGGCAGCTTTAAAGGCGTCCATTAAACTAGGGTATTCAGATAATTGATAACAAAGAATACGAAGTTTCTGATCATTACCAAAACCTCGATGTATTTCAGCCAATACATCATAGGTGTTGAATAGCTCAGAAAAGCCATTGAATAAGAATTCGCCATGATTGAGCTTATCTGTGGGTGCTGTTTGGCCACCCAGTTCTGGGTGATTATTATTTACGCTTAACGAGCTCATATTGTATTCCAGATAACTCAGTTTCTAGATGCATCAGGCTATTTTAGCGGTACCAAAATGACTTTAATACGCCGATCATTCTTATTCGTTGGGTTATTATGATTCTAGCAAAGTTATCTAAAAATAAACCACTAATAGATTGATATCTTTAACCTTGAATTATAGCTGAGCAAGGGCCATTATACGGTCACTATTAATATCCCTAAAGCCTTCTCTTAAGGTACTACCCCTAAGGTATTGATCTTAAGACGAGTACAAGCCTATTAAGCTTCAAAATAATAAGGAATATCGCATGAAAGTTCTGGTTACCGGTGCTAACGGACACATTGGTGCAAACGTCGTTCGCTCACTCATTCAACAGGGACACACCGTTAAAGGGTTCATACGACAAGCGTCTGATACACAAGGTATTGATGGCCTCGATCTTGAGCTTTGCTATGGCGATGTGATGAATGCAGAAAGTTTAGAACAGGCGGCGATTGGCTGTGATGCCATCATCCACTTAGCAGCGGTGTACAAGACCATTGCAAAAACAGCAGATGAGATTGTCGAGCCAGCCATTCAAGGGGCCAAAAACGTATTTTCTGCAGCTAACAAAGCCGGAATCAAACGCATTGTTTACACCAGCTCTGTAGCGTCTGTTGGTTTTTCTTATGACCCTAATGAAAAAAGAACTGGAAGTGATTGGAATGACGACCCGCAAAACCCATATTACATTGCAAAAACTAAAAGTGAGCAGGCAGCACAAGCCTTAGCCAAAGAGTATGGAATTCATGTTGTTGTTATCTGCCCTGCTATTGTATTAGGCCCATACGATTACAGAATCACCCCCTCAAACCAAATGATTAAAGATTGGATTAATGGCAAAGGCCAAACCTATATTGGCGGCCTTAACTTTGTTGATGTGAGAGATGTTGCAGATATCCACGTTGCTGCACTGACCAAAGGTGAAAACTATCATCGCTATATCGCGGGTGGCGAAAATATGGAGGTTAAAAAAGCAGGCCTGTTATTGAAGAAGCTCACAGGGGTTAAACCACTTCATTTAGGGATGAGTCGCTCAATAACACTGCTGACTGCTAAGGTCGTAGAATCACTTTGCAAGGTCACCGGTATTACACCGCCATTCACCTATGATTTGGTATATGAAGTGGCTGAGCGTTACGCCTATTATGAATTTCAAGACACCATTGACACCTTGGGTATTACACCTCGCAAGGCCGAAGACACTATTAAAGACTGCATTCAATGGCTGCTTGACAACCAGAAAATTAAGCCTTCCATTGCGCAAAAAGTAAAAAACCAATTAGATAGCAACCGTTAGTGTTAGCGGTTACTCTAGCGATAGTATAACCGCATTCCACCACAGGAGTATTTATGCAAGACGACGTTAAAGAGTATTACGGTAAAGTACTTCAGCATAGTGATGACCTCAAAACCAATGCATGCTGCACTGACAGTAATATGCCTCATTATATTAAGCACGCATTGTCACAAGTTCATGATGAAGTCATGGCGCGTTATTACGGCTGTGGTCTGATTGCGCCAGCACTATTAGAGGGCACCCGCATTCTTGACCTAGGCAGTGGCTCAGGTCGAGACTGTTATGTGCTGTCTCAATGGGTCGGCGAAAAAGGCTCTGTGGTGGGTGTTGATATGACTGAGGAGCAATTGAATATTGCTCAAAAACATGTCGATTACCATGCTAATAAATTTGGCTATGCTAAGCCGAACACTGAATTTAAGCTCGGTTATATTGAGCGGTTAGATGAGCTAAATTTACCTGACAATAGCTTTGACATCATTGTGTCTAACTGTGTTATTAATCTTTCCCCTGACAAAGAAGCCGTCATGAGAGAAGCTTATCGATTACTTAAACCAGGCGGTGAGCTTTATTTCTCCGATGTTTACGCCGATAGACGAGTTGAAGAAGAACTAGTCAATGACCCTGTATTATTTGGAGAGTGTTTAAGTGGCGCTTTATACTGGAATGACTTTATTAATTTGGCTAAAAAGTCTGGATTTAACGACCCTCGTTTAGTAGAAGACAGTGTTATCACTATTGACAATGAAAGCGTTGAAGACAAAATTGGTCATATAAACTTTTTCTCTGCAACGTACCGCTTATTTAAGCTACCTGAGCTAGAACCTCAATGCGAAGATTACGGGCAAGCGGTCATTTACAAGGGCTCTATTCCTAATCACCCTCAAGTATTTTGGCTCGATAAACACCATGCGATTCAAAAAGGAAAAGTATTCCCTGTTTGCGGCAACACATGGAAGATGCTTCATGACACTCGCTTTAAAGATCACTTCGAGTTTATCGGCAACTGGGATACACATTATGGCATTTTTGAAGGTTGCGGAACCTCACTCCCCTTTGATCTTTGGGAAGACGCCAACAGTGATTCAAGTGGTGGGTGCTGTTAACTGAACAACACCTATAGCTGAGCAACACTAAGAGAAGTTTAGCGTCTCGTTGAAAAAGGTGGCCGCTGTCCGGTCATCTTTTATCGCTTAAAGGCAAAATCATTCCCCTCCCCCCCCTATTATTACCCCCTTTGCACGCCTAATAACGCCTATTTACAGCCTGTTGCGCTCTATAGTAAGCATAAATAGGCTAAAGGCACATTAATTGCTGCTTAAAGACTAACCAAATCAGTCGTTTTTAACGCAGGGGAATATCATGCTTCGTTTACCGGTTATCGCAATTGCCACCGGCCTAGCGGTAATATTAGCTACCGTTATCTTTTCAACCAAAGACCCTGGACTTTTTATCAACCTACCTGGGTTATCAATCATTGTCGGGGGTGTGCTCACCGCACTTTTTTTCAGTTACTCAAAATCAGATATTTTGACCGCATTCCGCACGGTAAAGTTATTGATCGATAACCACGCCATCGATAAACAGCAAGCCATTAAAGACATGACCGCAATCGCTTATTTGTGGAACAGAAAAGACCTTAAAGGCGTTGAAAAGAAACTCAGCACCATCGACAACAGCTTTTTACACATGGGTGTACAGCATATTATCGATGGCCGAACCACCGATGAAATAGCCTCGGTGCTTAATTGGAAAATTCGACAGCTACATCACTCAGAATACCGTTCAGCAAAGCTATTTCACTCCCTCGCGATGTTCGCCCCAGCGTTTGGCATGGTTGGCACGCTATTAGGGCTTGTGAATATGATGTACTTAATTAGCGATCAACCCAGTATCGACATTGCGAGCCACTTAGCTATTGCACTCGTAACAACGTTTTACGGATTAATATTTGCCAATGTTTTTTTTAAGCCCATTGCTATTAAACTTGAACGCAGGGCTGATCAACTGGTTGAGTGGATGCGCATTATGATGGTCGGCATCATGATGGTTGAAAAACGAAAAAGCGCTGCATTCATCGAACTCGCGATGGAAACGCTCGACCCTTTTGAGCACTGCAATTTAGGGGCAGAGCTCACCTCACGCCCATTAGAGCCTGCACTTAACCATTAGCAAATAATTCGGGGGTTTATTATGGCTTATCAACCTTATTGCAAGCCAATAGCTGCAGTCGTAACATCGCCCACCTACTACGATGACTTTGCGCTAGAAGACAAAATTCTGCCTGATCAACGCGTTGATAGTGAATCATGGTTGCTAAGCTATATTGATGTGTTTCTGCTTATTATCGCCTTCTTAATAATTATGCTTTTAAAATCGACAGATCAAACATCAGCTGCCGAACAGCCACTAGTCAATGATCCTACACCTCTAGCTACACCTCTAACTACACCTCTAGCTACACCTCAAACCACACCCCAAACCGCTCATGATCCCGCACCTCAAGCCTTAACAGAGACATTAAGAGGCCTCAGTGCCGACCACCGCATAACAGTTGCCAGCAACGATAGGCATATCAGTGTCCGCCTTGATAATACGTTAATGTTTGATTCTTCAAAGGCGGTTATCAAGCCTGAGGGTAAACAAGCTATTCTGGCGTTAGTTCCAACATTAAAAGCACTGAATAAACCGCTAGTGATTGAGGGTCATACCGACAATACGCCGATTAACACATCGCTTTACCCATCTAACTGGGAGTTATCAGCCGCTCGCGCCAATAGTGTTTTGCATTACCTTTCATCTCAAGGGGTACCCAAATCACTATTGAGTACCGCTAATTATGCCGATACTCGCCCCCTCGCGCCTAATAACAGTCAAACCAACCGAAGCATGAACCGAAGGGTTAATCTGCTGATTTTAATCGAGGGAGCATCAGGCAACAGTGATTTTAAACTCTAAAAGAGGCATAATAGCGCCAAATTTTAGAGGGTTATTAGATTATGAGTACAGAAACTATATTGTTACAACGTTGCGATTCAAAATGCGAACTCTGTTCTTCTGATTCAAACTTGGATCTCTATCAGGTTCCACCCGATGCAACAAATGATGCCGATAAATGCGTTATGATTTGCGACACTTGCCGTGGACAAATCGATCAGCCCGATACTATTGATGCAAACCACTGGCGCTGCTTAAACGACAGTATGTGGAGCCAAGTACCTGCTGTTCAGGTTATGGCATGGCGTCAACTCAAGCAGTTATCAACCGCTGGCGAAAGCTGGGCAAACGATTTGCTTGATATGTTATACCTCGAAGATGATGTAAAAGCATGGGCAGAATCAACGGTTCCCGCTGAAAGCGATGACAGCACAACACCGACGCTAGACAGTAATGGTGCAGTTTTGCAGGCAGGCGATACCGTCACATTAATTAAAGACCTTGATGTAAAAGGCGCAGGATTTACTGCCAAGCGCGGCACAGCTGTTAGAAACATCTCGTTAACGTCAAACCCTGAGCATATCGAAGGGCGCGTTAACGGTACACGAATCGTACTACTGACCTGCTTCCTGAAGAAGTCAAACTAGTCACAACACACATGAGGCAAATTCGAACTGAATTTGCCTCTACCTGACTCATACTTTAACGTCTATCTTATAACTTAAACTGCAACACTCTCACCCCTTAAAACTCAGAGCAAAGATGAATGCGACCCCACAACTATGATGTAGAGCCAGATGCTGGCATGAAATTGCATGTAATAAAAATGCTATTTCCTTATCTTTTAGAGTTTAAAAAGCGCGTCTTCTTGGCATTAAGTTGTTTAGTGTTAGCCAAAGTTGCCAGCATCATTATTCCGTTCATTTTAAAAGACATTGTCGATGCACTAGATGCAAAAGATTTAGGTGCTAGCGCATTACTAGTGGCGCCCTTAGGGCTTGTTGCCGCGTACGGCTTAGCCCGGTTTATGAACGTCGTATTTAATGAAATTAGAGATACGTTATTTGGCCGTGTGACAGAGCGGACGATCAGACGCATAGGTCTTCAAACATTTAGACACCTTCATAAACTTGATATGGATTTTCATATTAATCGCCGTACCGGTGGATTATCGAGAGATATCGAGCGAGGCACTACAGGCATCAACATGCTGATGCGCTTTTTAGTGTTCAACATATTCCCTACTTTATTTGAAGTTTTGATGGTTATCGGCCTACTCTTCTACAACTACGGCATTAGCTTTGCCCTGATTATTTTATTATCTGTTGTTGCATACGTCGCTTATTCTATTGTGGCGACAGACTTGCGCACTCGCTTCGTTAGAGAGGTCAACAAGGCAGACTCTGCATCCAATTCGAGAGCTATAGATAGCCTGCTTAACTATGAGACGGTTAAATACTTTACCAACGAAACATACGAGTCGAATCGCTATGACGAAAACCTAGCAACGTGGGAGCACGCGAAACGAAAAAACCGACTCACTATGTTTGCATTAAATGGTGGCCAGGCATTAATCATCGCCGTAGCGACCACCAGTATGCTCGCACTCGCAGCCCTACGCGTCGCAGATGGCACCATGAGTATTGGTGATTTTGTATTAATAAACGCATTTATGATGCAGATTTTCATTCCGCTTAATTTTTTAGGTTTTGTCTATCGCGAAATAAAAGGATCATTAGCAAACATCGAGCAGATGTTTGAACTACTCAAAAAGCAGCCCAAAATAACGGACTCAAAAGATGCAGAAGACCTTGCACTCGCGAATGCGGAGCTTGCATTTAACAATGTATCTTTTCACTACAATTCTGAAAGGCCAATCATTAAAAATGTTAGCTTTACCGTTAGAGAAGGCGAAAAAGTAGCATTAGTGGGTGAAAGTGGCTCAGGTAAATCGACACTGGTAAAGCTGCTCTTTCGTTTTTACGACTGCAACCAAGGGTCAATCACCATTAATGGCAAAGATTTGCGTGATGTAACACAACAATCGTTAAGAAAAGCCATCGGAATTGTCCCCCAAGATACAGTACTTTTTAATGACACTATTTTAGAAAACGTACGCTATGGAAACGTAGACGCTAGCGACGAAGAGGTGTTAAAAGCTATTAGCTTAGCGCACCTAGATGACTTTATTAGTCAGCTGCCCAAAGGTGTCTTAACGACTGTTGGCGAACGAGGCCTTAAATTGTCTGGTGGTGAAAAACAGCGCGTGGCAATAGCCAGAACCATTCTAAAACACCCACCTATTCTGGTCTTCGATGAAGCAACCTCTTCACTCGATAGCCGATCAGAGCAGGCGATTTTAGAAGCAATAAAAGAAGTATCAGAAGGATATACCAGTTTGGTAATTGCTCACCGCTTATCAACCGTCGTCGATGCCGATAAGATTATTCTATTGAACCATGGGGAACTAGCCGAGCAAGGCACCCACGAGCAGCTATTAGCACTGAATGGTCAGTATGCTAAGTTATGGCGCATTCAGCAAAAAGAGCGTGAGTAATAACATAGGTGTATCGACCCATTCAAAATGGTGCGTTAAAAAGCAGGCCTTAACCCCCTGCTTTTTTGACCACCCAGCCATACTTTTTGAGCTCTTCAACTAAACGTTCGCGGTGATCACCCTGTATTTCTATCACCCTATCTTTAATCGCTCCGCCAACCCCACATTTCTGCTTCAAATTTTTGGCTAGATCTTTTAGCTCTTTGGCCTCAAGCGGCACACCGGTAATGAGTGTAACGCCCTTTCCTTTTCGCCCCTTCGTCTCTCTTGAGACTCTTACGACGCCATCGCCTGCTTCAATACCGCTTTTTTCATTACACCGACACCGAGAAACGGACTCACCGCACCCAGGACACATTTTTCCGAATTCGGTTGAGAATACCAAACCACCTGATTCTCTGCTTTTTCTAGACATAAAATGAAAACCTGACATTTAAACCTGAAGCTCGTATTCTATTTTAATTCCTGTTAATTTCCTAATAGGCATTAATTAACAAAAAGATCTCTTATTTCATTTAATTAAAGGAATAAACATGATTCACACAGCAGGTCAAAAGCACATACGCAGCCTAGGTATATTATTATCAGCCACCTTGCTTACCGCCTGTACTGGGACCCGGCCAGTAGATATAGGCATCTTAGATAACCAACTGACACCTTGCCCTGATAGCCCTAACTGCGTGAGCAGTTACGAAGATAAAAAAGACGAGACTCACTATATTGATGCACTTGTGATTAAAGGAGACAACCCACAGCAAGCATGGTCTTCATTGCAGTCATTAATAAAGCAAAACAGCAACGCCGAGATCATTAAACAAGATGATCACTATATTTATGCAGAATACACAAGCAGTATTATGAGGTTTGTAGACGACACCGAATTCTTACTAGACAAAGAAAACAACCGTGTACAACTTCGCTCTGCGTCCCGCTTAGGCCATAAAGACTTTGGCGTTAATCGTGAGCGCCTTGAAGCAATAAGAGCAGAACTACAAAAGCAAAACATCGTTAATTAAGCATATTACTCCGGCCATCATAAGGCCGGAGTCTATCCTGTTTCTCTCAATCATCAATTTATCTATTTATCTATTTATCTATTTAAAATAATTGTTTGTTCATGTTTACTTTTTAAAAAATACTGTATACATTTACATGTACTGTATAAAGACACATGAATAAGCGGCCGTTATGATTAAATTAACCAATAGACAAACTGAAGTTTTAAACCTGATTCAACGTAACATTGAAGAAACAGGCTACCCACCTACTCGCGCTGAAATCGCAAAAGAGTTAGGGTTTCGTTCAGCTAATGCCGCAGAAGAACATATTAAGGCACTAGCCAAAAAGGGCGCACTTGAAATTGTTCCAGGTGCAAGCCGGGGTATTCGTTTACCCGAGCACCACAAACCCGGAATCCCTATCGTTGGTCAAGTGGCCGCAGGTAACCCTATTTTGGCTCAAGAAAACATTGAAGATTACTGTAGCCTTCAACCAAACTTTTTTGCGCCAAGCGCCGACTATTTTTTGCGTGTTAAGGGCATGAGTATGAAGGATATCGGGATTCTGGACGGAGACCTACTGGCCGTACATAAAACCGAACAAGCTCGTAACGGACAAATAGTCGTTGCCCGAATAGACGACGAAGTCACCGTAAAACGCTTTCAAAAAAACAAACATGAAGTTCAGCTAATTGCAGAGAATGAAGAATTTGAACCTATCGTTATTGACCTTAGAGAACAAGCGCTCTTTATCGAGGGTTTAGGCGTAGGGGTTATCAGAAAGGAAAATTTATCATGAAACAAATGAGCTTTTATGATGAGCAACCCGCTATTGAACCTGAGCAAGGCTTGTATGCAGTTGAAGATAATGCGGCGGAGCTTGCAGTAGCGCTGCAAGCGCCTGCTCAAACGGCTACTGCACCTAGTGCTGGAAATGTGACCGAAATTATATTATCGCCAGAGCAAGCTGAAAACTTTCAGATGCTTCTACCAATGATGACACAATTGAATCAAGAGAATCGTTGGTTGGCCTGGATTGACCCGCCACAAAGCTTACTTAATCGCTGGCAACAACAGTCTGGTATTATCGCAAATCAAATAATGATTTTAAGATCAACCGAGTCAAAGTCTACACTTGACCTTACGCTACAAGCACTGTCAGCGGGTACCTGCCATGCAGTGATCGCATGGACTAACAAGCTCACTAAAAATGATTTCCGTTTGTTAGAGGCCGCATCAGCCAAAGGAAGTAGCCACGGCCTCGTGATGAGATATAGATAAAGGGTTTGACTATCCTTTAATGAACCGTTCTAAACTCTTCTTCTATATCACTTTCAGCTATTTGTTTTGATATCACGCCTACGGTCTGAATGCCTGCATTAATCATTGATTTCGCAACCGTTACGTTATGCTCTTTCAAGAACTCTTTTGCATCTTTCGAGAAAGTAATGGTGACTAACGCATCCCCATCTTCATCTGCTTTTTGTAAAGCAAAATCGCCATTGGGTAATTCTATAATTTCTAAAAACGCACTACTCATAAAACAAACAGCCCTGAATTCATATGGATTTCAAAAGAAACTGGATACACTTTCTAAAAATTAATGTAACACTCAATTAATAAATTGTTGCCAGAGTATACTACTAAACCCCTTTAAAATCCTCACCATTCAGACATTCTCGACCTTAGGTCTTCTAAGTAACTTTTAAACTCACCTAAAATGCGTTTTAAGTTTTCGATTGAATCAACTTCAGTAGCAGCACCTGATGTCGCGATCAATGCATTGGATGCAAGATCCTGCTCTTCACTTGCGGGCTCACGGCTTTTAGGCAGCCTGACTAATAAATCGTTTTTTCTTAAATCTGACACCCAGCTGCCTTGAACCTTTGAAAGTTCTGTCAAATATTCAATTTCAGGGAGCTCATTGCCTATCTCGCTGACTAAGCGCTCAAGTGTCATTGATAAGTCAGAAGGTCGTTGGTGATATTCCGCCAATTCATTAACTAAACTACTCCACGCTGCGCTCATCAATAAAATTGATGATTGCTTGTGTGACTCATCGCGAGGTTTAAAAACGGCTGTTGACGCTAAATTGAATTCTTGCCAAGCTTGTAGCTGTATATCTGCAAGGTATAACTTTTGTGAAGTCTGAGATTGCCATTTATTCATTGCTGCTACTTTTCGCCTCGAAGTCGTTAACCTACATGAGATATTACGGATTATTATACGTAATAATGTGTTATTACAAAAAAAAATGCAGTTACAACTCGAAACATACAGATTTTTCAAAATAAAGTACTATTATAGGTAATAACTTTTAACGAACTATCAGCAAGTTATAGCTTGCAGTAGATAAATACAATTAATAAAGACTTATTAGTAAGCATGCGAGGCCGTAGATATATGAAATTATCCAAACTGGTTACAGCTGTAGCAGTCCTGACTCTGTCAGCATCAAGCAGCTTAGCCCTAGCAAAAGTTGATGAAGCTACAGCCAAACGGCTAAAAAATGATTTAACACCTGTTGGAGCTGAAAGATATGGCAACTCCGAAGGTACGATACCTGCATGGGATGGCGGTATCAAAGAAATTCCAGCTAATTATGAAGAAGGTCAGTTTCACCCTGATCCTTTCGAAAGCGACAAAATGTTGTTTAAAATAAATAAAAGCAACATGGCGCAATATGAAAAGCACTTAACCGAAGGCCAAAAAGCGCTGTTAACACAATATGCGCCTGGTTATGAAATCCCCGTTTACCCAAGTCATCGTTCAGCATCTTACCCTGAGCGCATATATGAAAAGCTATATGAAAATGCGCTTGGAGCAGAACTGCTCGAGAATGCCAATGGCGTAAAGAGCACCATTGCAACAAGCCCTTTTCCGATACCCGCAAACGGTGTTGAAGTTATTTGGAACCACATTCTTCGCTTTAGAGGCGAACAGTACGAATATAGAGCCGCGTTTGTAACCCCAACAAAAGATGGTTCATACACCCCCATATTGACTAACTATGGATATTACTTTGCCTATGCTGAGCCCGGCATTACGCTAGAAGAGATTGATAACAAAATTTTCTATTTGAAAACCAAAATAGTCAGCCCTGCAAAATTAGCAGGTACGCTTACATTAGTACATGAGACATTAGATCAGGTACGCTCACCACGAAAAGCCTGGAGATACCAAGCAGGTGAAAGGCGCTTACGACGAGTACCAAACCTAGCTTATGGAACGGACTTACCATCAACAGCGAGTCTGCGTACCGTTGATCAAAAAGACATGTATAACGGCGCGCCCAACCAATATAGCTGGGAGCTGCAAGGCAAAAAGGAAATTTATATTCCTTACAACTCATATAAACTTAATAAAGCCAGTGAGGATGCAGAAAACGTTATTAGACCGTCACATATCAACCAAGACCTAACACGCTACGAGCTTCACAGAGTTTGGGTCGTAGAAGGCAAATTAAGAGAAGGCCTAAACCACGTTTATCATAAAAGACGATTCTACTTTGATGAAGATACTTGGCAGATTGTGCTAGCAGAAGATTATAATGAGGATGGAGAACTTTGGAGAGTATCTGAAGCCCATACCATTAATAATTATCAAGTACCTGCAACATGGATTGCAGTAGAGCTTACCTACGACTTAAAAGCTGAAAGATACTATTTAGATGGTGTAGATAAGCAAGGGCCAGTTAACTACAACCCTGATTTTAAGCGTCGTGAATTCACAACGTCCGCTGCACGCAGAGAAGCTAAGCGATAAACCGTTCATCCGCGTAGTTATTAACAATCTCCCTATTAAAGGCAGCCATCTGGCTGTCTTTTTCCGTTTGTTACCCCCCTTTCCTCTATTTTCGACTTGCCCCTAGCCGGTTATTGATCTTTACTTACTCTAACACCCCATATTAATGGCGTCAGTGGCTATGGCTCACCTAAGACTGGCTATGCTTCTATGAACGTCAAATCGGGCATCATTCAAAAAGAGCAAAATACTAACAATGACAACACCCGTCTTAATTTGTGACGACTCTAGCGTTGCCAGAAAGCAAATGGCTCGCTCCTTACCAGCTGATTGGGATATCGAAATCAGTTACGCTGTTCATGGTCAAGATGCGATAGAGCAACTTAAACAAGGTAAAGGCGAGATTTTGTTTCTTGACCTTAATATGCCGGTTATGGATGGCTACGAAACGCTTGAATCCATTGTAAAAAATGATATTCAAACAATGGTAATCGTGGTCTCGGGTGACATTCAGCCGGAAGCTCGCGAAAGAGTTAAAGCGCTAGGCGCATTAGAGTTTATCAAAAAGCCTATTGGCGTTGATGACCTTACCGTTATCCTCGAAAGCTTTGGCCTTTATTCTAAAAGTACAGACAGCACTTCAACCGATGGCAGCGCTGCCCCCCCTCCTCCTCTTCAGAGATCAGAGGCGGAACTTGCGGGTGCTGGTCAAGTACAATATCGTGACTGTATTCAAGAGATATCAAACGTTGCAATGGGTCAGGCTGCGGATTTATTAGCAAGATTACTAGATGTATTTGTTAAGATGCCGATCCCGAACGTTAATATTTTAGAAGTCAGCGAGCTTAAAATGGCACTTGCTCAGGTGGAGCAAGAAGATACATTTACCGCTGTATGCCAAGGTTTTATTGGATCAGGGATAGCCGGCGAAGCGCTACTCATCTTTAGCGACTCTAGTTATGCCGATATAGCAAAGCTGCTTAAATTTAGCGGTGAGCTTAATGATATAACAGAGCTTGAATTAATTATGGATATCGCCAGCATATTAGTAGGTGCATGCACCGGCGGTATCGCTCAACAACTTGATATATCGTTTAGCCAAGGTCACCCCATGGTTCTTGGGCAGCACGTTAAGGTGAGCGACCTGATTAAAACAAACGAAACACGCTGGAAGCAAACGTTGGCAATTGAGATAACCTACGAAATTGAAAACTATGATATCACTTGCGACCTCATGTTGCTTTTTACAGAAGACTCAATCGACAATTTGAATCAGAGACTATCGTATCTGATGGGTTAATAACGCGTTATGGCAAAAGATAATTTAGACATAAAAGAGTTCCATTGGTTAATGGATATGTTGCAGACCATCGATGTAGGTCTGATTGTTCTAGACAAAAACTTTAAGGTTCAAGTCTGGAATAGTTTTATGGAAAATCACAGCGGTATCCCCCCTTTATCAGTCAAAGACAAAGTACTATTTGATGTATTTGGTGATATCCCTAAAGAATGGTTTACGCAAAAAGCTGAGTCGGTTTTTCTACTTAAGAGTCGAGCGTTTATTACTTGGGAGTTACGCCCTTATTTATTTAAATTTAAAAACTATCGCCCTATTACCGGTACAGAAGAATTTATGTACCAGAACGTCAGTATAAGCCCACTGGTTTCAGTCGATGGATCAGTCAGCAGCATCTGCGTTATCATTTATGACGTCACAGACATCGCAAGTAATAAAAAAGCGCTCGAAAAAGCCAACGTAGAACTCGAGTCTCTCAGTAGAACCGACCGCTTAACCATGCTAAACAATCGAGGCTATTGGGAAGAATGCTTACAAAACGAATATAGCCGACTTCAGAGATACGATACAACCTCTTCGCTAGTAATGTTTGACATTGACCACTTTAAAAAAGTAAACGATACCTACGGTCACCAGGCAGGCGATGAAGTCATCAGGGTTGTGTCAAAGCTATTGCGAGACTCACTGCGAAAAACAGATATAGCCGGTCGTTACGGCGGAGAAGAATTTGGTATTATTCTAGGACACACTTCGTCTGAGAATGCTTTCATTTATTGTGAGCGCTTACGAAAAGCTATCGAGGACACCACGGTTGTTCACGACGGTATCGAAATAAAGTTCACTATTAGTCTAGGTATTTGTGAAGCCTCTAAAAAGTTAGAAGATTATAAACAGTGGCTAGAAAAAACAGATCAAGCGCTTTATCAATGTAAAGAAAGTGGCAGAAACAAAACCATGATTTATGATTTATCGACGCTTTAAGTGTTATTTAAAGCGATAAAAATTGTGGCTTAGAGCCGCGCCTACACTATTGAATTAAGTTTCTTTCAAAATTATAGGCGCGCTACTCTTAACCCATCAAGCGTTATGAATGATAAGCTGAACCAATCAACTTAGATTCAATGCGGTAAAATCTAATCGACCCTCGACTACCGGTGGACACCAAAAATAAGCGCCTGTTATCGGTTTTGTAAATTTAAACAACCCGTCAATAATTTTATCATCTTTACCTGTCATGCGATTAAGTTGCGCTTCAAATGCGTTAAATGACTCACCAAACGCAACAAAGTTAAACCCTTCGCCCGCCTCATTTGCCCAAGGCATAGACCGTCTAATAACAAACGCTTGCGGGCTAAAGCTTTCTTGTTCTGTACGTTTTACGTGAGCTGATTCAGGCGCATCTTCAATTTCTTCATTATTGCTTTTGCGCCGCCCGATAATATGATCTTGCTCTATGGGCTCCATTTCATCCAATTTATTAAGGTCATGCACCCACTGCTGAACAGCAACAAAACTGCTACCATCGACACCCATTTGTTTTGATGATGCCAACGCACAGGCTATCGCCTCTTCACCTTCTGGGTTTTCGGTGCCGTCTTCATAGCCACTCAAATCAAGACCACTTTTATGCTTAAAAGAATCAACAATGTCATCTATTACAAATGCGGGCGCCAGCGCACGACTGATCTCGCGTTCTTTATGTATTAAGTCGCCTCTATCGCGTCCTCTTAACCAACACCACAGAGCCCCATGCGTGGCGGGTATTTCTACGCCACAACTAACAAACGATGGAAAGGGCCTCATTCCTTCTATTTCAACACCCAATGTCGTTAATAAAGAATGACCAAGCCCAACAACGACTTCATCCCCATCTGCAATCAATGAAAGCCTCGTTAACGCCTCAGAGAGACTCTTTTCATCATCTATAGAGAAAATTAGATACCGTGCTGAAAGAGGTATTGGTTTCAGAATTCCAGGTTGTGATTGATTCATTGTTTCTCCTATTAATCTTCATACTGCTTTTTTTGATCGAGACGGCAGCAAATGATTTTATTATAAGCATAAAATTATTATTGCAGATAAAGGCTTAATTTTCCTTAAAAAAAAGGGCAGCCTTAATAGGCCACCCTTTCTTAATATGAACGTTCTTGCCCATATCTATAGCATAGGCACTTATTATGCCTTTGCTAGCACTGTTAGCGATTACTTGCTCAAGTCTAGCAACAGTTTATTAAGCCGAGTCACAAACGCGCCGGGCTCTTTAAGCGCATCGCCACTGGCTAATGCCGCTTGATCAAACAGAACCCAAGCTAAGTCGTTAAACCGCTCATCATTTTGCTCTTCGTTAAGGCGCTTAACCAAAGGATGCTCTGGATTAAGCTCGAAGATAGGCTTGCTATCAGGTAGGCTTTGGCCTGCCGCTTCCATGATGCGACGCATCTGCGCCCCCATATCTTGCTCACCAACCACTAAGCATGCTGGAGAGTCAGTCAACCGGCTTGTTACACGCACATCTGCGACTTTATCTTTTAACAACTCTTTAATTTGAGTCAGCAAGCTTTCAAGCTCTTTAGTCGCCTCTTCTTCTTGTTTCTTAACTTCTTCGTTTTCAACATCACCTAGATCAAGTGCACCCTTGGCAACATCTTGGAACTGCTTACCGTCATACTCTGTTAAGTAAGACATCATCCAATCGTCTATACGGTCTGACATCACCAACACTTCGATTCCTTTCTTACGGAAGATTTCTAGGTGTGGGCTGCTAGCAGCAGTACCAAAGCTATCTGCAGCAATATAGTAGATCTTATCTTGACCTTCTTTCATTCGGCCAATGTAGTCTTCTACTGATTGATCTTGATCTGTTTTGCCCGTATGGGTTGTCGCAAAACGAAGCAGTTTAACAATTTTGTCTTTATTGCCCATGTCTTCTGCTGGGCCTTCTTTTAACACCTGACCAAACTCATTCCAAAATGCCTGGTACTTCTCTGGGTCATTTTTGGCAAGCTTAGTTAAGGTATCTAGCACTCGCTTAGTTAATGCACTACGCATGCTATCGACCGCTTTATCACTTTGTAGAATTTCACGCGATACGTTAAGTGACAAGTCATTAGAATCAACCACACCTTTAATAAAGCGAAGATAAAGCGGCAAGAATTGCTCAGCATCATCCATTATAAAGACACGCTGAACGTAAAGTTTTAATCCGCGCGGTGCTTCTCGGTTGTACATGTCGAAAGGGGCTTTAGCCGGTACATAAAGCAAGCTAGTGTACTCAAGCTTTCCTTCTACTCGGTTATGAGACCACGTAAGTGGATCTTGGAAGTCATGGCTAATGTGCTTATAGAACTCGTTATATTCTTCGTCTTTAACTTCTGATCGAGATAACGTCCAAAGGGCAGTGGCTTCATTGATTGCCTCGAACTCAGGTTCTTTCGCTTCTTCGCCTTCTGCTGCAGGAGCAGGCTCTGAAAGCATTTCTACAGGGAATGAGATATGGTCAGAATACTTTTTAACCAAGCTGCGTAAACGCCAACCGTCTGCGAATTCTTTTTCGTCATCTTTTAAGTGAAGAACAACTGAAGTACCACGCTCTTTTTTCTCAATCGTTTCAAGCGTAAATTCACCTTCGCCTTCTGACTCCCAGCGAACACCTTCAGAAGCGTCTAAACCTGCTCTTCGAGTAAAGACTTCTACTTTTTTGGCTACTATAAACGCTGAGTAAAAACCAACACCAAACTGGCCAATTAACTGTGAATCTTTTTGCTGGTCGCCTGACAAGTTTTTCATAAAATCAGCTGTACCAGACTTGGCGATAGTACCCAAGTGATCCAGTACATTCTGACGAGACATGCCTATACCGTTATCAGAAATAGTGACGGTATTGGCTTCTTTGTCAAACGCCAATCGAATTTTAAGGTCACTATCGCCTTCATAAAGTTCAGGTTTTGATAGTGCTTCGAAACGCAATTTATCTTCTGCATCTGAAGCGTTAGAAATAAGCTCACGGAGAAATATCTCTTTGTTGCTGTACAAAGAGTGAATCATCAAATGAAGAAGCTGTTTAACTTCTGTCTGAAAACCTAAGGTTTCTTTTTTTGTTTCTACAGTCATGTTTAGCTTAACTCTCTTTTCATTCGGGGAGCGGATTTATATTTAGCTTGTCGCTACGATCAAAAACACCGTAGCGAACTGGTGATATCTTATTTGGGGACGGCTAAAATAATTTCAAGCATGACTGAAAAGTTTAACTAAACAAAAAATGCGCACGAGCTAATGCAATTGGTTCATTTCGTGATTTCTGCCAAGCGGTGACAATAACATTGGCAACTCGGCTGCCCTGTCGCGTTAGCTTACATTCAACATAAGTATCTCTGTCTAACCCTGCTCGTAAGTAGTCTAACGAGATATCAACGATCTTAGGTAGCTTGGGAGTATCCTGAAACATCACCAAATAAAGTGATGCCGATATTTCCATAAACCCACCAATTACACCGCCATGAATCGCAGGCAAAATAGGGTTACCAATATTGCTTTTTTTACGGGGTAGTTTAAACATTACCTCATCACCGAAACGTTCACACTCAACACCAATCGTGACAGCGTACGGTATTGTCGCAATCAGCTCTGAATAGTCGCCACTATCATGAGCCCGTGTTACTAACTCTCTTAAATCCATTACACCTGCCCTTGTTGGTTAGCATCTTCATTTGAACGTTCTTCTAATAAGTCAGTACCCATGATCATTTGTCGAAAAGGGAGCGGTGTAGCCTCTGCCCCTATTCTCATAAACGTTGCAACACACTGAGCCACAGGCTCTTCGTTCGCGCCCTGATATGCGAGGCATCGTGTAAAGATAATATTTTTGGTTATTTTATAGCAGGTCGCTTTGGCAAATACCGATTCACCTGGTGCTGCGGCATGCATATAGTCAACACGTAAGTCCAGTGTCGGACACAGCTCGAATTCTTCTAAACCGCAAATCACAACAGACCCTGAGGCAGTATCCATTAAGGTCGTTATAGCCCCCCCATGAATAACCCCAGTGTATGGATTACCAATTATCGCATCTGAGTAAGGTAATTCTAGAATCAACTGATTAGGTACCGCCTGAACGGTTTTTATACCTAGTGTGTTACATTGAGCTAAAGAACCGACAAACCGAGATACCTTGCCGAACAAAACGGGATCATTTGTCATAAACTATTACTTCTCTTCATCAAAACTTTTACCAGAACGTAAAACCCATAATGCCTTAGAGTAAAACTCTCGCTGGTATAAAATAACTACGACCGCTGTAGTCGCTACTATAAAAGCAATCGGGTGAATAAACCAAGCCAAAACAGCAAGGGCATAATAATATGACCTTAGCCCTAGGTTGAACGTATCACCCGCTAGGTTAGCTAGCTCTGCTGCGCTATTTGCAAACGCTTTTCGTGCAGCAGGACTGACCTTTTCTTCATTTACTAAAGGCGCACTACCCACTAAGACAGAACAAAAATTATATTGCCTCATCGACCATGTGAATTTAAAGAAAGAATATACGAATACAATCAACAGCGTTGCCAGTTTAAGCTCCCACATGGTTCGTCCGTTATTAGCAACGATTGGCAAATCCTGAAAGATAGCCATGGCCTCATCAGCGTAACCAATCGCAGTTAAAATACCAGCCATAATAAGCAAGCTGCTTGAGGCAAAAAAAGCACCATTTCGCTCAAGATTACCCAAGACTGATGCATCTGCAATTCGGTTCTCACGCATTAATACGCGCCGCATCCAGTCACCTCGATACAAATCAAGCGTACTCGATAAGGTTGGGTATTTTTGACTATGGTAGTCTGCATAGTAGCTATAGCCCGCCCAAATAAGCACGAACCAGCTAATGGCGATCATATCGAATAGGTAATCTGAAAACATCATTCCTTCTTATTAAAAATAACGCAGTATTAATCGCATGGTTAAGATTTGAGGCACTATAGTCCTCTCATCACCGACTTTCAACGAAAGCTTGTTACTGCACCTGTGTTGTTCAGGTATAGATAGGGTTAGCAAAACATTAATAAAACCTCGACATCTATTGCAGTTTAAAGCCTAAATTGGTCAAAATGGTGTAAATACATGAACATTACTATTTCAGAGGTAACAATGCTCAGGCTTATCACCATACTTTTTTTAGCGGCCCTATCGACAGCGTGTGCCGTAAACCCAGTGACAGGCGAACAACAATTGATGTTTTTGCCCGAAGGTCAAGACGCAGAAATAGGTCAGTCTCAGTATAAACCGGCACAGCAATCTCAGGGCGGATTATATTATCTAGACCCAGAGCTGACCCTTTATGTTGCAGGCGTAGGTAAAAAGCTAGCCGCAGTCAGCGACCGTCCTGACCTTCCTTATGAATTTGTGATTCTGAATAACTCCGTCCCTAATGCGTGGGCTTTACCTTCGGGTAAAATAGCGCTAAATAGAGGGTTACTCATTCGACTAGAAGATGAAGCACAACTCGCTGCAGTGCTTAGCCATGAAATTGTTCACGCTGCAGCACGCCATAGCGCCCAACGTATGCAGCAAGGAATGATCGTTCAATACGGCATGATGGGGCTTGGCATGGCAGCCGAAGGAACCGACTATAAAGACCTGATTATTGGTGGCGCAGCCATGGGCGCACAATTAACCATGGCTCAATACAGCCAAGACCATGAGTTAGAGTCAGATCAATATGGCATGAAGTATATGGCCAAAGCCGGTTATGACCTTAATGCAGCGGTTGAACTTCAACAGCTTTTTGTTGAGCTATCTAACAACCAGCAATCCAATTTTTTGCAGGGGCTATTTGCATCTCACCCCCCTTCTCCTGACCGCGTCAAAGCAAACCGCGAGCATGTTACTGCGTTTGCCTCTGCAGGTAACTACCGCGGAAAAACTGAATTTCAAAAGCACATGAAATACCTTTTAAGCAAGACTAATGCGTATAACGCCCAAGACAAGGCAACTGCATTAATAGCTAAAAAAGAATTTACTGCCGCAATGACCGAAATTGAGAAAGCCATTAAAGCTGAGCCTAATGAAGCCCTTTTTTATGCCACTAAGGGAGACATTTACAGTGCTCAAGGCAAAGACGCTTTAGCGGTTAAACAATACGAAAAGTCTGTTTCGTTATTCCCAGAGCAGTTTTCAAGCTATCTAAAGAAAGGCATATCAAACGAAAAACTAGGTAACCTTGAACAAGCCAAAAAAGATTTTACACGTAGCGCGCAACTACTTCCTACGTCTGTTGCAGAGCTAGGTCTAGGTAATATTGCTCAGCTTCAAGGCGATCAGCGCAACGCCATTTTGCATTATGGCAAAGCCTCTCAGGCTGAAGGCCGCAATGGCCAAAACGCGAGAATTAAACTCGCTAAGCTTGAGCTACCTAATCAGCCTGATAAATACATTAAGATCAAACACATGCTAGGAAAAAACCGAGAGCTTCAGGCCTATGCTGAAAACCATAGTGAGATAACAGTGATAGAAATTGAAGTTGAGTCTACAGTGACTGATGCAACGGGAAAGTTAGTCAATAAAGAGCGCTGGAGAATAAAACAAGCCATAAAGCCTAGGAGCCGAAGCCAAATTGAAAAGGACCCGACAATCGCAACTCTGCCAGAAGGTTATCGCGTTTATTCGAAGATACTGTCTGCGGATATCGTAAAGTAGCGTTAAGATCACTTGAGTGGGGGGTTAGCCCCACTTGAGTGATTTTCTACGCGTGAACAATAATGCCGCAAAGCCCAATGAGAAAATTCCAAACGAACTTGGTTCGCTAACTGAAACCGTATTCACTCTACCCACCAATGATGCAACACTTGACTGATTCTCAACGGTGCTAAATATGTCCGATAGCACGCCATTAGTAATAAAGCCAAGAATCTCAAACTCATACAACGTATTGTTAAACGAAAACTGATTAGTCGCATTACTGACTACTTTAATCCGATCATTTGAGCATGTAGGGCTTGAGGTGCAATTATTTGTTGTTTCTGTATGATCGAACAAAAACGACAGGTCAATTGAATCGTTGAGTGTTGGCGTGCTTACCGCAACACCCATCTTTAAGCTAGCCTCGTAAATAGAGGTGCCTCTTTTCATGACATAGTTATGATGGGTAAAGTCGCCTAACAAGAAACTCTGGTCGCTTATTACGTCAAACGTCGAGTTATAGACCTCAAGTTCGTAACCACTTTGCTTTTCTTTAACAGGCACGCCCCAGCTAATCACTTCGTTTCCGGCAATACTATCATTGCCCGAATACACAATATTTGAGCCACTCACTGGGTTATACCAGTCTAGCTGTGTCACGTCTAACTGCAACGGTATCGCCTGAGCACTTGACGCAGTGAATGCACCTACAACAGTTATAACTTTAATTATTTTTTTCATCATTACCATCTTTTGAATTCTATAAGCTAATTATATTGAACAACCACCGAACAGAACACTCTCACGCTGTTAACTTTTGTAAAATCGTTTATTCAATTCTCCAATACATTACTTAAAAGCATCTATACTGCCTTATAAGTAGTTATTGTTTTATAGTTAGGCATGAATCATGCCCTAACAATATAAAACGTAGAGGCAAGTTGTGTTTTAACATAGTAAACCACACCGTTTTGCTGTTCATGGTCATTTAGTTTAATTCTTCATAAGGTGATAGAAACTTGTTGGGTTTTCCATTCAAGAGCAAGAAGCGTTCTAATGTTAAAGATGCTAACAGTGTCTTACAGTCGATAACACAAAAAGCTGACTGGACAAAAATTATTGCGGCACTCCTTATGGCCAGTTTTTTAGTATTAATTAACTTATCTGGATCATTGCGACTACCCGAGCTATTGGTGTACGACAAACTAGTGTTTAATAGTTATGCAACACCTCAGTCAAACCACGTGTTATTGCTTCAGGTAGCACCTCAAGAACAGAATAGCTCACCCGATTTCATCGCAGGTATTATGCAGCGCTTACTGCCGCTGTCACCCAGCAAAATTGTGCTTATGCATTCATTGACTGAGTTTGATCAAACTCAGTTAAAAAAATGGTTAGGCCACGAACAAGTGATGTACGCACCGATAGTCAACAGAACTCTTGAGGATGGTGGCGTTGTTGGTTACCAATACGAAGCGCTTATACCCTCGGCTTCACCGTTAGGTTTTGCTCTACCCGCAACATCAAGTTTTGGTATCACTCGCAGCATTCCGCTAGAGCTTGTAACCAATGGAGAAACACTCACTGGGTTTCAGTCTGTCATCACTCAAACAGACCGTCAGGCAAACCCTCTCGTCATCAACTTCAACCAAGGCTCTCAGCCTATACCGAGATATAATGCTGAAAAGCTAATTTCAGTTGGGATGATCGAGGAGTTAGTTAAAGATAAAATCATACTCATCACCCCTCCGCTCAACAACATTACCACGGGGTTAACAACCCCATACAATAATTATGCTGAACCACTATCCCCTAGCCTTGTACAGGCAATGGCACTTAATACATTAATTAATCAAACAGATATCGGCATGCTAAAACCATGGCAAACAGCAATGGTGTGCGTATTGTTGTTTTTCTTCTATTTGTTTACGTTTCAGTGGCTAACGATACGCTTGGGCATCATCATCATTTTTACGTCGGCCATATCACTTCTTTTGATAGACTGGTACATAGTGAGCTTTCACTATTTTTACCTGCCAGTATTTAGCTTCATCGTATCGATCATCGCGGCATTATCAACAGCGATACCGCTGCATCGCATCACAGAACAGAACATTATTGAAACGTTGCGCTTTAATATACTTTCGCAATTAAAATCGAAAAAGACACCGCATAGTTTTTATCAGGTAGAAGACCCATGGAACCAAATCATCGTATTCATTAATCAGCATCTATTGTTGAACCGCTCTATTCTGTTAGAGCGCGTTGAAAACGACCATCGAGTCAAAGAGATAAAGAGTCTAGGCTGTAGCATTTCTGACATTGCTGAGCGCCGCCGTGATTATCAGCGTTACCCTTACGACCAATCGTTGCTGCAACAAATACCTTTGGACCTTGAAAACCGTCATTATTTTAAAGAGAGTTTTGAAGGCGAAAAGCAATACCTTATTCCTCTTCGCTTTGCAGAGGAAGTACTAGGATTTTGGGCTTTTACAGTGATTCCCGACGATAACTGGGATCAGAACAAGTTCTTTTCAAATATTAATATTTTTGCAAAACAAATAGCTCACCTCATTCACAACCGTAAAACGTTTAACTATGAAGACCGTATTAATAGAAAACTCGTCACTAAGTTATTAAATTTTAACTTAGGGATGAACAATCATAAGTCATTAAAAACCGCCGTTGATGGCTTAGACCATAGACTTCGCGTCATGGAAGGCATATTTGATGGCATGAGTTCTGCGGCAATTCTGTATGACCTTTTTGGTCAAATCATGAGTAGTAACCAGTTGATGGATCAATTAGCCCTTGAGTCTCACCTCTCTATTTATGACCTGACCTCACTTGATCTTATCACGCAAGCTTGCGGTATCAGCCAAGACGAAGCTAGACGCAGGTTACGGCATGTCGTTATGAACTCAGCAAGTGTTGACCTTCCATTAGCCGACTTAATTGAATCGCGTCAGTACCTACTACGCATACGATCAATAAAACCACAGCCTCAAACGACTGGCTCAATTAATGATAGCTCTCTACCGTTTGAGTTATTAGGTATTCTTTTCGAGTTTATCAATGTAACCCCCATTCAGCAGAGGTTTACCACCGACATCGTAGCCTATGAAAACCTATATTCTATTCTAAGAAACGATCTTAGCTCGCTCTCTTTATGCCAGCTTCAGTTAAGTTTATCGCCCGATGCAGATCAGAAACTGATGACTCAAATCAGCCAAACATTGCAACACTCTAGCGAAATATTGAGCAATGCCGAAACGCTGCTTAATGACGCGGCTAATAATCAAGCGCCTACAGGTAAGCTACTCCACCCCCTACCGTTACTTAAGCGAGCATTGCTTGAGTTTAAAGAGCCCGCTGCACAAGCTAAAATATCGTTTAACACTGCATTACCTTCATTTACCAGCCTTATTTTTATTGCTGAAGATGCGCTTGATAGCCTTTTAAGGCATAGCCTAAACTTACTGGTAAATGATGCAATACCTGATACAGAAATTAAGGTAACGCTAATAGAACAGCAACGACAAGATGACCTGATGCATGATGGCAGCATCCTGATTACAATGAGTAATTCAGGCTATGGGATACCCCAAAAAGAGCTCGCAGCCCCCCGTATCGATACGAGCTATATTGAAACCGACGCCCTATCGTTATTCAAAAAAGCGGTTACAGAAGTGCATCAATGGGCGGTAACTGTCGATAGTGCTTCTGAGGTTGGGAGCGGCTTTGAAATCACTATTGTGCTACCTGTTATTAACTTTTACAAACCCGCAGAGATCTAATGAATCAACCTATAAACAAAAAACGCGTGCTACTAGTAGAGGATGATAAAATGCTCTCTATGATGACTATCGCCTTTCTTGAGCAGCAAAACATCGACACAGTTCATGCACGGGATGGTCAAATTGCATTACTAGCGTTACAAGAAGAGTCCTTCAACGTAATCATCAGCGATCTAAACATGCCTCAAACAGATGGCTTATCATTTATAACTGAGCTTAAGAAATTAGGGCATACAACCCCCATTTTTGTTACAACAGGGGTAACAAATAAGCGTATTCATGAAGAGCTATATGAACTCGGGGTCGAGAAAGTATATGTCAAACCATTGCTCCCCCAAACTTATAGTGAACTGATAGAACGTATCAAGCAGTATCTATAATGACGATATTCCCACTGCCACTATTTCCAGACGGAGGACTTGCTAGCTCTGTCGTTGTCACCGTTTGGGTTGGCATTTGGGTCGTTGCATTTCTTAACCTGCGCTTTGGTTTTGCACTATCTGGGCTTGTTGTTCCTGGTTATCTCGTACCACTGCTTATCGTTAAGCCTCTTAGCGCGGGTGTTATTCTTATAGAAGGGATAGTTACTTACTTTATTACACTACTATTGGCTAGCGGTACGATGCGGCGGCTAGGCGCCAGCGAGATGTTTGGCCGAGACCGTTTTTTTGCTTTAGTCTTGGTCAGTATTTTGGTGCGTGTGGTTTTTGACAGTTGGCTATTACCCTGGCTAGGTCAAGAGCTAGTAAATGCTGGCGTCGACTTTGATTACCGAAACAATCTACAGAGTTTTGGCCTTATTATCGTCTCTTTGATCGCCAACCAAATGTGGAATGGTGGGGTTAGAAGAGGCAGCTCATCGTTACTTTTATACCTGGGCATCACCTACCTGATTGTTAACTTTTTGGTGATCCCCTATACCAACTTCAGTATCTCAAATTTGAGCTTCATTTATGAAGACATTGCGAGCTCGATTCTAGCAACACCAAAAGCCTATATCATTTTGCTGACAACCGCCTATATCGCTTCAAAAATGAACCTTCGGTATGGCTGGGAATTCAACGGGATACTTATTCCTTCTTTACTCGCGCTTCAATGGTACGAACCCAGTAAACTGCTGGTGACGTTTGTTGAAGCGTTTATCATTTTAGGGCTTGGCAGAGCATGTCTTAAACTTCCGTTGTTTGCGCATTTTAATATGGAAGGCTCTCGCCTGCTGTTGTTTTTTTTCAACCTCAGTTTTATGTATAAATACCTACTAAGCCTGATCCTCATTGAGTGGTTTCCAGAAGTAAAAGTCAGTGATTATTTTGCCTTTGGCTACCTTTTGAGTACGCTGTTAGCATTAAAAATGTTTCAGAAAGACATACCGACACTGGTTACACGGGCAACACTTCAAACATCAGCCTTTGCGCTGATATTCGCTAGCATCATTGGTTATGCGCTAACGTTAATAGACCTTTCTCCTAAATCATCATTCGGTACTAGCCGCTCTGCGGCTGTTATTAAACTATCAGAGCAGACACAAGACCAACTAGTGATCGAAGGCTATTCCAATTTTTATCAATCTCGAACAATGCAATATACCCCGCCAACGTTGCAAGACCTTGCTACTTATGAGCGAGCCTTTATTGCAATCAGGCAAGCGTTGCAATCTCCAGTTCGACCGCTGTCAGCAAACACCCCCAAGCTGACTGAAGCCTTCGCCCTACTCTCAAGTATTGATGTTGATATCATTCACACCCCTGAAAACTCTTTAATCATTAAAGATAGTCGTCCAGAGAGGGCCGGCGGCCTTGTTGTGGTCAACCTGAATGAATCAACAGGCCTGACTCTCGAAGTGCCTGCGCCATTAAATGAAAACGGCATTGCTGATCTCGGTCTAAGAATGTATGACCGCCTTAATGCCAAAGCCTTAATCTATGCAGGCAGTCATCGCTTCCAAGACCCTCTTAGACAAAGTGATATGTTGAATGTTCCTCGTAGTTTCTTTCAAATAGCTCATGAACGCCTGAGCGAACGAAATGTACTTCAACTAAGAGGCTATACCCGAACCGCAGCCCGTGAACTTTACGGTGAACGGTTTGATGATGAGCTATTAACTGCTCAAGCCATACCCAATAAACTCTGGATTAAAGAAAGCCTCCCAGAAAGTTTGAATATCACCCAGCTTAAAGCAAGCTTAGGTGATTTTTCTGTCAGCTGGAGCCCACCTATTTTTTCTAATAGGCAACGAGAATATAGTCGGGAAGGGTTTGCAGAACTCATGCTAACCAGTGCGGGAATAAGGCAATTAATTGCCAGTTTTGAGCCTGCTGTATCGCCAGATAACAAACCAGAGATTGATATCCAAAAAATTGCGCTGAACGAGTGGTTAACAGCCCATAAAACAACCTGGGCGGGCAAGAACAGTGAGTCTTACAAGCCTGCGAAACTCAATGAGCTAATATTTTTTGATGAGCAAGTGCTAACACCGCTATTTCAATTGATTGATAGCGACCCACTAAATAAAGAGGTAGATGAACTGCGGCAGGCTTTAGAAGGCATTAATCGAATGGCTC
Source organism: Alkalimarinus alittae (assembly GCF_026016465.1). Classification (NCBI taxonomy): domain Bacteria; kingdom Pseudomonadati; phylum Pseudomonadota; class Gammaproteobacteria; order Alteromonadales; family Alteromonadaceae; genus Alkalimarinus; species Alkalimarinus alittae. Next base: position 2,687,774 of record NZ_CP100390.1, read on the forward strand.
AAGTAATGGGCTATAAAATTGTCAATTTACAGCAACCTGACTCATCAGAACGTTTCTTGATTCTTACAGAGCAGGCAGGAGCACAACAACGCTATTGGGGTAGCTATGTTTTCAGACTGGTTAATGCAGCGCCTTACTTTATCGAAGCGCCCCGCCCACTCATTGAGTCAAATAGCTTTGACTATGCCATCAATCTATTTGTCGATTTAAACGCTCAATCACTATTGGTGCCGAGCAGCCACGCCCTAGCAAATGCAGATGGCAAGGCTAATGTACTCGCACGAGACAATGCGGTTACTTTATTCAATCGTGTTCATCAAAGCCTATTGCGACATTATCAATCTGAAACGTCCTTAGTCATCCAAACTAGAGGCTTAAGTGCCAATCAGTGGGACGAGAACAACCCCGTCGATATTCATTTAGCGCTCTGGCAAAATTCCAACACAGAATTTACACCGCCTTTAGTTGATCGACTCACACAACAAATAGCGCTAAGTGGGCTCAGCTTTAACTTGGTAGGCGGAGAAGCAACTGAAGCAGGCTATGAAGATCACCACAGTCTGTTAAGCCAATACATGCCCATCGCTCAGCAGACTGAAATGGTCACACTCTGGCTGTCAGAGCAATTGCGCCGCAAAATAAATCAAGGCAGCGTGACAGCCACTTACCGTAAACAGTTTCTGGCGATGCACGTTGATCTACAGGTCAGAGATATTGAGCACTGGATAAATGCAACTCAACTCAGCAATCAAGCGTTACCGACAAGTGTTTACAACCCGCTTAACGCCTTCATTGATTCAGGTGATATTATCATGCTAGCCAATGGAATATCGGCGTTGGGCTCACTCCAACTTGAATACATCCAAGACACAAATTCTCAGCACTATTTTATAGCCATCACTAACGCTCAAAAACAGTTAGTCGCTCTCGCTAGCATTGACCCATTGAACCCCGAGGAGCACATCGTACTTAATGGCAAGTCATCGGTAGCGGGTTTTATCAAACGGCAGTCAGGCTGGCTTCTGGCAGGAGAGCGATAAGATGAGAATACTTGGCCGTAGCATATTGTTCCTCTGCTTAATCCTTTTCATCGGATTGTGCTATAAACTTTGGCAAGATCTCTACCAGCATGACCATCTCAATATTGCTACACCCTACCCTAATGCGGTGACTGAGCGGAATGATGTCTATCTCTTATCGAATACAAAGGCAGGTTCTCTAACAGCAGACACTGATATACCATCTTCTACTTTGAGTTTTAAAATAGATCAGAGAATTGAACGTTTACAAGTTTCAACGATCGCGCTATTTCCTATACCTGACAACAATCCAGAAGCCTTTAATCAGAAAAATGTCGATATTATGCGTCAGCAAAAACAGTATCCCAGATACTCTATTGAATATACGCTGCTAGATGAACACAACAATCATCTCAGCCAAAATACTTATTGGTTTAATGCCAAACCGTCTCGCTGGGTTCATCAACATGAAAACCAACAAGACGTAAATCTTAAAGAAGACCGCATCGCACACTCTGATAATGAGAACGACTTAGTGCCAGAGATTTTTTTATCTGATTCTAGTGTTCATGCAGGTACTCGACAAACTATCTTTTTACGAATGAGCCATTGGCCCACAGCTCGGAGACTAAAAATTCGCCTGCAGCATCAACCCGCAGAAATCGCTGGCGCGTCTATTTATGTGCGCCAAAACTTTAGTCGTAGCCAAGAAGAGGCTACTACGTTGTGGCGGAAATTAAGTGAGAGTAAACGTACCCGCCTTACAGAAGGCGTCAATATGTACCCCCACTATATCTGGACAAGTGCCGAAATAGACGCTCTATTATCGAACTATTGGCAGCACTTAGGCCCCGATGGCGTTGTAGATGTGGATTTCACAACCCTTGGGTTATATCGTGTTACCGATGCACAACCTGCGACAGTAGCCGATAATAGCTCTCCCTCTTTACCCGCCTCAACCTTAGTGGTTAGTAAAGGTCAAAACCTAACGTTTCCTATTCACTCGACTGGTGAAGTGCAGCTCACGTATAGCCCCTTGAACCCTAACATTAACAATCAGGATATTACGCTAACCTTTCACAACCTTGACGCGCCTACCCCTACCATTGTTAAGCAGGCTATCAACCCCACTGTTTCGACTTGGCAAGGCACTATACCAAAGGGTTTACTTGAAATAAGTGCAGATCAGGCACTTGAAATTGAATTTCAGAAAATGCCTGATGAAGAGAGTGAACATCATAAGAAACATTTTAAGCGCTATTTTTTAGTCGGCCCTAATCAACCGCTAACCTACCCCATTGAGCACTGGCAAGGTCAAGCGACGCCTGTGCAAATTAAAACCCGCGCAATTATCAACCCATCAGGTCTATCAACCGACATAAACACCACGACGACCGCAAACTGGTTAACAGATAAAAATACGGCAGTAAATTCTAACAGCCACGAAACACCTTTAAGTCATCGCCTCAGCCTCGACTATCAACCGTCGCGATACGAACGCCTCGCTGGGGGTCAACTGACAATGAATGAAGCCGAGTTCACAAACAGAGTATCTGTCGAAAAGTCAGCCTATTATCTAGCGCCTAGCTCAATCCACACGCTACAAATCACCTCAACTAGCCCAGTATTGGTCGATGTATCAACTCGTCCTTTTAAGCTACCCTTGCTTCGTAATATACCCGATCACAACAGAAGCTGGTTTGACGATGAAAGCTATATCCCTACTTGGTTTAACCTTCGACCTAATGATTATCATACGCTGATCAGTCAAGACCAGAGTGTCATGCTACGCACTCAACATCGCCCTCTGATAGACCGTGAAGCAAGTTTGAATGAGCAGTTTACCAGTGAGCAAATCCCACCAGATCAAGCTCAGTCAAACCTTAACCAGATATTAGTGCCTGAAAGTAGTGACGAAAAGCTATCTACCGCGTCGCCTGTTCGACGATATCGACAGCTTAGCCCAGCGTCTACTCAATTAAACCAACCCAAAAAGCTTAACTTTTCAAACACCAGTAGCCATCGCACGCTATCCCCATCATTAGTGTATACGAGTGAGAATGGTAACCCTCGAAAAATAGATATTGCGTTAGATAATCAGGTTATTCATTCACAATGGATCACCGGAAAATGGGGCAAAATCACCTTACCTCAAATAACCAAAGGTTTACGTTCATTAGCGATTCGCGGCTCTACCGAACAATGGTTTACCAACCAAGTGGATTTTAAAATTGGGGAGCGCTACTTGATTCAAAAAGATGCGTATTCCCTAACAAAGCAGCAAATGACCTATACCATTAATAAAACCACTGCCGATACATTGCTTAACTTCACTTACTACCGCGAAACTACAAACAACGCCATTGAAGACACGCTTATTGAAGTGAGGCTGCTAAATACTAAACCCAATGATTCGGCTGAGAAAAAATTAAGCAATAGCATGACCATTCCGATTAGACACTGGCGTTTAGCACCCTCATCAGGGTCAGGGTCAGAATCAAAAGAGCATGGCCTAATGTTAAATCGGGGGGATCGAAAAACAGATACGGGTTCACACTTTGTTTATCGATTGGGCGATGACCTTCCTGTTGGGCAGTATCAAGTTCAGTTTAGTCTGCTCGAAGGCTCTGAAGGTTACTTTAACGTATCTCGTCTAACGCCCATAGAGGGAGTCGAGATTGACTATTTTAGAGAGTCCAATGATGCCTATTAACAACATCAAACGTTGCATCCAATGGTTGGCAGGGTTTGTGATTTTGGGGTGCAGTATGTCTATTCAAGTTAGCCACGCAGGCAGCGTTACTTGTGGCGCAAAAGAAGCACACTCTATTAAGTCACTTTCAGCCTTGCTAACGTCTCAAAAAGACATCTCTTTTGAACCCATTGCTCAAGAGCGCTACCAACATGCAAAAGCGCTTTTTAGTGCGCTATTTAACATGTCAGACATTGAGTCGGCATCGCTCCCCGTCAACGGTTTACCCGACTCACTCAATACGCTGTCTGACTCAGCAGGCTTTTGCCTGCAGTGGTTGAGGGTCAAGCACATGAAACAAGCGCATCTTGTACTACTATTAATGGAAAGAGAGGAAACAGCTAAAGGTCAGGGAGCTTATCTGTTTGCGATGAACAAACCGCTCAAGTTTGTTATTCAAGCCCCACACCAATACTTTGACTATAAGTCTGGGCATTTAGCCTTGCAGCTTTTCTTTGAACAAAACCTTCGCGCGGTGGCCCTGAATACCGTTCACAGAAACCAAACAGACCAGTCTGATTTAGCCCATCAGGCAAACAGTTTATTTTCTGCCTTTACTGAGGCTCTCCCCCACAAAAATACAGAACGATATTTAATACAAGTTCATGGCTTTAGCAAAAAAAACAGACAAACAGCAGAAGGAAAAACAGCAGATATTATACTCAGCAATGGTTCTCGATCACCCTCCACTTTTTTAATCAACGCCCAAGCTCGTATGGCCCAAAAAACCGGCTTCAAGACGTATCTCTATGGCGCTGATATCGATGAATTGGGTGGCACCCAAAACAGTAGTTTGGCGATATTGGCTAACACTCATCAACAGAGCCACTTTATTCACATGGAACTCTCAGCAGAGGCCCGCAATAAACTCAGGCTATCGCACGCCCTACGAGAAGCATTGTGGAGTAGCTGGCCATAATGAAATACAGCATGAATAAACTAACCACAGCACCACTAGAGGTATTAACAGAGGGCTTTAAAGCGCTATGTCTATTGGCGCTATTAAATTGCCTCCCGGCCAGCGCGAAAATGAACTTTCCAGCCGATAAGCTGCACTGGGATGACGCACCCAACTGGGAGTACGCCAAAGGCACGGTATCAAAGGCTTATATACAGCATTCAGACTGGCACGCCGTTACATTACAACCTAATGCGTCTGTTACTTACCGTATCCCCCGCAACGCGTTTACACGACTTGTTAGCGACACTGCACAAGCACCCGATAGTATTACGCTTTTGAGAGGCGATGGGAACGGCCTGTTTAGCCCACTCAACCACGTTAGTAAAATAGACAACAGCCTGTTGCTAATGCCCGAAAATAATTATTGGCAGCTTTTAATCCACAATACGAATGATAAATCCACCACGCTATCTGTCATGACCAGCAGAGTGACTGGCCAAAAAAACGTCCCGCTAGCTCGGGAGTTAATCGCACCTAACAATAGCCAAACAGGCTGGTTGACGACGCCTCACCTTAGTCAGCGAGACAAGTATGCTTATACTAACGGTGAGTCTTCAATCACCTATTCTGTAGAAGGCCCTTTATTTGTCGAAGTCGAGAGTTTATTGCTTGAGACAGGTATCGATGAAGCCCTACCCAGTTACCTAATTAACACTCAGCTTGATGGTAAACCTTGGCAGCAGTGGCAACACGAAGCCGCTCGCTACCCCTTTATCCGTCGTAGCAATGAGCTACCCGCCACCGACCAAAACGACAACATTGAGTTCAAGACCAGTACATATACGGAGAAATATTACTTACAAATACCCGAAGGCGAGCATACATTAAGTTTCACGTCATTTCGGCCAATGGCTCTGCGTATGTTCAAAGACTCACCTTGGGGGTTATCTAGCAACGAGGATTTTTTATACCCTAAACTTAAAGAACATCAGCAACGCCAAATCGATTATCAACAAGGGCTAAACCGCTTAACCGATGCCTTATTGTCACACTCTTCTGCAGAGTCTGATCAGCTGCTCGGCCGTTGGAAAGATCAACAGACCTTCCTAAAGTCTATACAAGAACGATCTGTTAATAGACTACAGTTCTATCGCCCTTTGACTGCATCAACGGTTTCAACTGCGCCACTCAATGTATTTAACCTTAAGCCTGTCGTCGCGAAATACACGTCCATCCAAGAGCACCCCGCGCTATTGAATAATGAAGCTAACAACGACGATTCAACAAGCACCTTTACTGAACTAAGGGCAAACCAACACGCTTCGTTTTCGCTTCCCCCATTATCAGGCCCAACAACACTAAGGGTTCGTTTAGCCGGCCTTAACAACCAAAGCACGACTTTTTTGCTCACTAACCAAAAAGGTGAAACCAGCACCATTGTTTATCACCCTGAATTCAAGACTACATTGCTCGACTCAGCAACTCAGGATTTAAAAGAAGACGAAGTAGCTGCAGCAGAAGCGTTTATTCCGCTGACAAGTACGACAACAACACTCAATATAAAATCACTGTCTGACACTACCAGCATGCTTCAACTAGCATACCTCACGACTAGCACGCCTAGCCTATCTGCTGAAGAGCTACCACAAGTCTTAACCCAGCTTAGCGAAGGTCACAGTGCTGATATGATTGCATTCTTGCGGGGGCGTTATCACGAGCCGAAGGGTGCCCCAAGTGAGAGAATAAACGATCGCTTACTGCAGTTATCACTGTCTAAGCTTGCTCACAGAATTCAGGTACGGTCAAAGCAGTTCGAACAAACAACGCCCACTCTCGACCCTAGTTTGCTTAACAACGTCCCCGTACCTGTTCGGTGGCAAGAAACTGTACAGGTACTAGTTAAACAGCAGTCTTGGGCAAATGCCATTGAGCTTGTTTCGCCGTTAGCCATGCATAAAGACCTTACTATTCGCTTACCGGCGGCTAATATTCTGTCGGTTTTATTACTAAAGTCAGGTGAGTTTTATCTTCACGAGCAATGGTTGCTCAAGATACTGAAGTCACCAGCATACGAAGATATCGCTAGCGACGCAGAACAAGCGCTTGTTAGCCGTTATAAACAACAAGGTCGTATGGGTGCACTTGAGAAACTGTCAGCGTATCGCTTTAACGAAACGGCTGAAATCCGCTATCTAATGCTAATGGGGGAAAGCTTATCAAACGAATCTAATCTGCCGCTAAAGCAAACAATAGACACCACCTATAACGTGCTAGCATTGAAACAAAACACTGTTGCTCCATCGCAGCGATTACCAATACCACCACCACAACCACAACCAAACTCAACTGCCCACTCACATTTATGGCAATCACTGCAAAGCGATACTTTTTCGTCTGCTTCAGCTGTTTTGCTTTATGGCCATGCGCTCGATACTTACAGTTACCGACTCGTAGCCAGTCCAACCCAGCCACTGGTATTTACCGTTAAGGGGCCAGCAAGACTGACTGTCAGTTACCGATCACTCCTTCATCAAAAAGACCAGAAAAGCCAAAATAGCTGGATAACGTTACGCGATAATCAACAAACCCGTTATATTCCAACGTTCTCCTCCGCCCAATCAAACGAGGTATCGTTAATCGGCTCAGACAAGAAGGTTGGCGTGGAGCAGCGCTTTGAATATGAAGTTGGCGAAGGCACTCACCAAATAGAACTCCACCCTGAACAGGGAGATATTGCTATCGGACTATCCACTCGTTCGAGTGATGCAAAACGTATCAATCAGGTAGCTGTTAACGATACTAAAAACCCGCTAAGCCTTACCAATCAAGATATAAATACTAGCCTTGATGTAAACAGCCATGACGAGCTAACAGCCTCGACTAGCATAGCTAGAGCACTACTGCGTTTGATTTGGACCATAGAGCATCCCCAACAAAGTCAAACCAATCAGAGTGACGGTTTATCCTTAAATGACAATCTATCCCTAGTGGCACAGGGTAATCACTTAATTCAGCAGCAAGCAAAAAGCCCGCTGCTAAATCGCCTAAACCAGCGACTCAACAAATACACTACATGGCGACTTGAGCAACAGTTAGTCGACAGTGCCGGAAAGCGCTACATACAATTTGAGCATGCTCCCGTATCAAACCCAAAAACACAGATAAGACGCAGTTTAAGCGGGCAGCAAGATACGTCTAGCCAATGGTTGTCTGCATTCAACGACTCGAACGTTAGCATCAATAGCACCAGGCCCATTGATCTAAAATTAGAGTTGAAACAGCTATTGCCGTTTAACGCTTACACGGCAGACGGTGCAACGGTCCAAATATGGTTAAACCAACAACTTTACCAAAACGTCTATTTGACGCCGAACAACCAATTTAAGACCTTAACGCTGAATCTAAAAGCAGGTAGCCATCAGCTTCGTATGGCTATGTTAAATGCAACATCAGACCAACAAGTCGTATTTAGAGCCCTTCGCAAAACCACTAACGATCAATGGGCTCTCATTGAGAATCCCGTCAAGCAAGCCTATTCAGTTAGTTTGGAAGACAGCCCTGTGAAAGTATTCGCTGCTGCTTCCCAGTGGCTTCGCATCGATGATGTCGAAAACGATCAGGTTTCCAGTAGCTACCACTTCCAACAAGAGAGCGGCATCATCACGCTTTTACCTAAAACTGGCAAGACAGAACGTCTAATAAGAGTCTATACCCTTCAATCAAAACCAAACTCAATCGAATTACCGGCAAGCACTCTACCAATACATCTGCCACCTGCGCCCCCTATTCCATATACCCCCATCGCCAGAGAGTGGGCACTCGAAGATAGTTTAGAGCTCGGTGAAGAAAACGAAGGTACTTGGGGCGGCTACCTAAAATATACCAACCAAGCATCGATCGACGAAACTGATAGCGATGAAGATGATAACAACGCCTCATTGAATGCCTTTCAGGTTGGGCACCTATATAGAAAAAAATTAAACGATGACCGATATTGGACTACGCCCTCTGGCGATTGGCGCAGCGACGCCTATTGGAAAAGCGATACATTTTTGCGCCACACCAACGATAGCGGCAATACTTTAGGCACAGAGCAAAGGTATATGTTAGCAGACTCGCTCACTGACTGGCGCCTCAGCCTAAAGGCGAAAGCACAGTATTTTCAAGCCTCTAACGGCGTTAGTGATGATGTATTAAATATCTATACAGACGCAGAGTACCGGCATGACTGGCAGTTCAACCGCCAACATAGTCTTTATGCTTCTTTAACAGGGTTTGTTCGTTTTCTAGATAATGACTCACCCAATGGGCCCGACTTTATAGACCCTTTAGTTTATAGCGACTATAAGCGCGACCACCTCTATGGATGGCGCATGGCCGGCCTTTGGCGATATCGATTATGGCAAGACAGCCGCCTTAACATCGGCGCTAAGGTCGTCAGTAATGAAAAGCTAGATACACTCGACCAAATGTCTGTTCAAGCAGGCTACCAGCAATATTATAAAGGGCTTACTGCGGCATTAGCATTTCGCCATATTGAGCGTTTTAGTGACGAAGATCGTCAAAAATCCAGCCAACAAAATGAAGTTAAAGGTAGTCTTCGCTTTCACCAATGGAACAGCGCGGGCAACGAGTGGTATGGCGCACTGAATTTGACTCATAACATAACCGACAAAGACAACGCACTAGCGCTAACCATTGGCTTTAATCATAGCGACGGTCGAGGTGTAACAGACTATTTACCCACCGTGCTTCCGATGCGAGGCCTGTATCAGCAACAGAGCACACATCAGCAACAAATGAATACACTATCGGATCAGCCCTCACTATGACCCAGTCACTGAATAGTAAAGCCTTGAGCAAACAGCTTAACACTGTTCTCTGTTTAGGGTTAACCGACCTAAATCAACGCCTTGAAGGTAAAAATATTGAGCGGTGCACAATTGACGCCAGAGCGTTTGTTCAAAGTCGAAATCGTTCAGATAGCGAGCTTTTGGCAACCATCGTTGATTTTCTAACCGCTGAACTTAAGAAACAATTAGAAATTCTCGACCAGCATCAAAAACATTATCAGACATTTTTAAGCAACAGCCGCAATGCGGTAACAGAGCTTGAGCGGCAAAACTATATTTTACAGTTTGCAAGCCAGCTTGGAGCAAACCAGAAAAAGCTAAAGGGTGACGAAGCGTCCTTCAAACGCTATTTCGGTATCGATGCGATATCTGAACGCTTTACACGGTTGAATAAAGATAATGAACATTACATCACCTTTATACTCGACCGCTTGGCACATATTACTAGCCACTGGTTTTCTGAGTTGAATGAACAAGAAATAAAGCAACGTTGGCAGCAGATTCAACTTGAGCCCCTGCTCGTAAATATGCTGACACACGTTCAAGAAGATCGACTCAAGCACGCGACGTTCAAGTGTTTAAGCTTCATCATTCGCCGCTTAAAAGGCAACCATGCCGACTACTTAGGCAGCGCCACTACTCATTATGTCTATCGTTTCGCCCAAGATTACCGTCAACCCATCTGGACGCAAGTTGAAGCAGCCGCGTTGATTGCAGAAATAGAACCTCAGAGTCTGTTATCAATTGCACAACGGCATTTTGAACAGGCAAAAGTTGATGATCTCATTTTCTTACGTCGACACTTGCTAACCGTTATCGCAGACCACGCAAGCGAACATACTCCGCTCTATAGTATTGTTCCTTTAGCGCAGCATGATCCCAGTGACTTTGTGCGCCAAGGGCTGGTCAATATACTGCCACGTTTACCAAGCGCTCTAGCGTTACAGCTGATGACCCCGCTAAGTGAAGACAACAGTGAGCAAGTACGCGGCAGTTTAGTACTACAGTTGCCTATATTAGTCTCTCAGCCAGAGTTAGTAGAAGCCTGCAGTCAGCAGATACTGATCTTTCTCGACCCTATACAAACGCCATTTGTTTTGCGGACCGCGCTGCATTCCAGCGTTGATTTTTTTCGAGCTATTAGCCAGGTTTCACGATTGGAACACACGGTTGATAATCTCACCGAACAGCCTATTTACGCCCTATTAATCGAGGCAATGACTGCATTACACACCCAGCATAGCGAAACCAAAGTCAAACGTTGGGCCGCCAATGCACGAGAACAACTTTGGGCAACGGTGTATATACTAGCCCGTGAGAATGAGTTTGAAGATGCTCAGAAAGTAATGGACAAGCTCTCACTCGAAGACCTACCGCTTGGAAAATCACGCCGTCTTCCCAGAGCAATAAGAAAGCACCTAAGTTCTGAATCCCAAGCACACTTATTGGCCGTTCAAGCACAGGATGGGTTTGGTTTTGATATCGCATCAAACAAAGTGATAAGGGACCATAAGGTTAAGTTCCGCCTCTGGCGTTTCATTCACGAACTACGCCATAGCGCGACAGACAAACGGCAGAACTATTCACATATGTCAGGTCGAGTTTATTATGGCGAGCAGCATATCCCTTCAAATATTGTTTCTGAATGCAGCGCCACTAAGGTACCTGGCGAACCGTTATTTCAAGAGGATGAAGAAGGTTGGCGTCCGTATCTGCCATTAGTAGACCAGATTATTTCTTCACTTGATCAGGGCTGGCCGACACAACCTATTAAGATCACCACCAGCGAGGGCATAACATGGCTCACCCCTCCCAGCTCACTTTGGCGTCGTTTAAAAGCTCGAGCCACATTAGTCTGGCATTTCAAAACCTACGCGCAGTTACGTAACTGGTCAGAGGGAGATGCCGAAGCACCCGACGCCTATTTAAAAGCCATCGTTGCGCTAGGTTTTACCATACAACTAACACCGCACACAGACCATAACAATAAAGCCTTTAAACTAGATCAACAGGTTCAACGGTTTTTCCCAGTGGTTCTGCCTCCCTGGTTTATTGATAGTTGGCGCCAATTTGAGAATTACTTTTTTTCTGTTTATCAGAACAGTCTCAATCATTTGTTAATTTTTTGCGGCGGTTTATCCGCGATATTTTTTGGCAGCCATTTACGATCAAACTGGCAAATGCGCAAAGCGCGCGCCGCTATTCCACTGGTGATTGGTGGCTGGGGAACCCGCGGCAAGTCAGGCACAGAAAGGCTTAAAGCCGCCCTGTTTAATGCTATGGGTTATCATGTGGTCTCTAAAACATCCGGCTGCGAAGCCATGTTTTTACACGGTACCGCCTTACAACCTCTACACGAAATGTTTCTTTTTCGGCCTTATGACAAAGCAACTATTTGGGAACAAGCACAAGTCGTCACGCTATCAGAGAAATTGGGCGCTGATGTATTTTTATGGGAATGCATGGGGCTGACACCTCGCTATATAGACATTTTGCAACAACAATGGATGCGTGATGATATTGCCACCATCACTAACTGTTACCCTGACCATGAAGACATTCAGGGGCCTGCCGGTGTAGACATACCAAGGGTGATGAAAAAGTTTGTTCCCAAGAACAGCATATTAATTACCAGTGAAGAAAACATGCGCCCCTTCCTTGATGAGGCCGCGCGTGAAAAACAAACCGAAATGCATAATATTAATTGGTTAGATGCTGGCCTACTCACGCAGGACGTATTAAGTCGGTTTCCCTATGAAGAACACCCTTACAATATTGCGCTAGTGATGAAAATGGGCGAGCTCTTAAACTTACCGCCAGAGTATTGCCTTAAAGAAATGGCTGACCGTGTCGTACCCGACTTAGGTGTACTTAAAATTTATCCGGTGGCACATGTTAACGGTCGATATTTGGGTTTTATAAACGGCATGTCGGCTAACGAACGCTTTGGAACCCTGAGTAACTGGCAACGAGTGGGCCTTTACGATACTCATATTGAGAATCAGCCCAATATTTGGGTATCTACCGTCGTCAACAACCGCGCCGACCGAATTGCTCGCTCACAAGTATTCGCCCAACTGCTGGCAGAAGATATTGGTGCCGATAAGCACTTTCTCATTGGCTCAAACTTGGACGGTCTACAGAACTATATCGACGCAGCCTGGGATGACTATATTCAGGAACTCAGCGTAACAGACCCGATGGCTGATCAAACTCAAACTAACGAAAAAATAGCCGCCACATTCTGTGAAATCGCCAAACGTCTCAGGGTGCCATCAGACCAAAATCAGGTAAACCTGCGATTACACGCCATGCTAAAAGGTGTAGAGCGGCCAATCAACATTTCAGATGAACAACACAACACCGAACAGCTAACCCAACAGCTAGAAGCGCATCTAACTAACAGTAATTTGGTAGAAGAAAACAAGCAGAGCATTCTGCAGCAATGGCAACAGGATAATACTGAATTGACAGCAATGAGCGTGCTGTTAAACGAACTTAATCATGCGAGTACAAGTGATCTTCACCCTCTGATAAAGAAATGCCAACAACAGCTCACTAGTTGGTTTAAGTCACGCTTTGTAGTCGTGCCTGACTTTTATACAAACGGCAATCAATTGGTTACGATTATCGCCAACCACACCCCAGCAGGTCTCACCAACCGTATTATGGGGTTACAGAACATTAAGGGAACAGGGTTGGATTTTGTTTATCGATGGCAATCTTGGGATCGCACCCATGCACTTTGTGAACAGCTCAATGCTGAAGATGAGCTAACCGCTAAAAGTGCGGTTAGCGATCTGGCACGAATACAAGATTTTGGTATTCTCGACCAACAGAAAATCATTGATTCTATCGAAACCGTAAAACATAAGCTGATCGCACAAACCGAACAGTTTCAAGCTGAGCTCGAACTCATAAACGATAACCTTACTCGTAATCTACAAGGGTCAGAAGTCAAATCAAACACCGAACATCACCGAGTTAACCTCTACATTATTAACTTTATCGAAGCCCTGCTCGACCCTGGGCAAGCTATAAAACGCCGAAAAGCTGCTAATCAAATTTATCAAGATTTAGCAGATGAGCGAATTAGTCATGCACGTGCAGCCATCGCGTTACAAACCCTCAATAAAAATCAAAAAGGAGGATGGCTGCTTAAAGCGCTTAATAAAAACTAAGTTTGGCCTCCTTCAGATGATAACAATTGGTGTATCTGTCGAGCGGTTTGGGCTGGTTTTTCTTGCATAAAACAGTGTCTGCCTGATACTGACTCAATAGTGATCATCGGGTTTGATTGCTCGAGTGTTTTTGCCGACTTTAAGACAAACGGATAACTCCTATCACCGTAAATAATATGGGTAGGCGTTGTAAGGCGGTCTAGCGAAGACCATAGCCGCTTTGGAAAAGATGCAAAAATAGCCGACTCTCGGCGTGGAGGGCACTTTAGTTTTAACCCACTTGGCGTTTCTTTAAGTGCATGATTAACATAAGACCACAAACAAGCATCTTCCCAACCTTTAAACATGCCCCTTTGATGAAAATAGTCAAATGCCTCTTGTCTATCATTCCATTCGCTGCGACGACTTTTAGCCCTTCTCGCTAGAGAAGTGAAATTTAGCAGCCCTAAAGGCTCAGATAGTACCGCCACTCTCATCAGTGATTTATTTAGAAATACAGGGTCTAACAGTAAGCCACGAGTGAATAGTTTGGGATGGTTTGACATCATCAATGATGACAACACCGCACCAAAACTATGTCCCATGGCTATGGCAGGTACATTTGGCCAAAGCTTTTGCTTAAAATGCTGCCAGACCTCGACACAGAGTTCGGCATTTTTATTCCAACCTCTAAAATGACCACCCACATCACTATCGCCATGGCCTTGAATATCACTAATAAAAATATCAAAGTGTTCAGTCAGTGAATCCAGCATGGTTTCATACACTAAGCCGCAATAACCGTTACCGTGAAGAAAGTGAATGACCGGTTTGCCTGTTACCTCAGTATGAAAGCCTCTAACGACAAATCCGGCAGAGAGCTGATATTCCCACTGTGTAAGTTTATTTAGCATTAAGGTGTCTCTCTATTTAAATAACAAACCACATTTTAATAAAACACTTAGTCCGCTGTCATCGACAACAATTTTTCTGCACGTTCTTTTAACTCATCACTCAAAATACAGGTTTCTTTCAATACATTTTTCAATGTTAAAGACGGGTAACCGTGATCCCTCATATAATGAACAAACTTTAGTGTTTTAAAAGCATCAAACCAAACCGTCATTTGTTTAATAAACTGCTGTTCAGTGCCTGACTGTATAGTCGCGTGCTTGAACGCAGCAACAAACCCCAAGGTATTTAAGGCATCTACCGCCTGACGAGTAATATCCTTAGATATTATTTTAAAGTCTGCATACGCCCCTTCAAGCGCAGCTAAAATCTCAGCTGAACACCCGACTGTCTGATTATCGCGTACTTTCCAGCTTTGTTGAATAACGGTATAAACCATATTGAGTTGCTGAAAAATACAGGGATGATAAAAGACGTGAGTTTCAATCGCCTGTTTATTTTCGGTAATTTTACAAATGGCAGGGCCCGTGCCAAACGGTACTCGTTGGCTCGGCCTTGCAGCTATATTGATAACCGGCGTCTGTAAATTCGTTATCTGCCCTATTTTTGCCAACTTATTGAGTAGATAAAAGTCTTCACCCCCAGACCTTTTTGGGAACCCTCTTACTTTTGCATAAGCCTCAAAATCAACGGCTATTAAACTACCAATGGTGTGATAAGCATAACGAGAGCCCGCGCATCGGATAGATTCAACGTAATACCTTAGCGACCAATCATACAATTCGCTGGCCGTTTCATATCCCTTTTCAGGAACATGTTTAAAAGGGTAAATAAGCGCCACCGGAAGCCCTTTATTTTCTCCCATTGCCCCACTTGTATTGGCTGCTTGGTCATATTTTCTAACTTGTTGAACACAACTAAAATAGTTAACAGGCAATATTACATCAGCATCCGTTGAATGAATCCAAGGGCTTTTAATGGTTTCAGTTGAAATCAACTGGCAGGCTATATCCGCGCCAATTTTTCGAGCAAGTCCGACACCTTGTTTCTTTGGTATCCGCCGACCTTCAGTGCACCTGTCGACAATAATGACGCCATTGTTTCTTTCAACGCTGCTTTTTTCAGTGCTGGTTTTTCCAGCTTTTGCAAAGATCAGGTTTTCACGAGTAAATATAGGTTCGACCGAGGCCGTTAACTGCTGCAATAAATGAGTGGTTCGATCCACTGCCGCCTGCTCACCGTTTTCAGGACAATTAACGACCAGAATAAATAAAACACCTTGGTCATTTGTCGAAGGGGTGAGGTGAAATTCAGTATTGAGTAACAGGTTTACAATCTCAAACGGCTCGTCATAAAGTGGAATAACGAGCGTATGAGCATATTGGGTGCTGATAGTATTGAGTCTGGAGACTTCTGGCTCCGAGTAACCGATTAAATATTTATTGAGTGCATTTTGCTGCTTACCAGAACCCAATTAGACCTCTCAATTTAATGAAATCTGTTCAAGTCGAATAGTGACATTCCCTACATATTCAACCGCCCCAGATATTTCAATAATGGTATTTAATTCAGGGTCAATAAGCAGTCTAATATCGTCTTTATAGCCTAAAAACTTAAACTTCTCTAAACTGCCACCTTCTTTAATTGACCGAGCATCTACTATGGCTTCGAGTGCGTTTACTTTTTTCTTCACCCTCGTAGATTCCCCATTTTTGATCGCGTTATAATCAACCAAAACTCGCTTTGAACCTACCACCTCTACGGTAGCTTTAATAACACCGCTTCTATCGTACATATTTAATGACGTTTTATCGCCTTGCGCATTTAAGCCTGCGACGCCTATAAGGTAAAACAACGCTTCTGACTCACTCACCGTTGCGCGTTGCTCCGACTCATCAAGCTCATAAAAGCCTTGTCCAATATCAGTCCAAGTTTCCCAAGCGTTTCCTTTTTCACTACTATTAGCGGGCTTTCGTTTATCTGAGTAGACTTTGTCTTTCATAAAACGGTAAGTGCGATACCATTCTTTGATCCCACCATAAATTGATGTTCGCTGCAGCACTGTGGTGTCAGGCTCAACCCAAACAGTAAAGTCAGTTTCACTACCGACGACACTATTTTTAACATTAATTTTAACGATTTCATCTGCGACGGGCAGTTTACCCTCACCTTCAGTGGTCGAAATTAGCTCTTTTAATGCGGTATCTTTACTGATGATATCAACTGATACCGACGTATCGACACTAATAAAGAATTTAGAACCTGAGTACGCTAAAGCATTCCACTTAAGACTCTGAGGAGACAGCTCGGTTGCCTGCAATGATGAAATGACAAACATCGTTACAGACAAGGCCATCATACTTTTTCTGATCAGCTTAAAACCGTTTAAACGCATAGTTAAACTTACCCTTTAGACTTAATTAATACTCTGGAAGCACATACTAGCAGACTCAACACGCAACAAATTAGATTGAGCCTGCTAGATTAATATAATGTTAATGCTCGCTGTTCAATTCAGACGTTTCCTGAGGGTTAAAACGCTCACGTGTACGTTGAATAATTACATAAAACGCAGGCACTAAAAGGGTCGCCACAATTACTGAGAGTAGCATTCCGCCAAGTACCGCAAACCCTAATGAGAGTCGACTTACAGCACCAGCACCTGTAGAAAGCACCAACGGAATCACACCCAACACAAACGACAAACCTGTCATTAATACCGCTCTAAAACGCAACTCGGCTGCTTTAATAGCCGATTCCCATATAGACAAGCCTTCTTGTTCACGTAAATTTTTAGCAAATTCAACTATCAAGATAGCGCTTTTAGTCGATAGTCCAATGAGAAGCACCAATCCTATCTGAGTGTATAAGTTAACGGACATCCCTACTGCTGCAACGGCCATTAATGCCCCCAAGATAGCGATAGGAACAGCAAACATAACACTCACAGGAATAGTCCAACTCTCGTACTGAGCAACCAAGAATAAATACACAAAGATAATAGCCAATAAAAAGATTAGCGGCGCTAAGTTACCTGCAGATAACTCTTGATACGTCATCCCCGTCCATTCAAATGTATAACCAGCCGGCAAAGCTTCGGTTGCGATTCGCTCCATTTCAGCGATCGCTTCTCCTGAACTATACCCTGCCGCAGCACTACCGTTTATATTTGCTGATGCAAAAAGGTTATAGCGGGTCACGACTTCTGGCCCTAAAATCGGTTTACTTTCGATTAGCGTACCTAGAGGCACCATTTCATTGGTCTGACTCCTCACATAAAACCGGTCGATATCTCTCACTTCGCTCCGGTACTCAGCATCAGCCATCATTAACACACGATAAACTTTGCCAAACTTATTGAAGTCATTGACATACATCGAACCCAACAGGGTTTGCATCGTTAAAAATACGTCGTTTAACGGCACCCCTAAGTTGCGGGCCTTAACACGATCGACATCAATAAATATCTGAGGAACATCCGCTCTGAAGGAACTAAATGCTTTATCAATAACAGGTGATTCATTGGCTTTTATAATGAGTGTACGCATAGCACCTGCTAATGCAGAGGGCGACTGGCCTAACGTATCTTGCAATACAAACTCAAAACCACCAACAGCACCTACCCCTGGAATCGCCGGCAAAGGGAAGGCAAAAATATTCGCATCAGGTAGCGCAAATAGCTTCGCTTGTATTTTTTGAAGAATGCTGTACATGTGAAGCTCTTGACTGGGCCGCTCATCCCAAGGGTCGAGTATTACTATGGCTAACCCGCCATTTGAAGATGCAGCGCCTTTGAGTATGCTATAACCACTCACCGTCATGGCATGCGCAACACCCGCTTCTTCATTGATGATATTCGTTACCTGTTCGAGTACCGCTTCAGTTCTCAGCAAGGATGCTCCATCAGGCAAAGCCACATCAATCATAAATGCGCCTTTATCTTCTGGTGGAATAAAACCTGTTGGTAACGTCTTGAATAAAAAGCCTGTTGAGCCAAGAATAATAGCTAACAGAACTAAAACTAACACCACTCTGCGAACCAGTACTCGCACCCAACCAACATAGCCAACAGTTAATTTACTAAATAGCGTTTCAAAATGAGTAAAGAACCAGCCCTTTTTATTTTCACCCTCACCAGAAGGTGCTTTAAGTAACGTCGCACATAAAGCAGGGCTTAAAGTAAGTGCATTAATCGATGAAATAAGCACCGCAATTGAAATAGTCACCGCAAACTGCGCATACATCTGGCCGGTAATCCCCGGCATCAATGCAACCGGCACAAAAACAGCGAGTAACACCAAGGTCGTCGCAATAACAGGCCCAAAAACTTCTTTCATTGCTGCACGCGTGGCTTCTTTAGGAGGCAACCCCTCATCCATATGTCGTTGAACGTTTTCTATTACGACGATAGCATCATCAACGACGACCCCTATCGCAAGAATCAGAGCAAATAACGTGACGGTGTTAATACTCATGCCCGTCACTAAAAGAACAGCAAATGTACCAATTAATGATACAGGGATAGCAATGGCGGGTATCAAGGTCGATCGAACATCTTGCAAGAAGATATAAACGACCAACACCACTAACAATAATGCCTGAAAAAGTGTCGTCACAACTTCATCAATAGAGGCTTCAACAAATTTAGTCGTATCATACAAAATGCCGTATTCAATATCGTCAGGAAAGCCCACTTTCAATTTTTCCATTTCAGCATTAACCGCCTCTGAAATGTCGAGAGCATTGGCCTCTGGTAATTGATATATCGCAATAACGGTACTCGGTTTATTATCCAGTTTACCGAAAGATGCATAGCTCTGGGCGCCTAACTCAATGCGTGCAACATCCTTTAATCTAACCGATGACCCATCTTTTAGGGCCACCAGCACAATATCCTCGAAGTCTTCTACACTGGTTAACCTGCCTGATGTTCTAAGCGTGTATTGAAACTGTTGATAACTAGGTGATGGCGGTGCACCTACCTGCCCTGCAGCAACCTGAACATTCTGTTCCCGCACAGAACTAAGAACATCTTGCACAGTTAAATTGAGGCTTGCTAGACGATCAGGGTTTAACCAAATGCGCATACCATAATCGAGCGAGCCCATGATTGTGACTTTACTCACCCCGTTTATTCGAGCAAGGGCGTCGGTGATACTTAGACTAGAGTAATTAGAAAGAAACAATGCATCATGTGTCTCGTTAGGCGAGTACAAGTTTACAATCATTGTCATTGAGGTCGATTGTTTATTAACCCTTACACCTTGCTTCATGGTTTCTTCTGGAAGCTTTGGCAATGCTTGCTGAACTAGGTTCTGTACACGCACCTGTGCCATATCAGGGTCAGAGCCGACTTCAAACGTAATGTTAAGAGAATAACTACCGTCATTTGCACTATTAGAGGTCATATACATTGCACCCTCTACCCCGTTAAGCTCAGCCTCTATGGGGGTTGCAATGGTATCACGAACAGTTCCGGCATCAGCACCTGGGTAGCTGGTAGAAACATTTACCACGGGTGGCGTAACTTCAGGAAACTCTGAAATAGGCAATAAGGGGATCGATAACAACCCCGCTAAGGTAATGACAATAGAAATAACAAAGGCGAACTTGGGCCGATCAATAAAAAATAGGCTAAACATAGACTGAACTCCCTAAGACTATTTGCTGTTAGTTTCGTCGAACGCTTTAATAGTCTGTTCTACAGGGTTCACCTGTTGTCCAGTTCTTACTTTTTGGAGCCCCTCTACAATTAATCTTTCCCCTTCAGATAGCCCTTCTTCAACTTCCCAACTCACATCAATCCGTTCTCCCATCGTTACTCGACGTACCTGAACTGTATCATTGTCGCCAATCAGCATAACAAAATGACCTTGCTGGTCTTCAGATACCGCCGCTTGGGGAATAAGAATGGCTTTTTTCGGCTCGCTAGCACTCACCACAGCGGTGACATACTGCCCTGGAATAAGCTGACCGTTTTCATTTGGGAATACCGCTCTTACTTTAACCGTTCCAGTTGCAGGGTCCACACGGTTATCAACAAAGTCAAACTTACCCTTAGGGCCATACATTTCGCCATTAGGTAACTCTATACGGGGGGTAGGCAACGCTTTTGGGCTGTCCGATGATGCATTATTTCTATTATTGGCATTTGCCATTAGCTTTTCAGAAATATCAAAGGTTATATACATAGGGTCAACCGTGACTATCGTAACCAGAACCCCCGAATCAGGGCTAACCAAATCACCAATACTGAGCGACTTACGCCCTATACGCCCAGAAATAGGCGCTCTAATCGTAGTATATGATAAGTTTAATTTTGCAGTTTCTAAACTCGCTTCACTTGACTGAAGTGCGGCTTTTGCTTGGTCTCGTCTTGAAATAAGGTCATCCATTTCCATTGCACTTATAAAGCCTTTTTCGATGAGTTCATTACCTCGTCGAAAGTTACGCTTTGCATTAGTTAAACTCGCCTGCTGTCGACTCACTTCTGCCGTAAGTCGCGATACTTCAGCCTCATAAGGTTTTGGGTCTATTTCAAACAGAACATCCCCTTTTTTAACCTTTTGTCCCTCAATGAAGTCCATTGAAAGTAAATATCCATTAATCCGCGCTTTAATTTGAACATCTTCAACCGCTTCAGTACGGCCAATAAAACGCCTAGAGGGTTTAATTGTCACATTGCTCACCGTCGAAACGGTTACTGATGGCAGCGGTGCGTCTTTCGATAGCTGTTTACTCGCCTCTTCATCTCCACAACCAGACACCATCAAACAAACGGCCGTTACAGAGGCAACCCAAAAACTATTCCGCATCGCTTTTATCATATTTCTTTCCATATAAAAATTTTGTTATAAATCATAGGCTCTCGCTGCAGCTATTACAATTATCCGCAGCGTAAAATATCAATCAAAATAACGAATGCGTTAAAAATCCTGTCGTAGAATGGTTAATGGCGAGGTTTTCGTGACCTTTCTGACAAGAAAATACCCTACCCCTCCTATCGCTAAACCACTGATAATCGGCAGCCATAACCATACAGCGAAATGAACAACAAACTCCGATTTAAATAATTGACTTTGTATCGCCCAAACCACGAACTCTGCACCGATAACAGCTATAAGCCCCGATAAAGAGCCAATAATGGTGAATTCCACAAACTGACTTCCTAGTATCAACTTAGCGTTGGCCCCTAGCGTTCTGAGTAATGCACCCTCGCGATAACGTTCCCCCATAGAAATATTAATCAATGCCATCACGACTAAAATTGAGGACGCCAAAATCAAGTACATAATTAATTCAATGACCGTCGACACTTGAGCAATGATATGCCTAATTTTGATTATCAATTGGTCAATTTCTAACACCGTTATAGTGGGGTACTGTCGAGAAAGGCTGTTTAACAGCGCTTTTTGCTCGGGCAACAGATAAACACTAGTAATGAAAGTCGCCGAATAGTTCTTTAATAAACCCTCTGGGAAAATCATATAAAAATTAGGGCGCATACTATCCCATTCGACTGTACGAATACTCTGAACCTCTACATCGACCAACTGATCACCAATGGTAAACGTTAATTGGTCACCTAACTGAAGTTCTAATTTATCCGCTAGACTAGCCTCAACCGATACACGGTTTAGTTCTTGCTCATCCGCCTCGTACCACCAATCACCTTGCTGGATAACATTGTCAGAAGGTAGCTGATCACTCCAGGTTAAATTGAGCTCTCGATTAAGAGCATTAACATCTTTCTCTTTGCTAACAGTTGTCTTTACAGGCTGTTCATTAATGTGGGTCAATCGCCCTCTAACCATAGGATACAAACCGCTGGTTTCAATATTTTCTTGATCAAAGTAAGTTTCAATATCTTCAACCTGATGTTGACTGATATTAATTAAAAAATGATTCGGCGCGTTATCGGGTAGCTGTGCTTGCCAATCGCCTAACAGGGTTGTTCTAGTGAGATAAATAACCGCAAGCAACAACAGCGCCAGTGAAAACACTTGAATTTGAAAAACCGTCTGCCAACGCCGACGCACAATCGATGCAACGCCTAGTTTCCAATAGTTGCTAGCACCTGTTCCTATTAGGCTCACTGTTTTCAGTAGTAAAAATGAGACTAGCAACAACAGCGCCGACAACACAGCAAATGCTGATAATAAAATAGCGACCAACATCCAGTCGCCGCTATACAAGTAGAGCAATGATAATATACCGGTACCACCTACCGCGCCGATAACCCAATTAAAACGACTCGAACCCGATGCCTCTCTTCGCAACACTTTCATCGGTGGCGTTAACTTTAGCTTCACAATTGGCGGTAATGCAAAAGTGAGCATCACAATCGCACCAGTCAGCCATCCCACAAACAACGAGGTAGCGTTGAATTCATACCAATGCTGTGTATAGCTTAGCTCTGGAAACAGTGCCCCTAGACTATTAACACCCAACGCATAGCCTAAAAGCCCTAAACCTGTCCCCACACAGCCCGCAAATAAAAACACCCATATAATTTGTAGCGAAAAAATGCCGACAACCTGCGAACCACTGAGGCCTAATGTTTTTAATAACGCTACCGTATCGACTTGCTTAACAGAATATTGTCGAGCTGACATGGCGATCGCGACGCAGGCCAATAAAACAGCTAAGCTTCCCCCTAGTAATAGGTAAGTTTCAGCTTTATCAATCGAGTTTCCAATCGCTGGGCGACCTTCTTTTACGCCCACCCATTTATGGCTGCTGCTAAGTTTTGGTTTTAACCAAAGATCTAATGCTGTTAGTGCAGTATCACTACCGGCAAATAAATACGTCCAGCTAAGTCGACTACCCGGTTGAACTACCCCCGTGGCGTCGATGTCTTGTATGTTAATCATGGCTCTCGGTGCCATGGCAGACATACCAAACCCCACATCAGGCTCTCGATTAATCACCCGTGTGACGACTAATTTTTTATCGCCTATAGATACCGTATCCCCTTTATTCACCGCCATTAATGAAAACAGTCGAGGGTTTAACCAAATCGCCCCTGGTTTGGGAATATCAGTGGTTTCTTGAGCGGTTGAAAATGGTTGGTCGGATGTTTCTAAAGCGCCCTTTAATGGATAACCTTCTGATACAGCCTTTACACTCACCAATTGCATTTGTTCACCAGCAAAGAGCATAGAGGCGAAGCTTAAGGTATGAGCTGTTTCGATATTGAGTGATTCGGCTGTTTCCAACCATCCATCTGGTATTACTCTTGGACTTTTTAACTGTCGGTCGGCAGCGATAAACTGACTTGATGAATGCACAATTAGCTTTTGAAGGTGATCCCCCAACAAAGAGATCAACGAAACCGTTGCTATTGAAATAACAGTTGCCAGAAACAAAATTTTAAGTTCACGTTGACGAAACTCTTTTCGTAACAGCTTGCTACTTATTTTTAATAACCGTCGCTGCATCATATAGAAACTCTGCCACTTTCTAATCTAAGCGTTGAGTGACACTTCGCTGCCAGTGATTCGTCATGAGTAACCATAATGAGCGTTGTTTGTTCTGTTCGGTTAAGCTCAAACAGTAATTCAATAATGTTCTGCCCTGTTGCTGTATCTAAATTTCCAGTCGGTTCATCAGCAAACAATATTGATGGTTTACAGGCAAATGCTCTGGCAATGGCCACCCGCTGCTGCTCTCCGCCAGACAACTGATGAGGAAAGTGAGCCATTCTATCCCCCAAACCCACACGCTCTAAAAACTGCTCAGCTTCTTGTTTAGCATGACTATCACCACGTAACTCAAGTGGTAACATGACGTTTTCTAAGGCAGTCAATGAAGATAGCAATTGGAATGATTGAAAAATAAAGCCCACATGCTTTGCTCGAAGGGATGCGCGCTCTTCTTCATCCATGTTAGAAAGGTCTCGATCAAGAATATAAATAGCACCATCAGATGCCGTATCAAGCCCTGCCAACAAGCCAAGCAATGTTGTTTTACCTGAACCTGACCTTCCCACAATAGCGAGCGAGTCGCCTTTCTTGATTTCTAGATCAATACCACTCAATATCTCTAATGTTTCATCTGCAAGCGTCACTCGCTTGGATATATTTTGCGCTTTAATTACGAATGGTTGGTCCAAAACTCGTTCCTTTTTACAATCAATGGTGGAATACACACACTATGCATTTGTCTATAAAACGTTTCAACTTTAAGTCGATTTCCTTTCGCCTATGCATTCATTATCTTAATCGGCTACGATACCTACACAAGCGCATACTTTACCTATTCCTTATAGCCTCTATCTTAACGCCTGCTTACAGTTCAAGCATTCAAATAACCAACTCAGCCGCCCCCCCCTCTATTGTGATACTAGGTGACAGTATTAGTGCCGCGTATGGTGTACCTACCGAGCGTGGCTGGGTAGCATTATTAGAAAATAAACTCAAACAAGAGGGTAAGACCTATACGGTTATCAATGCCAGTATCAGCGGAGAAACTACTGAGGGAGGCGTTAAACGCTTACCTGACATTATTGATCGGCATAATCCTTCTATCCTATTGATTGAACTCGGCGGGAACGACGGCCTTCGAGGTTTCCCCCTTAGCTTGATCAAATCAAATCTTCAGACGCTTATTGATCAAGCAAAATCAAATAACATAACCCCTATTCTTATCGCCATGAGGATCCCGCCTAATTACGGTCGACGCTATACCTCTGGTTTTTATAATTTGTTTAAAGAAACTGCTGAAAAAAATACCGTTACGTTAGTCCCTTTCTTGTTGGAGGACGTAGCACTTAAACCTGAACTCATGCAGGCAGACGGTATACACCCGACAGCGCTTGCTCAACCGCTTCTACTCGATCGAGTTTGGGAAACGCTGGAACCGCTACTATAATAAACAGCCATTAAGATAAACTGCCATTAAGAAAAGTAACCGCTCGCTGCTCAGACCAATAGCGGTTATTTTTATTAAAACTAACAAACCCCACATGACCACCCGTTTCGGGGGTTTCAAGCTTAACCTTTGGGTTTAAGTTTACTTCGTCATAGGGATAACAAGTACGCGTCAAAAACGGGTCATCTTTAGCGTTTACAATGAGTGTCGGCACCTTAATACCAGAGATGTAGCGTCGACTGCTGCAATGCGACCAGTAGTGTTCAGCATTTTTGAAACCATGGATAGGCGCAGTATAACGGTCATCAAATTGCCGGAAGTTTTTGATGTTATCATAACCCGTTAAGTCTAAATGCTCGGGGAACATCTGCTCTTTAATCTGCATTTTAGCTTTTAAATCCCTTAAAAAGCGCTTCATATAAATTCTGTTTTGAGGTTGCGCTAGTTGCTCAGCGCTGGCACTTAAATCACACGGAACAGAATACACGACGGCTTTTTTTACCATAGGGTTGGCAAGAACACTCTGCTCACCCAAATAAACCAACGATAGGTTCCCGCCCATACTAAAACCGACTAAAGCTATTTCGTCGTATTCACCCGACTGAACCGCGTAATCGACCACTCGATGCAAGTCTTCAGTGGCGCCACTATGATAAAAACGAAGGTGGCGATTCATTGAACCACCACACGAGCGAAAGTTCCATGCTAATGCATCCCAACCATTGTCAACCAAGGCTCGTGCCATCCCGACTATGTAAGGTCGGCGGCTGTGCCCCTCTAGTCCATGACTAATGATGACTAGCCGACGAGCGCCGTTCCGGCACCAGTCGAGATCTAAGAAATCACCATCCTCAATATCTATACGCTCACGCACCATAAACTGATCATTAAGCTTACGAAACAACGACGGATATATACTTTGAATATGGCCATTTTTAAAGAAATAAGGAGCTCTATATTCCATAAATTATGGCCTCATTAATAAGAATGTCATTTACTATTTAAGGATCAAGATATCACATCTTAGGTGATCAATAACCCGTTCTGCAGTACTCCCTAAAAAAAATTTATCAATACCACTGCGAGAAATTGCCCCCATGACGATTAGGTCGATTTCTGCCTCACTGACCACTTGAGGAAGCACCCTTGCAGGTATCCCTTCTTCAAAGTGCACAATAGTCGATGACTCTACATTTCGCTTAAGTAGCTCATCTAACTCTTCTCGATGTCGATCTCTCACTTTGTCTCTGTAAATTTCATAATCTGCAATGATGGCATCAAACTCAGCTATAACGCCTGAAGGAATCGGTTCA
Organism: Alkalimarinus alittae; assembly: GCF_026016465.1. Classification (NCBI taxonomy): domain Bacteria; kingdom Pseudomonadati; phylum Pseudomonadota; class Gammaproteobacteria; order Alteromonadales; family Alteromonadaceae; genus Alkalimarinus; species Alkalimarinus alittae. Next base: position 2,714,556 of record NZ_CP100390.1, read on the forward strand.
TAAGCATGTATAACATGAAGCTCAGCCGGCAACCGACAAGCCAAATCATGAGCGGTTTCTAACAGTTGATCATCTAATCCTTCTGGCTGGGAATCAGCATGCAGCGGGTCAACCGCTGCAGCCACGTTTACATGGCTACCCCATTCGTTGTTATTAACAAACATGAGCGGCACATTACTTTCTCTAATAAGGTGCCAGTCTGCATTGGTGAACAGGGCTCTAACCATGACAGAGTGGTGCTCAGCTTGCATCATTATCAAGTCAGCCTTTACGTTTTCACAACGGTCAAGAACGGCTCGGTGTAGTGGTTTTACCAATTCTACACAACCCTCAGCTTGAACACCGGCACCCTTTAATGCTTTGACTATACCGCTTAGCCACACTTGCTTGCCATGTAGATAACCTTCATGCGCTTTTTCTAAACCCTCTTTATCGAACCAATAGCTACTTTCGATGGCAGAACTGTAAGCCGCCACATAAAGCTCAACGCTAGCACCATAAATTAAAGCAAACCGTCGAGCCCGTGAGACCAGTATGTCGTTGTTTTTTTTGGGGTCTATAACCACCAGTATCTTTGAAATGTTCATCATTCACTCCATGAAAACAGATAGCATCAACAATGTTTTTTGGAATTTTCATTTTTTTAAAGAATAGCAGTTGACGAAAATTAAGCTTATCTATATTATTCGCGGCTCAACTGATTGTTCCTCGATAGCTCAGTTGGTAGAGCAACGGACTGTTAATCCGTGGGTCGCTGGTTCGAGCCCAGCTCGAGGAGCCAATTCTTTTTTTAAAACAGAGCATTATACTGTTTTAATCCTAAAGAAAATTCTAGATATATCGTTCAAAATTGATAGTACAAACTGACACCAAGTGTCATAAGTCAGCATCTATTTTGATTTATGCTAATTAAGTATAAATCTTACACGGGGTATAGCGCAGTCTGGTAGCGCGCCTGCTTTGGGAGCAGGATGTCGGGAGTTCGAATCTCTCTACCCCGACCACTTAAAACACCCTACTTATTCCTGTTAAATCAACACCTCACAACAGCTAAAGAAGACCAGCAAATATTCTGCTAGCCCTCCTTCATAGCGTTTAAAATATCACTTTAAACTCGATCAACCTTAAGGTTTCTCTTCTGATTAAAATGAGCTAGCACTTTATATAAGGTAAACGCATCTTTACTACCAATCATTTCTCTTATTGAATGCATCGCCAATTGTGGAACCCCAATATCAAGGGTGCGAACACCGATATTACTGGCAGTAATAGGCCCAATAGTGCTTCCGCAGGCCATATCACTTCTCACAACAAAACTCTGATACGGTAAATCTAACTGCTCACTTAAGTGTCTGTAAATAGAGCTAGTTTCACTATTAGTCGCATAACGCTGATTGGCATTAATTTTTATAACCGGCCCTTCATTAATCAATGGTCCATGATTATTGTCGTGCTTATCGGCAAAATTAGGATGAACACCATGCGCATTATCCGCTGAGATCATCATTGATGCATTAATCACCTGTGCACGCGTTTGAGAATCTGGATACAACCGCTCTAGAACATTCATCAAGAAAGGCCCCTGGGCACCTTCTGCTGATTGACTACCCACCTCTTCATGATCACTGCATACCAACATACAAGCAGGTTGATTTCCGGCAATTTGACCACCTTCTTGACTACCGCCTTCAGCACCAACCGCTTTTAGCAAACTGGATAAGCCAATATAACAACTTAATAAGTTATCCATTCGTGCAGATACCATAAACTCATTATTGAGACCAATATATGAAGGCGGCTGCACATCATAAAGGCACAATTCATAATCAAGCACTTTTTTGACATCTATATCAGGATAAGTGTCGCGCAACGCTGACTTTAGTATTTCTCTAAAAGAAATATCTTCGTTTTCACCTAACTGAGTAAGAATAACCGGCAACTCTTTTTGCGCATTAATCGGGCGACCATTATTGACGTCTCGATCAAGGTGAATTGCCAGACTAGGAATAAGCGCAATCGGCCTTTCGAAGTCAATCAAACCACTCGACAGCTGATCTTTTGAATTCAAGAAAGTCACACGCCCAGCAATGGACAGGTCGCGATCAAACCAGGGGCCTAATAACGCACCACCATAAACCTCAACACCCAACTGAAAAAAGCCTTTTTGCTTAATTTCAGGCGTGGGTTTTACTTTTAAGCAGGGGCTATCGGTATGACCTCCCACCATGCGAATACCATCACTAGGATTATCGCCAACCGAGAATGCAATAAGCGAAGAGCCATTGCGCGCAACAAAATAGCGCCCCTGAGGTTTAAGCACCCATTCAACAGATTCATCTAGCCGTTCAAACCCAGCCTGTAGAAGCGCTGACTCCATATTTGAGACCGCATGAAATGGCGTAGGCGACCGTTTCAAAAATGACATCAATCCTTGATTAAAAAAATCTAATTGCATTGTTTCCTCAACTTTTTAATAGATACACTACCCTTTGAGTATAAACCCAAGGCTAATGTAGACATGACATCAAACGCACCTTTAACATACAGTAAGAGTACCCCAAATACTGTACGCCTAACAGCCTCAAAATAGAATCTCATAATCATTAACAACGGGGCTTTCTAGCACTATTTTAACGCTCAATTCTATAAACGCTAAACCTAGCTAAAGCAGACAATAGAAGTCTATCGACATTCTGAATAACGCCAGTATAATCAGCATTCTGAACTTGATGAAAGGAGTAGTCATGACTGGAAGCCAGCACAAGCGCGAACCTCAATTTTTAGATATCGAAAGCAGTAGTTACGATGAGGGTAGCTTCCCCATCTGTATCGCGTGGTCACTACCTGACGGCCAAATAAAAAACGTACTGGTTATGCCCGATGAAGACTGGGATCCACAAGACTCGCCCCTGCCTGATGAAACCTTACAACACTTATATGATCACGGTGTTTCTGGTATCGATATTATCAGAGAAATGAACGAAGACCTCGACGGAAAGCCTGTCTATATAGACGGCATCGATTATGACACCGAGCTATTAGACAAGCTTTTTGACACGTTTGATGAAGAACCAACCTTTGAACTCACTCCTATTACCAGCCTGATTACACATAAGAACTTTGAAGAAATCATGGATAATAAAAACCTGATCATTCAAGACAACAATCTAAACACCAAACACGCAGAACAAAACGTGTTATCACTACTCATCTTGGCTCGTGAAAATGAACTCCTCTAATACTGCCTTATAAATGACAGATAGAAATCGCGCTTAAGTAACAAATAAATACAAAACTTCAATAATTTGTGACACCCTTCAGCGAATTAGACCTGACTGTTGCGGCACAATCGTGCTTTATAAATAATTAATAATCAAAACCAACTAAACACTAAAAGCAATCAATAAAGTCGCTAGCATCGGTCAAGTATCCGCCGAGTTAACCGCTACGACTTATCATAAATGGGATTCCAACTAATAATGAAGTTTCTAGCTCGCTCGCTCACCTTACTTGCTCTTCTATCATTTAATGTAGCTGCTCAAGAAGCTGAATTCACACCTAAAAAAGAAGGTCTGGACTATATTATAGTCAATATGACTGCTCTAGACTTTCAGTCTATCGGTGGAAAGTACACTGCAAAAAACTGGGCAACATCGTTCACGATGGGCACCTACATCACAGACTACGTTAAGACCGAAATGAGATTTGGCGTAGGCCTAACGGATGACACCGTTCCCGGCACTAAGCTACAGCGTGATGCTAACGGAGATTTAGTAAAAGTAGACGGTAAAAACGTTGTTGTTGCGTCCGATGCAACATTCGAATTAAACCATTTTGTCAGTTGGTATATGGGTTTACACTACCCGCTAGCAGAGTGGACCTCCATATATGGCCAGCTTGGTATGTCTTATGTTAATGCAGATGCGTTGGCAGAACCAAAATCAACCTGGGATGATTTACCAGACACCTACCCGGGTTCCAAGTTCAGCATGAGCTGGTTAGCAGGGTTTGATTTTAAGATAATTGAAGACTGGTATATAACCGCAGAAGCAGGTCGATTACACCGCAGCTCAGCATCAGGCATTCAAACACTTCAGTACGGCCTAGGGCTTAAGTACGAGTTCTAACCCCCTTACACAAAAGTTAATGACTAGAGGGACTATTGCATATCTCTAGTCATTTTCAGACTTCACTAACATTCACCGCAAAACGCTCGCACTAACCTAATGTGAGCGTTTTATATTTCACATGCCAACATTGGTGAATCCTGCTGTTTCGTTCAAAATCTTTATCAATGGTTGATTTAGAAACGTCAACCAACTCAAACGCCGAAAGCGCATCAACATCTAACTTAAAACGTCTTAAATTAGTCGAGAAAACCAACACACCGCCTTTTGTTAACAGCGCCATCGCTTTGTTGATCATATCAACATGATCCCGCTGAACATCCAGCACGCCTTCCATTCGTTTAGAGTTAGAAAACGTCGGCGGGTCGAGAAAAATCATATCGAACTTATCTCTAGCCGTATCTAGCCAACGTAAGCAGTCCGCTTGTACAAAATCATGCCCTCTTTCAGAGAATCCATTAAGTGCTAAATTCTCCTTACCCCAATCAAGGTAAGTGTTTGACATATCAACGCTTACTGTTTCGGCTGCCCCTCCTTTTACCGCATGTATCGTTGCAGCACCGGTATAACAGAACAAATTTAGAAAACGCTTACCCGCAGAGTGCGCCTGTATCCATTTACGTACAGGGCGATGGTCTAGGAATAAACCGGTATCAATATAATCAATAAGATTGACGTAAAATTTACATCCAAACTCATCCACCACCATTCGTTGCGCTTTCTGATCATGCTTCTCATACTGTGAATCACCTTTCTGCCTACGTCGTTGCTTTATAACAACCTGCTCAGGCGAAACCCCCAGCACATCTGGCAGCACACTTAACGCTTCATCTAGTCTATCTTTTGCCGCTTTTTCATCAATAGAGGCTGGCGCAGCATATTCTTGCACATGCACCCAATCACCATAAATATCGACCGCCAACGAAAACTCTGGCATATCAGCGTCGTAGATACGGTAGCACGCTAACTTGTTTTTCTTTGCCCACTTACCTAGCGTTCGCAGATTCTTTTTCAAACGATTACCAAACATGGCCGCTCTTTCTGGGTTGGCCACTCTTATATGTCGGCGACTGAGAAGTACCTGAGACTCTTTGCTATCATCGGTCTTAACATAGTTTTCTGGTCGCACATCAATCATGATCAACTGACTAGGTAGGCTACCGTTAAATAATTTATATTGCTTATAGCTTCTAAGCCCAACCCTTCTACCAAGATCAACGTTCCCAGTGAAGATAGCAGCTTTCCAACCTTCAAAATCACTTTTCAGCTTATCGCCAAGGCATCGGTACAACCCTTTAAGCGACTCAACATCACCTAAACGCTCACCATACGGGGGGTTCGTTAATAGCAATCCTTTAGGCTTTACATCACCAGTTTCCGCATCACCAAGCTCAACTTCAACGCTAGGTGCTTTAAGCTCAGCAAGACTTTGCACAGCAACATTAATAACGGCTTCAAGACCAGCTCTTTTAATATTGTTTCTAGCGACATAAACCACTGAGGAGTCAGCATCATATCCTAGCAACAGACTCCTACCAGCAGCCTGTTGCTGAATACATTTTTCGAGCCCTAGCTCAAATCGCTCAATGGCTTCATCAATTAACGCTTTCCAAACGCCATCTTGGTGCTGCTTCCACTTTAAAAAGCCAAACTGAGCCCGATCAAGTGCTGGTGCTTTATCACATAGAATCATCGCCCCCTCTACCAACAATGTACCTGAACCACACATAGGATCTAGAAGTGACGCGCCATCTTGCCCTAGCGCTGACCAATTGCACCGTTGTAGCAATGCTGCACCTAAATTTTCTTTGATAGGCGCCTTACCTGCTTCAATACGATAACCTCGCCTATGTAAGCTTTCTCCAGATAAATCTAAAGCAACGACAGCCCGCCCCTTAGCCAGCTTAACGTTAATGCGAATATCCGGTAAGTCTCGCGTTACATTTGGCCGATCGCCAACGCGATCCCTAAACTGATCAACAATAGCATCTTTAACTTTGACCGCACCAAATGCAGTATTGTTGATATTTTTTGATTCCCCTGAAAAATCAACGACTAGCGTATTATCAACAGCCATGTGCTCTTGCCAGTCAACACTGTACACAAGATCATACAACTGCTCTGCGGTATGAACCTCTGATTCAGCCAACGCTAATAAAACGCGATTAGCAGTGCGAGACCACAAAATAAAACGATATATTTCAGGTAGCGTAGCCTCAAAAGCGATACCTGCAGGCCTGACCTTTGCTTCCTTTTGCAGCAGCTCATCAAGCTCTTTTTCAAGTACGTACTCTAGCCCTTTTGGACAGGTGACAAAAACTGATAATAATTTATTCATCATAATTCGCTATAAATGAGACCACATTAAGTTACAAACAAGGTTACAAAATTTTAACCTGCTTAAAAGCTGTTAAGTACCAAAATAGTAGACCATCAACCACTGTTAAAACAGTGTGTTAATGATCCTTATGCCTAAAAGAGATATAAGCAACACCTAATAGACCAAAGTATTCGTATACAAGCCGATTTTATATCTGCTTTACTGGATACGTACTCTTTTTAAAAGAGTTCAAGAAAATAGATCTTAGATCAAATTGTTTTATATTTGCGCCCATTACTTTTCGCGCCCTAAATACTTTATAGGAGGTTAGACGTTAATTAAGTGTTCTGCACTTAAGCTCAACTGTTGTTACCACAAATAAATATCGAGGTCATATAAGAATGAGAAGACAAAAACGTGATACTAGCGATCGTGCATACAAGCGCGGTTATCATGCAGGCCTAAGCGGTAAATCAAAGTCACAATGCCCTACAGAAACCCCAGTAGCCAAGCAACAATGGCTGAGTGGATGGCGAGACGGTCGAATCGATAACTGGGACGGCATGATCGGAGTCTCAGGCATTCATAAAATACCTGGTATATCCACGTAAACATAAATAATTTAATCAGGTTCACTCAATCTATATATCTAATGTCATCGCGGACACCAACAGAGAGTAAATACCTATACCGCTGATGCGACTTAATATATCTACGATGTCGAAGCGGGTAATCAACCCGCTACTTCCAGGCTCATATAGAGCCTGGATTCAAACCTACAGCAACACACGCCTCTCACCGACTAATACATCCACAATTCTGCCTCTATTTAATCAGCGTTTTACAGATGCAATAGCTTCAGCAGCCTCAGCTATTAACGACGGTCCGTGGTATATGAAACCGGTATACATCTGAACTAACTTTGCCCCTGCTTCAATTTTATCGGCCGCTGAAGCACCGTCAATAATCCCACCTACACCGATAATTGGTACCTCTTCACCTAACTCAGCATATAGCGCTTTAATTAAATCAGTAGACGCATGTGTTAGCGGTGCACCACTCAAACCGCCCGCTTCTTCAGCATGATTACAACCTTCTATGCCCACACGACTAATCGTTGTGTTGGTTGCGATCACACCATCAACTTCAAATTGTTTAAACGCATCTGAAACAAGCCTAACATCATCTCCTGCCATATCAGGGGCAATTTTGATAGCAATAGGGACTAACTTTCCGTGCTCTATGCTTAGCTTCTGCTGTTCTTCCTTTATCACCTCTAATAACTGCTTCAAGGACTCACCAAACTGAAGATCTCTCAATCCTGGTGTATTAGGTGAGGAGACATTCACGGTAATATAGGTCGCATAAGGGTACACTTTCCGAATCCCGATCAAATAATCATTTGACGCTTGCTCAACCGGAGTATCAAAGTTTTTGCCAACGTTAATCCCCAGCACCCCCTTGAATCGTGAGTTTTTTACATTTTCTACTAGGTAATCAACGCCTAAATTATTAAACCCCATTCGATTAATGATGGCTTCTCGTTCTTTAATTCTAAATAATCGCGGCTTGGGGTTTCCTGCCTGCGGCCTAGGTGTCACCGTACCAATTTCGATAGAACCAAAGCCTAATGCAGCCAGACCATCAATGTGGTCACCGTTTTTATCTAACCCTGCCGCTAAACCTACAGGATTAGGGAAACGAACCCCCATCACCTCAACTGACTCAAGTAATGGCTGCTTAATAAATGGCTTCAACAATCCCAATCGCTCAGAAGCACTAATCAAATCCAAAGAAGCTTCATGCGCTACCTCTGGTGATAATTGAAAAAGGAGGTTTCTGAATAATTTATAAGCCATCGTCTAAAATCTCTCGAATAGAAAGGGTAAAAATTTGGCAAAGATTATAGCAAACCGTCCATAAACTAACCTTAGTTATTCAGTTTTTTATTAGATAACAGCGTATTCTGACAATTTTATTATCGTTATATGAACTTTTTGTCATTTATCCACTGAATCTGTGGATAACTTTGTTGAAAACCATATAGAAGTCGCTCAAAACCCTCTACCCTACGCGCCCATCATCAAATTGATCATTTTTTAACCAGTTAAATAACACTTAAAAATCAATAACTTAAGAAAAACAAGAAGAATAAATACTAAAATGTCAGTTTTATTACTCTATTTTGCGATACACCAATTTTGTGCATAATATAGTCAACATAATGACGTCAAAATTAGAGTAATAATGATAAATACAGTAAACAAGAAGGATTTCAGAGGTATAAAAATGAAATAAAGATCAAAAAACAACCAATCGATAAATAAAATGGAAGGATTAAATAAAAGAGAGCGCTTTACCGTCGACAGTATGCCGCACCACCCTGACATCCATCGTCATAGGCTCAACAAAATTCGCAGTCTCAATTAATACCCTAACAATCTCCCCCACTTTTAACGCTACATTCGCGTTTTCACCCACAACAAACATCCCCGTATCTGACATATCTCTTGTTTGATAACGAGCAACCCCTCCTAAAGGGTGTCGAACTTCCACATCAAAAGAGACCTTCATTCTAGGACGTTTTCTTTTTTCAGCTTCTGATAACATCTAAACCGCGCTCTGCATTAAAATAAGGTTCTATTAACTAGTCATAATAGTTACATTTAACTAAAATTCAACAGGTTATAGCATCTATATATTAAATTTTAATTTTAGTGCCATTATTTTGGCATGAGATATTTTCTCATAGCAGTGCTACAATCAAAAATTAGCATTTATACTGACTTACAACTATGCATAATCATGATATAGCTCATCAAGCGGCTCACAGCACCCAAAAAGAAAACTCCGACCAATTTCAAAAAGAAGCTCAACGCGTCACCTTAATAGGCATGGTAATCGATATCATCCTAGGTGTATTGAAGGTGGTCTTTGGTGTTGTCTCCCACTCTTACGCATTGGTCGCAGACGGGCTTCACTCTTTCTCTGATGCATTAACCGATATTTTGGTTATTGCCATTACCAAATACTCACGCTTAGAGCCTGATGCTGACCACCCTTACGGCCATGAGCGATTCGAAACACTAGGCACCGTAGTACTTGGTGCATTATTAATCGCCGTCGCCGGAGCAATGGCTTGGGATAGCGTTATACGCTTAATTAATTCAACCGCAATTGAAATACCTACTTGGCCGGCACTCATCATTGCAACCCTATCAATCGTCGCTAAAGAGTTAATTTACAGATACACCTTTCATATCGGCACGCTAATTAAATCAGACTTAATAATTGCGAATGCCTGGCATAGCCGAACTGACGCATTGTCGTCAATTGTCGTATTTATTGGTATTGCTGGGGCAATGAGCGGTTTTTCTTGGCTAGATGCCGCCGCTGCGGTTGTCGTCGCACTTATGATTGCAAAAGTTGGTTGGGATTTATCCTGGGATAGCGTCAAAGAATTAGTTGATACTGCGATACCTCAAGAAGAAATAGACGAGTTACGCCAATTTATTAAGCAAACCCCCGGCATCAATAACGTTCACGATTTAAGAAGCCGTCACATGGGACCCGATATTATTCTCGACCTACATCTACAGGTTCGTTCATCAATTAGCGTATCTGAAGGCCATCAAATCGGCTTAAAAGTAACCAAACGATTAAAGCAACAGTATCCTCACATAAAAGATGTGACATTTCACATTGATGCAGAAGACGACGACCATAACGGCGAGCACATTACGTCTGCCTCTTTACCTTTACGAGATGAAGTCATTCGTACCTTAAAAAACGCGTGGCTAGGCACTATTGATATTGATGATAACCATAGAATTAATCTGCACTATCTAGACAACCAGGTATCTGTAGAGATTTTCTTAGACACAGACGAAAAGCTACCTGCTGATATTCTAAAGAAATTAAGCGCCCAAACAGAGTCAATTGATTGGCTTGGGGACTTAACATTGTGGTACCCCCATAAGTAGCGATCGTTATTGACATAAAAACACTCTTCGCACCCGTAACGCCTTAACAGCAAGGCGTTACTTCAAGCTAGCACCTCATCACCTTAACTTAGCGGTGCCCTAATACCGCCTCTTTCAATGCTGAGACATCGTCTCTTAGTTGTGCGGCCTTTTCAAAGTCCAGGTCGCTTGCTGCGGCATACATTTCATCTTCGAGCCTAGCTATTTCTTTCGACAGTTGCTCAGGCGTTCGTGACTGAATATCAACACTATAGCGCCCTCCTTTTTCTGCAACCTTTCTAACCGGGCCAGTCTTGCGCCCTGGAATAACAGCACCTTCCATCACATCGGCAACTTTCTTATTTAGGCCCTGGGGTGTAATACCGTGCTTAATATTATATTCATGTTGAGCTTTACGCCTGCGCTCTGTTTCATCAATAGCGCGCTTCATAGACTTTGTTATTTTGTCACCATACAGTATGGCTGCACCATTGAGGTTTCGGGCAGCTCGACCTATTGTTTGAACTAACGCTCTTTCTGACCGTAAAAAGCCTTCTTTATCCGCATCCAGAATAGCCACCAATGAAACCTCAGGCATATCCAAGCCCTCTCTTAGCAGGTTAATCCCTACCAATACATCAAACACACCTAAACGTAAGTCGCGTATAATTTCCACACGCTCAACGGTATCGATATCTGAATGTAAATAACGCACTCGAACACCATGCTCCATAAAGAAGTCGGTCAAGTCTTCAGACATACGCTTAGTTAACGTGGTGACTAAAACCCGCTCACCCACTTCAACACGCTTATGAATCTCTGACAATAGATCATCTACTTGAGTCGTAGCCGGACGTACCTCGATGACGGGATCTAACAACCCTGTCGGTCTTACTAACTGCTCGACCACTCGACCAGAATGCTCCGCTTCGTAATCACCAGGGGTAGCTGAAACAAAGATAGTTTGAGGGGAAATTCGCTCCCACTCATCAAAGCGCATCGGCCTGTTATCAAGCGCAGATGGCAGACGAAAGCCATATTCAACTAGCGTTTCTTTACGAGAGCGATCCCCTCGATACATGCCGCCAATTTGAGAGACAGTGACATGCGACTCATCGACCACGAGTAATGCGTTATCTGGAAGATAATCAAACAACGTCGGAGGTGCCTCTCCATTTCTACGTCCTGACAAATATCTGGAATAGTTTTCTATACCATTGCAATAACCAAGCTCGTTCATCATTTCAATGTCATAACGTGTTCTTTCTTCTAATCTTTGAGCCTCAACTAATTTACCGTTCTCTTTTAACTGTGGCAACCGCTCAGCCAATTCCACTTTAATTTCTTCAATGGCATCAAGGACTTTCTGCCTTGGGGTGACATAGTGAGATTTGGGATAAATAGTAATTCGCGGCACCCGCCTCAACACCTCACCTGTTAGCGGATCGAAGTAAGCAAGGTTTTCGACTTCATCGTCAAAGAGCTCTATGCGAACAGCCTCTTTCTCAGATTCCGCAGGGTATATGTCAATCACATCCCCTCTTACTCGATATGTCGCACGATGAAGCTCAACATCGTTACGGGTGTATTGTAGGTCTGCCAAACGCTTAACTATTTCACGCTGATCAATTCTATCGCCTCGATCAAGGTGCAACATCATTTTAAGATACGACTTCGGATCACCCAAGCCGTAAATAGCTGAAACCGTCGCAACAATGATCGCATCCTCTCTTTCGAGTAACGCCTTAGTTGCAGACAATCGCATTTGTTCTATGTGCTCATTGACCGCCGCATCTTTTTGAATAAACGTATCTGATGAAGGAACATAAGCTTCTGGTTGATAATAGTCATAATAAGAAACAAAGTACTCTACAGAATTATCAGGAAAAAACTCCCTAAACTCGCCATATAACTGAGCAGCCAACGTTTTATTATGCGCCATTATAATGGTAGGTCGTTTTACAGACGCAATAACATTAGCGATCGTAAACGTCTTTCCAGAGCCCGTCACACCAAGGAGTGTTTGATGAGATAGGCCTGCTTCAATCCCCTCTACAAGACCCTTAATCGCATCCGGTTGATCACCTGATGGCTTGAAATCTGAATAAACTTTAAATTCTTTTGACATCTAACATCCCAATAAAAAAAGCCACTTTTAGAAAGCGGCTCTCGAAAAACCATTATCACACGCGCATATTAAATGCTATTATTAGCTCGTTTTGGGCGATTAAAAACCTAAACCACTTTTTGATGTTTTTCCCTTCCGGTACATTTTAAATATGGCCATACGGATGGGTTATCAAGGCAAATCGTTAAAATAGACGATTTATTACTAACATCTGAACACTCCTTATTGAGGATAGCAAGCTTGGACGTTCAACTTTCTCATCGTGTACAACAAATCAAACCTTCCCCTACTCTTGCAGTAACCAACAAGGCAGCCGAGTTACGCGCAGCTGGACAAGACATTATTGGTCTTGGTGCAGGCGAGCCTGACTTCGATACGCCCGATCATATTAAAGCAGCCGCTATTACAGCAATTAATGAAGGTAAAACCAAATACACTGCGGTTGACGGTACACCTAGCCTCAAGAAAGCGATTATTGATAAGTTTCAACGAGACAATGGCTTAACATACGAACCTAGCCAGATTCTTGTATCGTCAGGTGGCAAGCAAAGCTTCTTCAATCTCGCTTTAGCGCTGCTTAACAAGGGTGATGAGGTGGTTATTCCTGCGCCATACTGGGTTTCTTACCCAGACATGGTTCTCGTAGCAGAAGGCGTACCGGTTATTATTGAAACGACTCAAGAACAGCGTTTCAAAATCACCGCTGAACAGCTTGAAAATGCCATCACTGAAAAAACTAAATTAGTGGTACTCAACAGTCCTTCTAACCCAACAGGAGTTGCTTATACTAAGCAAGAACTGGCGGATTTAGGGACTGTACTGAAGAAACACCCTCAGGTATTTGTTGCAACTGATGATATGTATGAACATATCCTTTGGGGCAACGAACCTTTTTGCAATATCTTAAATGCATGTCCAGAGCTTTATGACAGAACATTTGTTTTAAATGGTGTATCAAAAGCTTACTCCATGACAGGCTGGAGAATTGGTTATGCAGCGGGTCCCCAGAAAATTATAGGGGCCATGAAGAAGATACAATCTCAAAGCACTTCAAACCCAGCTTCTATTTCGCAAGCAGCTTCTGAGGCAGCCCTAAACGGCCCTCAAGATTGCGTTACCACTATGGTCACTGAATTCAAAAAACGACATGACTATCTGGTTGCCGAGCTAAATAAAATCCCTGGCGTTGACTGTATTGAAGGAAACGGAACATTCTATGTTTTCCCAAGCTTTCAAGGCGCTATAGAGGCAACAGAAGGCGTATCAACTGACGTTGAGTTAGCCGAACTACTTCTCTCTACCGTAGGCGTTGCACTCGTACCAGGCTCAGCATTTGGAGCCCCTGGACATATGCGCTTAAGCTTCGCGACCGGCATGGATGTTTTAGAAGCAGCAGTAGCCAGAATCAAAAAAGCGCTCAGCTAACCCTTAAAGAAACAAAAAGGCCGTGTAAGCGCTCAAGTCCTTATTAACTTTTAATTCTTTTAGTAATAAGGGCTTGACGAAACCACACAAGGTTATTAGTATACGCGCCTCAACTGATTGTTCCTCGATAGCTCAGTTGGTAGAGCAACGGACTGTTAATCCGTGGGTCGCTGGTTCGAGCCCAGCTCGAGGAGCCAAGTATTCTAAAAAGCCTGAACATATTTATATGATCAGGCTTTTTTTTGCCAAAAATTTCTCTAGCCACAAAAAAACACAGAGAGAAGAGTTATTCACCCTGCTCTCTGCTTATAGTCATTCAATTAGATAAAACTAGCCCAGGCCAGAATTTAACCACTTTAACTAAGTGTCGCTATAATATCCTCAAGCGACTTCAGCGGATCGTTAGCTTGCGTAATAGGTCGGCCAATTACAAGATAGTCTGAACCAATCGAAATAGCCTCTTGCGGCGTCATCACTCTTTTCTGATCACCCTTCTCTGCACTCAGTGGTCTAATGCCCGGAGTCACCAAATTAAACGATGCAGGGCAAATGTCACGAATGACCGCAACTTCCTGTGCAGAACAAACAACACCATCTAAGCCTGCATCACGGGTAAGTGCTGCAAGTCGCTTAACATGCTCCATAGGCTCCACATCCAAGCCAATATCAACAAGGTCTTGCCGCTCCATACTGGTTAATACTGTTACGGCAATTAACTTAGGTGGCGTACGAAACTTTTCCAACCCTTCTCGACATGACGCCATCATTCTACGACCCCCTGAGGCATGCACATTAACCATCCACACACCTAGATCGGCAGCAGCCTGAACAGCCTTAGTAGTAGTATTAGGTATATCATGAAATTTAAGGTCTAAAAATACTTCAAAGCCACGCTGATGTAACGCCTCTACTATCGACGGCCCACAAAGCGTAAAAAGCTCCTTACCCACCTTAACCCGACACTGCGTCGGATCAAGCTGATCGGCCATCACTAACGCTTCCGCCTTAGAATGATAATCCAGCGCTACAATCACTGGCGATAAACGTTCAATACTCATTCAACTAAAACCTGTAAAAATTAAAATAATATTAACAACCATATAGCTAAGCTACACCTAATCAGCTTAGCTACACCGCACTAAATCACCCACTCCTAACACTCTTTACTCGCCTTCAACACCCTGGATAGGCATCACTGTACCCCACGCTTTACAGCTGGGACACTGCCAATGCAATACCTCCCCTGCAAAACCACAACCTTCGCACTGGTATACCGGCTTACCCTCTAACAAAGACTGAGTAACCTGCTTAACAATCGTTAAATGACGAATATCTGAATCAGATTCAGCGCTAGCTCGCTGGTAATCAATTAAACGATCCAACCCTCTTAGACTGGACTTCTTTAACAAACTTTCAGCTAAAAAATCAACAGCCTTAGCAGCTCCTTGATCTCGATTAAAGCTATCCGCAACCCCCAACATAACACTAGATGAGCTTTGCTTAGCTAAAATACCCTCAAGGTAGCGGCGAAATTTACGTTCAGTGTTAAGCTTCTGTGAGCATTCAAAAAGCAGTGGAATAACCTCAGAAACAAACCGGTAGTTCTGCCCTTCAACCTTCCGAAGTATAACCACAGCCTCAGAGTAATGCCCTTCGATCATATGTATCTTTGCAAGCAATAAGGTTGCACGCACACAACTACGATCAAAACCCAATGCTTCACGCAACTTGTTTCTGGCATCCCAATAATGATGCTGATCTATTAAAGTTTGAGCTATTTCACATGAGAAATGTGCAAGCATAGCCGAGATGTCGACACCTTTATACGCATTAAAGGCAACACCATACTCAATAGCTTTATTCCATTCTCTCTCTTGCTGGTAAATATCCACCAGCCACCTTAAACTCTTTTGACCAAATAACTTAGACTCTTTCAACTTCAGAAATAGTGACTCAGCACGATCTAATAAGCCAGCAGCCATATAATCTCTAGCTAACTCAAACATAACCTCATCAGAGAAATTTTTTGGAACTTCAGGACGAGACATTAAGTTTTGATGTACCAGAATAGCCTTCTCAACCTCACCACTTTTACGAAAATGTGAGCCGATAGATAAATGCATGCCGACAGTATCGGCATTCACCTCGAGAGACTGAACAAAAGAATCAATTACTTCTTCAGAATATGTTTCGAACAGGACTTTGAGTCGATCTTTTAAATTACTAGGTAGCTCAGAATCGCCACCGGTAGATGTTTTTTTGCTCGCCGAATAACCTAAAACCCAACCAACACCAATCGCAACCACAAGCATCAGCCACTGCGTAAACGTATCCATCTGAAGCCTTAGGCCGAACCACCTTTTAAGCGGCTAAGCTCAACTTCCGTATGTTTAACCTTTTTCTCGGTTCGTTTGTTTTGCGTTTTTAAGCGCAAGATAGTTGAACTGCTAGCAAAAACACCTAACAACCCTCCTAACACAAAAGAAGAGATTAACCAGAACGAGAGATAATAAGCATCCGTCTTACCTAAAAGGTAATCAACCGATACCAACTGGCTATTATGGGAAGAAAATAGAATACCAACCAACAGTATGGCAAGCGCAACAATAATATAAATAACTCGCCGTATCAGCGACATAACGTTTCCTGACATATCAGTAAGTGGAGTTACCCGCAGACTCAAACAGACCGCTAAAGCTTAAACCCCACAATAATAACACACCAAACCAGAAAAAATTTAGCGTGATAGCCTGAAGAATAACACTAGCAACCGAGACAGACTAAAATAACGCTTTCGAAAACTAGTAACCCGCTTTCAAGCTGTCATTAACCTGATCCCTTAATTCTTTCCCAGGCTTAAAGTGAGGAACATACTTAGCCGTAAGCTGCACAGACTCACCTGTTTTAGGGTTTCTACCTGAACGAGGCGCCCTATAATGCAGGGAAAAACTTCCAAAACCTCGAATCTCAATACGCTGTCCTTGAGATAACGTTTGAGACATTAGATCAATAATAGTTTTTACAGCCAGCTCGACATCTTTTACAGATAATTGAGTTTGCTTTGATGCAATAATTTCAACTAATTCAGACTTGGTCATTGACGGGCCCTTTCCTTTTTTAATGTCCCTAAGTGTAGCCGAACAGAAAAAAAATACAAAAAAAACGGGCAATTAGCCCGTTTTTTTTCAACTCAAACAATCACTTCGGTAAATGAAGCGATTTAAAACAAGAAATTAATCTTTGTTTTGCATCTGAGCTTTGATCAAATCACCAATCGTTGTCGGACCGGCAGATTCAGCCTGCTTTTCGCGAACTTCTTTCATCGCTACTTTCTCGTCGTCTACGTCCTTAGACTTAACAGACAAGTTAATTACGCGATTCTTACGATCAACATGGATGATCTTAGCTTCAATTTTGTCGCCTTCGTTGATAACGTTACGAGCGTCTTCAACTTTATCGCGGCTAATTTCAGACGCTTTAAGCGTTGCTTCTACTTCTTCAGTTAGTGCAACAATAGCACCTTTAGCATCAACAGACGTTACAGTACCGGTAAGGATTGTTCCCTTATCGTTATCCTGAACAAACTCAGCAAATGGATCGCTGTCCAACTGCTTAACACCTAAAGAAATACGCTCACGCTCTGGATCTACTGACAAGATAACAGTTTCAATTTCGTCGCCTTTCTTATAGCTACGAACTGCATCTTCACCTGTTTCGTTCCAAGAGATATCAGACAAGTGAACCAAACCATCAATACCGCCATCTAAACCGATGAAGATTCCGAAGTCAGTGATTGACTTAATCTTACCCGCGATCTTATCACCCTTATTGAAGTTACCTGAGAAATCTTCCCATGGGTTTGAATGGCACTGTTTGATACCTAGAGAGATACGACGACGCTCTTCATCGATATCAAGAACCATTACTTCAATTTCATCACCTACGTTAACAACCTTAGATGGGTGAATGTTCTTGTTAGTCCAATCCATTTCTGAAACGTGAACCAAACCTTCAACGCCTTCTTCAAGTTCTGCGAAGCAACCGTAGTCTGTTAAGTTAGTTACACGTGCAGTTACACGAGTGTTCTCTGGGTAACGTGCTTTGATTGCAACCCATGGATCTTCACCCAACTGCTTAAGACCTAATGATACGCGATTACGCTCACGATCAAACTTAAGTACTTTAACGTCGATTTCATCACCAACGTTTACGATTTCACTTGGGTGCTTAATGCGCTTCCAAGCCATATCGGTAATGTGTAGAAGACCGTCAACACCACCTAGATCTACGAATGCACCGTAGTCAGTAAGGTTCTTAACGATACCCTTAATAGCCATACCTTCTGCAAGGTTTTCTAGCAACTGATCACGCTCAGCACTGTTTTCTGCTTCAAGAACAGAACGACGAGATACAACAACGTTGTTGCGCTTTTGGTCTAGCTTGATAACTTTAAATTCAAGCTCTTTACCTTCCAAGTGCAAAGTATCACGCACTGGACGAACATCAACCAAAGAACCAGGTAGGAACGCACGAATGCTCTTAACGTCGACAG
This sequence comes from Alkalimarinus alittae, assembly GCF_026016465.1. Taxonomy (NCBI): domain Bacteria; kingdom Pseudomonadati; phylum Pseudomonadota; class Gammaproteobacteria; order Alteromonadales; family Alteromonadaceae; genus Alkalimarinus; species Alkalimarinus alittae. Next base: position 2,733,070 of record NZ_CP100390.1, read on the forward strand.
TAAAACCGCCTTTAACCTTACCGTTAATAACACCAGTAACCACTTCTTCTGCTTCAAACGCTTTCTCAAGCTCAGTCCAAGCTTCAGCACGTTTAGCTTTTTCACGAGAAAGTTTAGTTTCACCGAAACCGTCTTCGACTGCATCCAAGGCTACGTCAACTTCATCCCCAATGTTTAACTCTAGCTCACCAGCATCGTTAAAAAATTGAGAAACAGGTATAACACCTTCGGATTTCAGTCCCGCAAAGACTGTTACCCAGTCGCTATCAATATCAACTACCGTGCCCTTGATAATAGAGCCGGGTTTCATATCGATTTCTTTTAAACTTTCTTCAAATAGATCCGCAAAGCTTTCGCTCATTATGAGTCCTATGCGATTAAACGCTAAATTCCGTATTACCAGCCAATACGGTCAGTTTTAAGTTACTCAAAGCATCATTGCTGGCGATTACAGCTTTGAGTGATTGTAAATTCTTTAAGTTACTTAGCCCTGTGTTTAAGTTTAAGCATTAAAAATCGGCTTTTAACGGCTCGATTTTTCAACTAACGCCAACACCTGAGCAAGTACCTCTTCTATCCCTACGCCTGTCGTATCAAGTACTACAGCATCCTCGGCAGGCTTAAGCGGAGCGGTTGCACGTCCAGTATCTCGGGCGTCACGCTCTTGTATCTCGCTTAAAAGGGTCGCGATTTTAACATCTTCACCCTTGTCTTTCAACTGTCTATAGCGCCGTTCGGCACGCTCTTCGGCACTTGCCGTCATATAAACTTTGGCGCTCGCTTCGGGGAAAACAACGGTCCCCATATCTCGACCATCTGCTACCAGCCCCGGTAACTGCTGAAAGTCACGTTGACGCTGTAATAATGCAGCCCTCACCTTAGGTAATGGCGCTACTTTTGAAGCGTTATTGCCGCATGTTTCAGTGCGAATATCACGCGTTACATCATTACCATCTAGCAAGACATTTACAGGTTGTCCGTAGTCACCAGGTACAAACTTAACATCCAAAGATAAAGCTAACTCGCTTAATGCCTGCTCGTCATCAAGCGCCACGTTAGCCCTCTCTGCCGCCAATGCCGTCAATCTATAAAGCGCACCACTATCCAGCAGCGTCCACCCGAGTTTTTTGGCCACTAACTGGGTAATTGTTCCTTTTCCTGCACCGCTAGGCCCATCGATTGTAATAACGGGTGCCGTTATATTTTGCTTCATTCTATTACCCCCAAAAAGAGCCCTTTTTATATTCATACTAAAACAATGCAAAAATGGTCATCCTCGCGAAGGCGGGGATCCATTGGTACCTGGATATATAACCGTTATTCATGCTCCACAGATATCTGCATGCCGACTTGCTTAGCCAAAGCCTCAAAATTAGGGAATGATGTCGCAACGTTCGCACAATCATTAATAATGATTTCACCCTTAGCTCTCAAGGACGCAACTGCAAACGACATAGCTATACGATGATCGCCGTGGCTATATACAGAGCCACCGCCAATTTCAGAACCCTCAATTTCAATACCGTCTGGCGTCACTAATGTCTCAACACCTAACGCTTTAAGGCCATCTGCCATAACCTGAATACGGTCACTCTCTTTAACTCTTAGCTCTTCTGCACCGGTTAAGACTGTTTTACCTTCTGCACAAACAGCGGCTATAAACAGCACAGGAAATTCATCAATGGCCAAAGGCACCTGATCTTCTGGGATATTAATACCCTTTAATGGGCTATAGCTAACCGTAAGGTCTGCCACAGGCTCGCCACCCACAATCGATTCGTTAGAGACTTCAATTTTGCCCCCCATAGCACGCAAGATATTAATAATACCTACTCGTGTTGGGTTCATCCCTACATGCTTTAATGTGAGGTGAGCCCCAGGAGTGATGGACGCTGCTACCATAAAAAATGCGGCAGATGATATATCGGCAGGCACATCAATCTTAGTTGCTTTAAGTGAGCCTCCACCTACAAGTGAGGCAGTAGCACCTTCTCTACGAACGGGATAACCAAAACCATTAAGCATTCTTTCGGTGTGGTCACGCGTTGGTGCCGGCTCAGTGACTGAGGTTTCGCCTTCGGCGTAAATACCCGCAAGTAAAAGACAAGATTTAACCTGTGCGCTCGCCATTGGCATATCATAATGCATGCCTTTTAGCGGGCTACTGCCTTTAATCTTCATTGGAGGACGACCTTGATCGCCCGTCTCTATAACCGCCCCCATTAGACGTAAGGGTGCTGCCACGCGCTCCATTGGGCGTGTTGAAAGAGACGCATCACCCGTCAACTCGGTATCAAAGGTTTGCCCTGCCAACAACCCTGCAAACAATCTCATTCCGGTACCTGAGTTACCCAAGTAAATAGGGCCTGGTGGTTGCTTTAACCCATTAACGCCCACGCCATAAATTTTTACACGGCCTTCATCTGGCCCCTCTATTACAACCCCCATATCTCTAAACGCTTGAAGGGTCGCTAGACTGTCCTCGCCTTCTAAAAAGCCTTCAACTTCCGTTACGCCATCGGCTAAAGAGCCCAACATGATTGAACGGTGAGACATCGATTTATCGCCGGCAACGCGAATAACACCCTTTACTTCGCCACCGGGTTTCATTTTAAAAATAACATTCTTAGTATTCATAATGGTCGTGTACGCCTGTCCTGACAATATCCTACTGAAATGATCTCTTGCTGCTTTTGCTCGGGTAAAAACCCCCAGCAACGTTTTACTATCCTGATTTGCAATCGCATCTCTCAATGCCGCTAAATCATCTGCAAAATGATCTAGCACTTTTAAGGTAGAAGCACTGTTTGAGAGAAAAATATCGCTCCACATCACCGGGTCGCTTGCTGCTATACGGGTGAAATCTCGAAAGCCACCCGCTGCATACTTGAAGATTTCTTTGCTGTCCCCTTCACCTGCTAAAGTATCAACCAATGAAAACGCGATTAAGTGAGGCAAATGACTGGTCGCGGCCAACACGTCATCATGATGATCAACCCCCATTTCTAATACCGTTGCACCACAACTAGACCACATAGCACTAATCTGCGCCACAGCTTGCGGGTTACGCTCTGACAGTGGCGTCAAAATAACTTTATGATTTGAAAATAACGATGAATTAGCAGCCGCCACTCCGCTTTTTTCTGAGCCTGCAATCGGATGCCCTGGCACAATAATGGGTCTATCTTCTGGCGCAATATCTGCGAAAACATTTTCAACCGCTTTAACAAAGCTACCTTTTACGCTGCCTACATCCGTTAATATCGCATTTTCTTTGAAGCAGCGCTTAACGTCAGTAAGAACAGCTTCTACCGCTCGAACAGGTACAGCTAACACGACTACATCAGCACATTCAACTGCCTGTTTAAGTGAGCTTGCAGCGTCATCTATAACCCCCATCGATAAACCAAGCGTTAGCTCATCAGGGCTTCTATCAAAGCCAACAACCCGCCTAGCAGCACCGTTCTCTTTCAATGCTTTAGCAAACGAGCCGCCAATTAACCCTAGCCCAATAACTGAAACGGTATCAACAATTTCGACAGACGCTGGAATAGTAGAATCAGACACGATTACGTCCCAAAACCTCAGCTAATGCAGTTAGAAAACGCTCATTTTCATGTTGCAGGCCAATTGAAATTCTTAGGTGCTGAGGCATGCCATAATTAGAAACAGGCCGCACGATCACGCCCCTTTCTAATAAGGCTTGAAATACAGCCACTCCGTCTCGCCCCGTATCAACTGCCACAAAGTTACCAACCGAAGGAATATACGCTAGCCCTAGCCGATCAAACCCTTCTATTAGCTGTTTCATACCTTCAGTATTAGTGCGCTGAGATGAGGCAAGGTACTCGTCATCAGATAACACTGCTAATGCCGCTTCGAGCGCAAAACTATTTACGTTAAAAGGCTGTCTTACTCTATTCAACAAATCTGCGATATCCGGGTGAGACAATGCATACCCTACTCGCAAAGATGCCAACCCCCAAGCTTTAGAAAAAGTTCGAGTAATAATTAAATTAGGGTAATTAGGCAGCAACAAACCACTATTTGGAAAGTCCTGATGATCATCATCAATATATTCACAATAGGCTTCATCGAGAACAACGATGACATGCTCAGGCACGGCATCTAAAAACCGCACCAGCTCATCATTTGAAACATAAGTCCCCGTAGGATTGTTAGGATTTGCAATAAACACAAGCTTTGTGTTGTCTGTAATAGCTTCAGCCATTGCAATTAGGTCGTGACTCCAGTCTACAGCCGGAACCTCAATCGCCGTTGCCCCTATCGATTGAGTTACAATCGGGTAAACCGCAAAAGCATATTGGGAGAATAGAATCGCTGAATCACTATCAGCAAAAGCGCGCGCCACAATCTCTAACAAGTCATTCGAGCCATTGCCTAAAGTAATTTGCTCAGCGACTACATCATAACGCTCTGCCAATGCTGATTTTAACTTGAAGCCACCACCGTCAGGGTATCGGCATAAGCCCTGAAACGCATCTTCAATAGCCTTAAGCGCCTTAGGGCTTGGACCTAAAGGATTCTCATTACTCGCCAATTTAACGATATTTGTAATGCCTAGCTCGCGTTCAAGCTCATCAACGGGCTTACCTGGCTGATAAGGATGCAAGCTCTGCACCCCCTTTGTTGCCAACGAGAATAAATCACACCCCATTACCATCCCTCACTCAAGATCTTACTTTATAAAGAGAACTACAATACACCCACGGGGTAAGACCCTAAGTGTTTAATTTCTACGGCTTCTTTTGAGATTTCTTCAATCACTTCCTGAACATTTTTGTCCGTATAGTGACCTTCAAAGTCTATATAGAAAACATAAGCCCAAGTATCAGACGTTGAAGGACGCGTTTCAATACGCGTTAAACTGATACCATGCCGATGGAAAGGCTCAAGTAAATGATACAGCGCCCCTGGGCAATTTTTCATCGAGACCAAAATAGACGTTTTATCATCACCACTTGCAGGTACATCTTCACGACCTACAATTAAAAACCGCGTAGTGTTATCAGGTTGATCTTCAATGTTTTTGGCTATATTCACCAAGCCATATAGTTCGGCCGCCATATCGCCAGCAATAGCGGCCGAGTTGGGTTCTGCTTTAACTCTACGCGCTGCTTCAGCATTACTGCTTACCGCCACCCGCTCAACCTTTTTCCAATTAGCATCTAGCCAACGCCGACACTGCGCTAAAGATTGCTGGTGAGAATATATTTTCTCAATTTTACTTAAATCGGTATCACTCCCCGCCAGTAAATGATGATGAATGCGAAGCTTTACTTCACCGCAAATTCTTAATGGCGAAGAAACAAACATATCTAGCGTATGATTAATCATGCCTTCTGTTGAGTTCTCAACAGGCACCACACCATAATGTGATTCGCCCGCTTCAACATCACGAAACACCTCATCTATCGCAACTTGAGGAACGCTAATAACCGAGTGGCCAAAATGCTTAAGCGCAGCCGCCTGGGTAAACGTACCCTGAGGCCCCAAATAAGCAATATGCATGGGCTTCTCTAACGCCAAGCAAGCAGACATGACCTCTCTAAACAGTCGAGCCATCTCTTCATCACCTAAAGGCCCCTGATTACGTTCCATCACCCTTCTGAGAACCTGAGCTTCGCGCTCTGGGCGGTAAAATATAGCGTCATCACTCTTTTTAGCCCTCAACTTCACATCAGCAACATCTTTGGCACATTGTGCTCGCTGATTAATAAGGGTCTGAATTTGTTGATCGATGCTATCAATCCGATCTCTTATTTCGCCAAGTGCTTTGCTTTCATCACTCATGACTAACCATTTTCTCTTTCAAATACACTCATAAATTCTACCAGAGCATCAACTGCCGCCTCTGGTACCGCATTGTAAATACTGGCACGCATTCCCCCTACAGATCGATGCCCTGCAAGGTTTAATAATCCATTTTCATCTGCTTGAGATACAAACAGTGAATTTAATCTATCATCCGCCAAAGTAAAAGGAACATTCATCCAAGAACGACTATTTAACGCGACGGGATTATTATAAAAATCACTGGTGTCTATAGCTTTATATAGCTTATCTGCCTTTCGACGGTTAATGGCCTCCATCGCCACAAGTCCACCCTGAGCCTTGATCCATTTAAACACCAAGCCCGAAAAATACCAGGCCAACGTGGGTGGAGTGTTATACATGGAGTTGCTTTGTGCTACGACCTTATAATTCATACAGGTCGGAATATCTTGTCGAGCTCGACCTAGCAACTCCTTATTGATGATTACAATCGCCAAGCCCGCAGGGCCAATATTTTTTTGAGCACCGGCATAAATAACACCAAATTGGCTGACATCGACCGGTCTAGACAAAATGGTAGACGACATATCAGCAACCAATGGCGCATCAACGTCAGGAACCCAGTCGAATTCCAACCCATTTATGGTTTCATTCGGCGTGTAATGTAAATAGGCTGCATTATCTGAACAACGCCAAGAAGCTTGATCTGGTAATGTTGTAAATTGGTTTGGTTCTGCGCTTGCGACAATATTCACATCAGCATAACGCGATGCTTCGGCAATCGCTTTGCTTGACCAGGTGCCCGTGTTTACATAATCAACGCGCTCACCTAAAGCAGATAGGTTAAGCGGAATTGATGCAAATTGTGCAGACGCACCACCCTGAACAAATAACACTGAATAATCATCGCTTATAGAGAGTAAATCTCTCAAATCTTGCTCTGCTTCAGTCGCAATGGAAACGAACTCAGGGCTGCGATGACTCATTTCCATGACCGACACACCACGACCATTCCAGTCAAGCAATTGCTCTTGAGCTTCTGCGAGTACGGCTGTTGGCAAAGCCGCAGGGCCCGCGCAGAAATTAAATGCTCTGGTCATTAATCAGTTACCCTTGATTAAATCGTTTGAACGCTTTTCACTTAAATAGTGAAATACTAAAAAAAACAAAGCCTCAGAGTCGTAATCCATATCTGAATTACAACATCTAAGGCTGTTAAGCTAACGAATATAGCTAAACGTAAAGATTACTCTTCTAGGGCTTCCGTCGCACCTAAAGCATCACTTTCGGGGTTAGCTACATCACTGCCTTCAACATCCAAACCGTCTTCGTCAAATACTTCTTCTGGCTCTGGTTCGTCAATGCGCTCTACGCCAACCAATAACTCATTTTCTTGGGATAGCTTAATTAAGCGTACACCCTGAGTATTTCGGCTAACGATAGAAACTTCTTCAGTTCTGCTTCGTACTAGCGTGCCTTTGTCACTAATTAGCATCATTTCATCGCCGTCAAATACTTGAACAGCTGACACCAACTTACCGTTTCGATCTGAGCACTGCATCGCAATGACACCCTGCCCACCACGGCCATATACTGGGAATTCCTCAATACGGGTTCGCTTACCATATCCATATTCACTGGCAAGCAGCATCATACTGTCTTCCTGTGGGATAATAAGCGACACCACACTATGGCCTTCTGGTACCTTAATGCCGCGAACACCTCGCGCCGTTCGCCCCATTGCGCGCACGCCACTTTCGTTAAATCGAATAGCCTTACCTGCACTACTCATCAGCATGACATCTTTAGTGCCGTCTGTTAGCTCTGCACCAATCAGTGTATCGCCTTCATCTAACCCTAGCGCTATCAAGCCCGAAGTACGTGGGCGAGAAAAGTTTTCAAGTGGTGTCTTCTTAACGGTACCACCGGCCGTCGCCATAAAGATAAAGTGATCTTCTTTATACTCTTGAATAGGCAAGAACGTTGTTACACGTTCACCTTCATCTAATGGCAATATATTGACCATTGGACGTCCACGTGCCGTTCGGCTCGCTTGTGGAATTTCAAACACTCTCAACCAATACACTTTACCTTTATTGGTAAAGCATAAAATTGTATCGTGAGAGTTAGCGACCAATAATTTCTCAATAAAATCTTCATCTTTCATCGAGGTCGATGATTTACCTCTACCACCCCTGCGTTGAGCTTGGTATGCCTCAACAGGTTGAGTCTTGGCATAACCGCCATGAGAGATGGTTACCACTAAATCTTCTTCGTTAATTAGGTCTGCTACCGTCAAATCACGTTTAGACATGGTGATTTCAGTACGACGCTCATCTCCGAATTCTTCTTTAACCGCTTCAAGCTCTTCACGAATAACCGCCATAAGCTTTTCTGGATCACTCAGAATCGATAGATACTCTGCAATTCTTTCAAGTATTTCACGATATTCTTCAAGCAGCTTTTCAGTTTCTAAACCGGTTAAACGATGTAAGCGCATGTTAAGAATTTCTTGCGCCTGAACAGGAGACAAATAGTATTTGTTCTCACGAAGCCCGTATTGAGGCTCTAAATCATCAGGTCTACATGCATCTTCACCGGCTCGTTCTAGCATGGCAATAACGTTGCCAGGCTCCCACGAAGCCTCAAGTAAGCGCTCTTTTGCAATAGCCGCACTTGGAGACGCTTTAATCATCGCGATAACAGGGTCAATATTCGATAACGCTACGGCTAAGCCTTCAAGAATATGACCACGTTCACGGGCTTTACGTAATTCAAAAACCGTACGACGCGTAACAACTTCTCTTCTGTGCTTAATGAAAGCAGCCAAAACCTGCTTAAGGTTCAATGTTTTTGGCTCGCCGTCAATCAAGGCAACCATATTGATGCCAAACACGTTCTCTAACTGAGTTTGTGCATACAAATTATTCATAATTACGTCTGGCATTTCTCCACGACGCAATTCAATAACAATTCGCATACCTTCTTTGTTAGATTCGTCTCGAAGTTCGGTAATGCCTTCTATTTTCTTCTCTTTTACCAAGTCAGCGATCTTTTCAATCAGTTTAGCTTTATTGACCTGATAAGGAATCTCAGTAATGATCAGCGTGTCTTTGCCGTTTTTAGCATTAGACTCAACCTCATAACGACCACGAAGATAAATTCGACCACGACCTGTACGATATGCTTCTATTATTCCTGCTTTACCATTAATAATGGCAGCGGTAGGAAAGTCAGGACCTGGAATGTATTCCATCAAGTCATCAACGGTCAGGTCAGGGTTATCAAGCAATGCCAAACAACCATCAGTAATTTCATGAAGGTTATGAGGTGGAATATTAGTGGCCATCCCTACCGCAATACCTGACGAACCATTGACTAATAAATTAGGTACGCGTGTAGGTAAAACTTCAGGAATTTGCTCTGTCCCATCATAGTTAGGAACAAAATCTACCGTTTCTTTTTCTAAATCCGCTAACAACGAGTGGGCGAGTTTTTCCATGCGGATTTCGGTGTATCGCATTGCTGCCGCGCTATCACCATCAACCGAACCAAAGTTACCCTGGCCGTCAATCAACGTATAACGAAGTGAGAACGGCTGAGCCATCCTTACAATCGTGTCGTATACCGCGGAGTCACCATGCGGGTGATACTTACCGATGACATCACCAACAATACGGGCTGATTTTTTATAGGGTTTATTCCAGTCGTTACTTAATTCGCTCATCGCAAACAAAACACGGCGATGAACGGGCTTTAATCCATCCCGAACATCCGGTAAGGCTCGCCCGATAATAACGCTCATGGCGTAATCGAGATAAGACTGTTTTAACTCGTCTTCGATATTAACGGGTATAATTTCTTTTGCCAGCTCACCCATAAAGCTAAAATTCCTATAATTCAGAAGTCTTTGGGTGGTTTATGTTGAACTTAAAAAATCAGTTCGACACCAAACCCCTTTTTAGTTGTTATATGCTTACTGAGGCCACCATTATTAGGCGTACCCCCTGCCTAATTCCTGCTATCTATCGACACGAATCATTTGGCACTCACTACTCGTACTATTCATTAGCACTATAAACCTCAAATCATAACACACTTCGTAGCGCTTGCGCGTTACAAAAGACGTGTTTTTCCTTGCTCATCAACTATCTCCATCTAAGCTTATAGAAACAGCCCAACTATTAAACTGCCGCCTAGATAATACTTATGAAAAAATTCTTAGTTGTAGAAGACAGCCCTATCGTTGTAAAGATTATCAAGCATATTGCCAAACTTGACCCATCTTTACGATTTGATATTGCTGCTTCATTTGATGAAGCCAAAACACTACTCAATACTAATGGTCCTGAATCCTATCTTGCAGCAGTCATCGACCTTAACCTGCCCGATGCGCCGGACGGTGAGGTAGTTGACCATACACTTTCATTAAAAATCCCAACAATTGTTTTAACAGGCACTTTTGACGAAAAAAAGCGTGATGAAATGCTTCAAAAGCCCATTGTTGACTACGTTGTAAAAGAAAGTCGATTCTCTTATGAATACGTATTAAAGCTTATTCACCGACTACATAAAAACCAACACATAAAAGTACTCGTTGTAGATGATTCTAAAACGTCCAGAAATATTATCAACGCAATGCTTAAACCTCACCTATACCAGTTACTAGAAGCAGAAGACGGCCAGCAAGCCTTAGATTTAATAAACAAAGACCCGAGCATTAAGTTACTTATCACTGACTATAATATGCCCGTCATGAATGGGTTTGATCTCGTTAAAAATATACGCAGAGAAGTTAATAAAAACGCACTCATCATTATCGGACTTTCCACTCAAGGCAGCGAAGGCCTGTCGGCAAAATTCATTAAGAATGGCGCCAACGATTTTCTCTATAAGCCGTTTAGCCATGAGGAGCTACACTGTCGGATCATCCACAACATTGAAGCAATGGAACATCTAGAAACAATACAAAAGACTGTACACCAAGACCATGTAACGGGCATTTTTAACCGAAGATACTTTTATGAAAAAGGCTGTGAATCACTTCACTTATCCCAAACCAGTAACACCCCCACCTGTTTAGCACTAATTGGAATAGATCATTTCAAAAAAATCAATGACGAATATGGTCACGAGGCAGGTGATCAAGTATTAAAAGAAACAGCCCGGCTATTAGAGCAAGTCTTTAACCGATTTATTTTTGCCCGAATGGGCGGCGCAGAATTCTGCGTGCTACTGTCTGGTTTAGATATTAATAAAGCGGGCACATTAATGGAAAACTTTAGAGAATTGATTGAAGATCATATTATTATGCTCGACAACGGCAGCACGACCATTACTATTTCTGCAGGCGTTGCACTTAACCTCAACAACACTTTAGATCAACTAATGAACGAAGCCAATAGACAACTTTACAACGCTAAAGAATCTGGCAGAAACCAGGTTTGCATCGCCGACTAGCTTTAACAACTCAACTCAGGTGACAAGTCACAAAAATAAGGAGCCCAGGCTCCTTATTTCTGCTTTTTTAATTAAATACGACCGTTTTGTTTTCGCAAATAATCACGCGATCTTCTAGATGACAACGAAGCCCTCTAGAAAGCACTGTTCTTTCTACGTCTTTTCCTAGTCGCACCATGTCTTCAGTCGAATCACGATGACTCACCCTTATTACATCCTGATCGATAATGGGCCCCTCATCAAGATCTTGAGTCACATAATGACAGGTCGCACCAATTAACTTAACACCACGATCGTAAGCCTTATGATACGGCTTAGCACCTGCAAATGAAGGCAAGAAACTATGATGAATATTAATCACCCTACCCGCATAAACCTCACATAAGTCTGGCGGCAGTATCTGCATATAGCGGGCAAGCACAATCGCGTCGGTCTGATATTGCTCAACCAATTCTGAAACCTGGGCAAACGCAGCTGACTTATTATCTTTATCAACCGGCACATAATGATAAGGGATTTCATGCCACTCAACCATACGGCGTAAATCGTTATGATTAGAAATAACCGCTACGATTTCAGCATCTAATTCATTACTATGCCACCGATGAAGAATATCCGCCAAACAATGAGACTCTTTTGACGCCATCAAGACAACTCGTTTCTTAATATCAGAATCTGTCACGCTCCACGTCATTGAATATTCTTTAGCGATAGGCTCAAACGCAATCCGAAATGATTCAAGATCAAACGACATAGAGCTGGCTTTAATCTCATTACGCATAAAAAACCAACCGGTTTTTTGATCTGCATGATGACTAGCTTCTGTAATCCAACCATTATAAGTGGCCAAAAAGTTACTTACTTTAGCAACAATACCCGTGCGATCTGGGCACGAGATAACAAGACGATAGGTTCTTTCCATTAGGTTTATTTAAAATTCACCCTAGTTAGTTCAGAAAATTTAATGCGTTTTTGAAAACGTAGACTTGCCAGCAGCGAAGCGGAATCAGGGTCTTTACGACTTACTCTTCCTCTAATAAATCTGTTTTAGCCGCCATAATAAAATCGTTACGATGCAAACCTTTTAATTTATGACTCCACCACGTGACCGTAACCTTACCCCACTCTGTCAGCAATGCAGGATGATGCGCCATACTCTCAGCCAGCCCACCTATTCGATGAGTAAAGGCCAGCGCATGCAGAAAATCTTTAAACTTGAATACCTTTTCTAGCTGCATCACACCATCACGCACCTCAATATTCCAATCTGGAATTTGCTTGATGAGTGATTTCAATTCTTCGTCAGTAACCTTTGGCGCGTCAGCACTACAGGCTTCGCAACGCTCTTCTATAAGCTTAGTTTCATTATTCACTTTTAAACCCCGCTAACAAAAACCAAATCCGTAGCCGTGATGCAGCGTAGCGGAATCAAGGCCCCCCCTCAACACCGAAACCTTCATCAACCAAACCCTGATTCCGGTCGTACCTCCCTTCATCAAGGCTACGGTTTTAAATAAAACTAGCTTACAGACTTAGCCGCAATAATCTTATCGTGCCAAATCTGAGGTGCTGTCTGGTGCACTGAACTACCCTTAGTATCTACCGCAACAGACACCGGCATATCCACCACATCAAACTCATAGATAGCTTCCATCCCTAATTCAGGAAACGCCACCACTTCTGCAGATTTAATGGCTTTAGACACTAAATAGGCCGCGCCACCCACAGCCATCAGGTAGACCGCACCAAACTCTTTAATCGCATCAATCGCCACCTGGCCCCGCTCTGCCTTGCCGATCATGCCCATCAAACCCGTTTGCTCTAGCATCTGATGAGTAAACTTATCCATACGCGTTGCCGTTGTTGGTCCCGCTGGCCCTACAGCCTCTTCTCTAACCGGATCAACTGGCCCTACGTAATAAATAAAGCGATCTTTCAAATCAACAGGAAGCTGCTCACCATTATTAAGCATCTCTACCATTTTCTTATGTGCTGCATCACGCCCCGTCAACATTTTACCTGACAGCAAAACGGTATCACCTGGCTGCCACTCTGCAATCTCTTCACGAGTCACAGTATTAAGATTTACTTTGCGCGTATTAGCGCCTTCAGTCATGGTAATTTCAGGCCAGTCATCCAAGCTTGGAGGCGTCTGAAGTGAAGGACCTGTTCCATCGAGAACAAAATGAGCATGACGAGTTGCCGCACAGTTTGGAATCATCGCAACAGGCAGAGACGCCGCATGCGTTGGGTAATCCATAATCTTAATATCCAAAACAGTGGTTAAACCACCCAACCCCTGCGCTCCAATACCAAGCTCATTCACTTTATCCATGATCTCAAGTCGCAGTTCTTCTACTCGGTTCTGAGGCCCACGCTCACGTAACTCATGAATGTCGATAGGGTCCATTAACGACTCTTTTGCCATCAACGCAGCCTTTTCAGCCGTACCACCAATACCTATACCCAGCATTCCTGGTGGACACCAACCGGCCCCCATAGTAGGGACTGTTTTAACCACCCAATCAACAATACTGTCGCTAGGGTTAAGCATCACCATTTTAGACTTGTTCTCAGAGCCGCCACCTTTAGCCGCCACCTGCACATCCACAGTATTACCCGGTACAATTTGGTAGTGGATGACTGCAGGCGTATTGTCTTGTGTGTTTTTTCTTGCGCCAGCAGGGTCAGCAAGAATAGAGGCTCTTAATACGTTATCAGGATGCGTGTACGCTCTACGCACTCCTTCATTAATCATATCATCAACACTCATTTCAGCATCCCACTGAACATCCATGCCGATCTTAACAAACACGGTAACAATGCCGGTATCTTGACAAATCGGGCGATGCCCTTCTGCAGACATGCGTGAGTTAATCAGTATTTGTGCCATTGCATCTTTAGCCGCCGGAGACTCTTCTTTTAAATAAGCCTCGTGTACACCCTTAACGAAATCAACTGGGTGGTAGTAAGATATAAACTGAAGCGCATCTGCAACGCTTTCTATAAGGTCGTCCTGGCGAATAATGGTCATTGATCGTCTCTCTAGTCTCTTTAATTGATGACAGTGTTACCACATAGGCGATAAACCTGCGAAACCCCTACCTACTTTTATAGGCCTGCATTATATAGCAATTTTCTCAACGGTTCATACTCCCGAGATTAATGCCGTATAACGATTAATATTTAACCTAGTTTTACCGGAATATGAATTAACACGTTGAAAGCTTGATAAAAACTCGACAGATTTAGGAATGCAGTCTAAATTTACATGAAACGACAATTAGCCTAGCTATGCATTGTCTTTTAGATCGACAAATCATACTTTAGTGCGATAAAACTATTTACACAGCTTGGATATAGTTCAAGCTACAAGAATTTAGGTTAAGACGCCTTAAAATGTGTCTCTAACTACTTCCGGAAATTATAAAAATAGGAAAGAAGGTCCTACCTATGTATAAAAAAACCCTACTAAGTTTGGCGGTGGCGTCTACCTTGACCCTAACCGGTTGTTTGGATAGCGGCGACAAGAGTAAGAATGCTTCGCCGGATTATAAGATCGTTGATACGACCTTTGATACATCAAAGACTCGTCCAATATTTCAGCCTAACCCTATATCGCCTAGCGTTGCAGTCCCATCAAACTACGACTTACTTATGCTACTAGGTGCGACCAAAAAGAATTACGACTTTACTGGAATTTCATCTGGCACATCTCCAGCGTCAAACGCAATCAATGATTTCGACGGTTTCTCTACAACGGGTCAGTTTGATATTAGATTCAATAACTCACTGAATCCGGCAACAGTACTTAAAGGCCAGTCTGTTTTTGTTGTTCCGCTCAACACATTACCAGTAAGTGCCCTCGCCCCCTTAGCTGTTCCAAAGGCAATTGACCCTTCTAACATCGACCAAAGCGCTCCATTTGATTTAGCAACATATGCAGACCCATCAAAATTAAATTACAGAGTTGAAGTAGCAAGCGTTGATAGTGGTACAAATAATGCAATAAGAATTACACCTCTTTTACCACTACCATCCCAAACTAAATTCCTTGTATTTATGACGGATGCAATACTAGACACAGATGGAGTAGCTATAGAGCCATCTAAAGATTATAGCTATTACTCTACAGCTGAAGATAAAGAACTAGGATCAGCTAGCTTACAAGCAGTTAGAGACCTTGTTAAGGGTCACGACACGCTTGCAAGAGCATTTGTGAAAGCAGGAAACATTCCTAACAATGTTGTCATGTCACATACATTTACGACCACCGACCCTGATACTGTAATGCATGCTATGGCCTCACCTGGTACAGCAATGACACAAATAGGTCAGCAAGTAGTTCTATTGTCAGCATTACAAGTAGTAAAAGATGAAAAGCCACTCCTTAAGTCTGCTAAAGATCAATTCGCAGCTTTAAAAGAAGCGCTTGCAATAATAGCTGACCCTTCAGATTCAACCACTGATGAAATTGCTTTTGCTCAAAAAGTCGGTGCAGCGCTAGCTCCATATCAAGCCGATGCGACCCTTGCTCCAACTCTAATAGGCGAAGCATTTGCACAAGGAGGCTTCCCATTTCCAAAGCCTAGAGACTCACATATATATAGCGATGTGAACGCAAGCACACTTACAACTTTTGCAGCCCTACCTGACGGTCACTCATTAAAAACCGCATCGATGGCGGTTAATGTTTCGCAAGGCGCTATAGAGCTACCATATTACAGCCCACTTCCTGCTGGAAGCGATGGAACGAGCCTAGTCACAGGCCTCTGGAGAGGCAGTGAGACTCTGGAAACACTCCTAAATACTAGCATTACATCCAGACAAGGAAGCATTCCCACATTAAGTAATTTCAGCTTTCTTAGGGACGAAGATGGAACTTTCAATGTTACTTACTGGTCTCCAATTCCCGAGGAGCAAGCAACTGTCGCCGTCCCCATAACCATCATAAAACCAAATAATAATGCACCGGCTTGTGGCGGAACAGGTAGAATCGATCAAGTAGCAATTTTTCAACATGGTATAACCGCTGACCGAAGCGTATCCCTTATTCCAGCCGTTAATATGGCGGCAACAGCATGCATAGCGACCGTTGCAATTGACCAGCCATTACACGGTTTGGGCGGAGCAAACCTTGGAAGCGTACCCGGACTTGACGTGCTGACAGCCGACGACGTGGCGGGTTCACCAGTATCAGATGCTGATTACATCGGTGAGCGACACTTTATGTTCACTGACACATCAGGCACATTAACACCAGAGCTGCAAACAGATATCACTAACGTCGAGTCTGGCAGCCTAGCAATCAACATTAAGAGCCTACAAACAACTAGAGATAGCTTAAGGCAAGCCGCAAACGACCTTTTAAATGTAAACGCATCATTAAAAACATTAGGTCTTAGCGGTGTGCTAGGCAGCAATATATTAGCAGGCAAACCTGTCCACTTTATCGGGCATTCCCTTGGAGGAATAGCAGGCACTCCTTATGCCGCGATAAATAACAACCAAGCAGCTCGATTAACATATGCTGCACCAGCATTAGCTCCACTTTTCGGAGGAACCACTCCATTTAACAGTCAACCCTTCTTCAGTGAACTAGAGTCTGTTTCATTAATGAATACAGGCGGTCAACTAACAAAACTTGCAGAGAACTCAAGCGTGTTTTCTGGAGCAATCGTCAACGGCCTAGGAAGCTTCGGAGTAACTCAGGGCTCCTCAGACTTTGAATCTTTCCTATATACATGGCAAGGAACCGTCGATGCTATCGATCCTCTTAACTACGCAATAGATCTTGGCTCTACAACAACTAAAATTTTAATCTCTGAAGTACTAAATGATTTGCGCGTACCTAACGAAGCTAACGTCAACCCACTTTCACCTGCAACATCAGCCCCCCTTGCAGGCACAGAGCCTCTAATGGCATTACTCGATATAGGTTTAGGTGGGTCAGATCTATCTGACGGAAGTGAAGGCCTCGGTATTATTGATGCTAGCAGTACAGCTTCAGCAGGACTAACACCTCCTCAAGCTTCATTCTTTGCTAATAGCAACCCATGTGCTGATGCAAGCCATGTAACATTTATTGCTCCAGCAACCCCTGAAAATCCAAATGACGCAATTTGCCCTGGAGGCTCTGACACTAGTGCGGCATTTAAAGAAATGATTACCGAGGTAACCACCTTAATCGCTGCCGGAGTAATCCCTGTGGCCAACCCAACAGTACTAGGAACTAGTACAACAATTGGAAAAGCATTAGATCAAAACTAAAAAAACACACAAGAAATACAAGTACCGCTGAATAAAAACCCCTCTTTCGAGGGGTTTTTTTTGGCCTAAACAAAACCAAAAGGGTCACCCATTAGAAGAAGAATAACGAAAAAAGGGCGCTGCAATCCTTGCAGCGCCCTATCTATTAGATGCTTCCTTTACCATTCCTTAGGTAACCGGCCGTCCTTGTTTGCTTCCCTGTCCGCATCCTTACGTTAAAGTGTGATTCCTTCTAGAAGAAACCACTTGTCGTCCTGACAAAGTGAATAATACGGAGTCCTCATAGTAAGCGATATAGCCAATGTCTTAAAAGCGTGTAAGCCATATCTCACACTTGTAGAGTTTATACTCAACCACTCCGTAAAGCAGAGGTGCTACATCCAGTCTCTCAACTTTAACCTAAGCTCATGGTTTTCCCCTTTTAAGGTCAAGTTCTCTGGCGTCAATATGATTTGACTCCACGAAGACAATGTTTCAGCCATCACCTGCTCTATTCCCATTTCAGAAGGCGAACACATTTTTTTCGTTATCGCCATTTTGTCTATGCGAAACTCTCCGCTTTCATTTAATTCAGCTTGACCAAAAAAGTTATTACAACCAGCCAAACCATTTGCTGTAAAGTTCTCACCAATTTCAAGGCGGGGCTTTTGTGTCTTTTCTGGGTACGTTATGGTATTTCCATCAACATGGGTTAATTCCCAATTATGATGCTGTAGAGACTTTACCGTTACAGCAACAGACTTATCATCGACAGTGGCACAGGCTGTAAACAATGTGGTTAATGCAACAGCAATTAATATACGCTTCATTATTTTCTCCTATCAATTATCTATAAAAAAGCCGAGCAGTTTAGCTCGGCTTTTTATGCAGTACTAAAGTAACCAGCACAGCCACTACATTATAACAATCGGCCTTTTTCAGCAGCGATTCTCAAACGCAGTGCATTCAGCTTAATAAAGCCGGCTGCATCCTTCTGATCGTAAGCACCCTCATCTTCTTCAAAGGTTGCAATCTTCTCATCGAACAATGAATCGTTTTCAGACATACGACCCACAACGATCACGTTACCTTTGTAAAGCTTCAAACGCACCTTACCGTTAACATACTTCTGTGAGTCATCAATTAAGCCTTGTAGCGCTTCACGCTCAGGCGACCACCAGAAACCGTTGTATATTAACTCGGCGTACTTAGGCATCAAGCTATCTTTCAAGTGAGCCAATTCACGATCTAGTGTTAGAGACTCAATTGCCCTATGCCCTTTGAGCATAATAGTTCCGCCGGGCGTTTCATAACAGCCGCGTGATTTCATGCCTACAAAGCGATTTTCTACGATATCTAAGCGTCCGATACCGTTAGCACCACCTACTTCGTTTAGCTTAATGAGCACTTCATGCGGCCTTAATGGCTCATCATCAATTGCAACAATATCACCATTCTCATAGGTCAATTCAATGTATGTTGCTTTATCAGGTGCATTTTCAGGAGAAACACTCCAACGCCACATTTCTTCTTCAGCTTCTGCCCAAGGATCTTCTAGAATATCGCCCTCGTAAGAGATGTGTAGCAAGTTAGCATCCATTGAGTAAGGTGATTTACCTTTTTTCTTCTCAACTTCAATACCGTGCTTGTCGCAATAGGCTAATAAAGACTCACGAGAATTGAGATCCCACTCTCTCCAAGGTGCAATAACCTGAACGCCTGGCTTTAGTGCATAACCGCCTAACTCGAAACGAACCTGGTCATTACCTTTACCCGTAGCGCCGTGCGAAATCGCATCTGCATCTGTTTCATTAGCAATTTCAATCAAACGACGAGCAATAAGTGGACGAGCAATTGAAGTACCTAGCAGATATTCGCCTTCATAGATGGCATTTGCACGGAACATCGGGAAGACATAATCGCGCACGAACTCTTCACGTAAATCTTCAATAAAGATTTGCTTAACGCCTAAGGCTTCTGCTTTAGCACGTGCAGGTTCAACTTCTTCGCCCTGCCCCAAATCTGCTGTAAATGTAACCACTTCACAGTTATAGGTTTCCATCAGCCATTTAACGATAACAGATGTATCAAGACCTCCGGAATAAGCCAGAACGACTTTATTAACCTTAGACATACCGATGCTCCAGATGAGAAAATTTCAAAGGCGATATTTTACTTGCTGGAGACACTAAATCCCAGTCTGATTTCAATAATTGTTTAAATCAGATGAGATTAACCTTCAGGATTACCGTTTTGGTTGGAATTTGACGCCATACGTGCGCCTTTTTCTAGTCGAACGGTGGTACGTCTATTCTTAGATTTGTTCTTTTGGTTATTATTTTTAGCGACGGGATAGCGCTCACCATGATAACGAGTGGTAATCATCTCTTCTGGTATGCCTTTTTCTATAAAGTAAGCTCTAACGACTTCGGCACGGTCTTTTGATAATCGTCTGTTATAAATTCTTCGGCCACTGCTATCCGTGTGACCATCAATAATTATAGAGGTTACGGTGTTATCTGCTTTTAAATAAATAACTACTTTTTCTAATATTTCGTAATCGCTCTCTGTCAACTCGGCTTTATCTACCTTAAACAGCACCCTTGTTCGCTCCACTTGTCTAAAATTGACAGGCAAGAGAGACGCAACACAATTTAAGTAATCGTTATAAAAATTAGGGAAGTTAACTGACGAAACCCTCACTCGAATAGACTCATCGTTATACCAAGCCTTACGCGTAAAGGTTGGCGTCATGCCGTCCATTAAACCTTCAAGCATATTACGTGCATTTTTTCTTTCAACAACAATCGGTTTTGCAGTGTCTTTAACCGGTACATAGCCTAAATCACGAACACCATTACCAGGCCTCCATTGGGGCGCTTCTATTACTAGTGCAGCATCCCCTGTTTTCATAGGATTGGCGTTTGCATCAAGGTAGAATTTTAAATTTTCACCTGCTTCATGATAGAAAACCCCTTTGCCGTACCGAGGGATCGGGTGAGTTAAACTGCATTCAAAAATGGACGCTGATAAATACCATTGGCTATTGCTCAAGTCTGCCGTATACGTCTTAGCAACACCACTAACAGGTATTAGAACCATCACCACCAACAACGTACTCAATCGCTCAAGTCTTGCTCGCAATGCTTTGCAATATATAGAACCTATTATTCGCACAGTAAAACCGCCACAGTTAGGTTTTGAGATGATCTAACAAATCACTACATCATCATTCAATTTAGCTTTATATAGTTAGCGTCCACTTTGTATAAAACTTTACCCTAATCTCGCGTTCTGTCTGATATACTTTGCGAAATTTTGTAGTACTTTTGTAAGTTAGCAGGGCTTTTATCATGAATGAATTAACCATTACTCGTCCGGACGACTGGCACCTTCACCTTCGAGACAATGAATTTCTAACTCAAACTGTTCCTGCTTCTGCACGGTATTTTGGTAGAGCGATCATTATGCCTAACCTTGTACCTCCCGTTACGACAATGGAGGACGCCATAGCTTATAAGGCTAGAATATCTAAAGCTACACCTTCTGGTAGTTCATTCAAGCCATTAATGACACTCTACCTGACCGACAATACATCTCCGAAAGACATTCAAAATGCAGTAGATAGCGGTGTTGTTGTGGCTTGCAAACTTTACCCTGCGGGTGCGACTACCAATTCAGATTCGGGTGTAACTAATATCGGTAAAATTAAGCCTACCTTAGAAAAGATGGCTGAAGTAGGCCTTCCCCTATTAATTCATGGCGAAGTGACGACCGATGATATTGATATTTTTGACCGTGAAAAAGTGTTTGTTGAAAGTACCCTTGAGCCACTCGTAGAGAGTATTCCAACACTAAAAATTGTTGTAGAACATATCACCACTAAACAAGCAGTTGAGTTTGTAATGAATGCGCCTGAGCGAGTCGCAGCTACCATTACGCCTCACCATCTGCTTTATAATCGAAACCATATGCTGGTTGGTGGCATTAGACCGCACTTTTACTGCCTGCCTATTTTAAAGAGAAACGAGCACCAGCAAGCACTTCAGCAAGCTGCTATTAGTGGTAATCCGAAGTTCTTCCTCGGAACTGACTCTGCACCACATGCTCAAGACAAAAAAGAAACCGCATGCGGATGTGCTGGTTGCTATTCTGCGTTTGCAGCAATAGAACTTTATGCCGAAGCGTTTGAAGCATTGGGTGCACTCGATAAACTAGAAGGCTTTGCTAGCCACTTCGGCCCCGGCTTTTATGGCCTGCCTCGCAACACTGACACCATAACGCTGGTAAAGTCTGAGTGGCAAGCACCCGAGACATTAGCTTTTGGGGATACCGATGTCATCCCATTGCGCGCAGGAACAAAGCTTGATTGGCAAGTAGCTTAAGAAAAGCCACTCAAACTAAGATCAGTCAACTATTTCAGAAATATAGATAAAGGATTTTTTGTGTCAAATTATTCAAATGATGACGACCTCGAACATAAGAACCCGATGTCCTATCGATTTCGTGGTTTTCTACCGGTTGTCATTGATGTTGAAACAGGTGGTTTTAACTCAGAAACAGATGCTCTTTTAGAAATTGCAGCCGTTATTATTGGTATGGATAAAAATGGCGACTTATACCCGAAAGAAACCATCAGTTGCAATGTTGAACCTTTTAAAGGCGCAAACATTGAAAAATCAGCACTCGACTTTACCGGTATAGATCCTAAATGTCCGCTTCGTAATGCCAAAACTGAAAGTGTCGCTATTGAGCGCATTTTTAAAGCTGTTAGGCATGAAGTTAAAGAGCAAGACTGTAATCGAGCCGTGCTAGTGGGTCACAATGCGACCTTCGACCACAACTTTGTATTCGCTGCCGCAGAGCGTGTGGAAGTAAAACGTAATCCGTTCCACCCCTTTTCTACCTTCGATACCGTCACACTGGCCGGTCTCGCCTATGGACAAACCGTTCTAGCAAAAGCCTGTGACGCTGCAGGTATTGAGTTTAATGGAAAAGCTGCTCACTCTGCCCGGTACGATACAGAAAAAACTGCGGAGCTATTTTGCAAAATAGTCAATCGCTACAAGAAATTCGGCGCATGGCCTTGTTAAAATAACTTAGGTCGGACGCCCAAGGTAGCCTTGATGCAGCAAAGCGTAATCAAGGAGACCAATCACAATAAACAAAAAAGCCCCGCTAACCATAACGTCAGCAGGGCTTTTTTATATCTTTTATATATCATTATAAGAACAAGGTTTATTCGCTCTTATAACGTATATTAAAAAGTCTTATAGGTTATCTGCACTTTCAGACAAGTATTTAGCAACACCGTCTGGAGAAGCATCCATACCTTTATCGCCTTTGTTCCAGCCTGCTGGACAAACTTCGCCGTGCTCTTCGTGGAACTGAAGTGCGTCAACCAAACGAATTAGCTCATCCATGTTACGACCTAAAGGAAGATCGTTAACGATTTGTGAACGAACGTTACCTTCTAAATCGATCAAGAATGCGCCACGGAATGCAACACCACCTTCTGATTCAACATCATATGCTTTACAGATATCATGGTTGATATCAGCAGCCAATGTGTATTTAACTGGAC
Organism: Alkalimarinus alittae; assembly: GCF_026016465.1. Taxonomy (NCBI): domain Bacteria; kingdom Pseudomonadati; phylum Pseudomonadota; class Gammaproteobacteria; order Alteromonadales; family Alteromonadaceae; genus Alkalimarinus; species Alkalimarinus alittae. Next base: position 2,756,159 of record NZ_CP100390.1, read on the forward strand.
CGATACCGCCTTCGTTTACAGGTGTATTACGCCATGCGTTGTGAGTGAAGTGAGAATCGATAGAAACACCAATAACTTCTACGTTACGCTCTTTGAATGCATCAATACGGTGATCAAGTGCGATCAACTCAGATGGGCATACGAAAGTAAAATCTAATGGGTAAAAGAAAACTAAACCGTACTTACCTTTAATCTCTTCACTTAATGTAAGCTCATCAACAATCTGGCCGTCAGCCAATACCGCAGGAACTGTAAAATCAGGTGCTTTCTTACCAACGAGTACGCTCATTATTATTTCTCTCCGTTTAAGGTTACTGAGTGCTTAAAAAGTAGATGACACAGCAATAAATCGCCATTAACTAATTAATTTCTCTATAGTACACAGGGTTTGAAACCTCGACTAGCAATTGTTTATTAAATATATTTATAGATATGATAGCTAAAACCTATAGATCATACTGAATATATAGAAACAGCATAATAATTAACCTGATTGCTTGGTTAATAACGAATTTCGGGCGTCTAACGGACGTTCCTGTTAATATGCCTACATATTACGCCTATAGCATACTTAAACAGGATTAAAACATGTCCAAATTTTTCTTCAAAGGTCGTCAAGATAAACGTGAAAATCACGGTAGTTTTGGCTTTAGTACCAACCGCGCCGAGAAACCAGGTTCCGAAAGCCACCCAGTTTCAGTCATTGTTACCTCAGAAGAGCGTCAAGCAGAAATAGAGACTATCTTAAAAGAACATTCTTTATTTGCAATCATTGAAGTTAATGAAAATGCAAAAGAAGACATCACAGAATTAGAAAGCCTATTGAATACACCTAAGACGATCGTATTTGATAAGACACCTGACCGAAATGATCCTTGTTCGTGCGGTAGCGGAAAAAAATATAAAAAGTGCTGTGGTAACTAAACAAAACCACCTCTATGTTCATGCCCTAATGCTGCTTATGGTCGCGTTAGTGGCAGGCTCATTCCCGGTAGGCGCTATTATTACCAACGCTCTACCGCCCGACGTTTTAATGTTTATCCGCTTTCTCATTGCGGCGACACTCTTCGCCCCCTTTGTTTTTTACAAACATGGCCTCTTTATCCCTACACCAAAGTCTCTCATGGGGTACGCGCTACTAAGCCTTCCGCTCGTTATTTTCTTTTGGTGCATGTTTGAAAGTTTACGATACACCAGCCCTCTTAATACTGGCGCGCTCTATACAACCGTGCCGGCAATAACGGCTATTTTTGCATATTTCATCAATAAAGAGTCAACAGGAAAAGTACGGTCTATTGGATTATTAACCGGAACAATAGGCGCTTTGTGGATCGTGTTTAGAGGCGATGTTGATGCACTTTTAAGTCTTAATCTTAACTATGGAGATAGTATCTTTTTAGTAGGTTGTTTGTTTATGGCACTGTATAGCCCAATGATTAAAAGGGTTTACGCTGGAGAACCTATGGAGCTGATGACCTTTTGGGTCATATTGTTTGGCAGTGGTTGGTTATTATTAATCTCTGCCAACAAACTAGGCGGCATAGACTGGTTACTCGTTGATAGCGTTGTTTATGGTGGGGTTTTATATTTATCGCTCTTTACTACTCTTTTTTCGTTTTTCTTAATACAATTTGGGACCGTCAAAATTGGTCCAACTAAAGTTGCTGCTTATAGCTTTTTGATCCCTGTATTCGTTATACCTCTGAGCATATTATTAGGTGTAGGGACGTTTGATATAGCGACATTACCTGGCGTTTCCCTAGTGATATTCGCCATGATATTAATCCAAACTAACACTAAAAATATTGAAATAAAAAAGGGCTAACCCAATACGGAAAGCCCTCTTCTTTTTTAAGCCGTTTAAAGTCTAACTGACTCGCTTAGAACATATGCTGACCACCATTAGCGGATATATTTGACCCCGTAATAAAACCAGCATCTTCAGCAACTAAGAACGACACCACTCGCGCAATCTCTTCAGGCTGCCCAAATCGACCTATTGGAATCTGAGCTTCAATTTTATCTCTCACACTTTCCTCAATCGCCATAATCATACTGGTAGCAATATAACCTGGAGACACGGTATTCACAGTGATCCCTTTTCGTGCAACTTCTTGTGCTAAAGCTTTAGTAAAACCATGCATTCCGGCCTTGGCTGCGGAGTAATTAACCTGCCCAAACTGACCTTTTTGCGCATTGATTGATGAGATATTAACAACTCGCCCATATTGTCGTGTAATCATGCCATCAAGAAACTGCTTAGTGACATTAAAAACACTATTGAGGTTAGTTTGAAGCACAGAATCCCACTGACCTACTGCCATTTTTTTCATCACTGAGTCTCGCGTAATACCGGCATTATTTACAATAATATCAACTTCACCTATACGATTAGCGATGTCTTTCGCAGCCAACTCACACGAGTTAAAGTCGCCAACGTTGACGCAACCTAACGCTATATCAAAGCCAAGTTCTTTTTGCTCAGTTTGCCATTGTTCAGCTTGATCCTTTTTGTCTGCCCGACTGTAAGTCGCTATTACACACATACCATCGGTAGTCAAACGCTGACAAATAGCTGTTCCTATGCCACCCGTACCACCTGTCACTAATGCAATTTTTTTATCATTATTATCCATAGTACTGTCCTTTGGTTTTCTTAGTTTGATTGGTTTAGTGAGAACTTATTGGCACCAAACTTCATTTCCCTCTATCTTTTTATACCAATATAGGGGTAATAGCATGCTGACTCATATCAATTATCAGCTTGATTATTTTTTAGCCAAAGCAATACCTAGCTAATACTTAAACAATAAATTTTATTACCTATCTTTCACCAAACTATCCGTGAAAATTTACGCTCGAATTGCCATAATAGGCATTTACTTATAATCAGGACTCTCACATGGCTACGAAGCAAGATCAGCGCTACATTCAAATAGCTAAAGCATGCTTAAAAGCATTGAATCAGGCTGCCGCTAACCCTGCAGAAAGAGAAAAAAGTATTCAAGATGTTTATGATGCAATAGACACTGCATTCAATAAGCAAACGGCCCTCATTCAACGAGAGCTTCAGACAGCTAACAATGCATTAGAGCAGATAAGAGACAACACAATTAATCTACATGACGCTCAAAAAATAGCTGCAGATACTGTAGAAGCGTTAACAACAGTCATTCCTGGTAAAGGTCTTCATTAAAAATCTAAACATATGTATTCAGTCCAAATCCGCCAATAATAATATGAGCATATTCATGAGTATAAGAAACAAAGTTCGCTCCCTTGTTTTCATCACAGGCTTTGCGTTGTTTTTTCAAAACGTTTTTGCAACTGAAATAACTCAAAGCCCTAATGATAGTCGACAATATAAAAGCATCACACTGCCAAACGAACTTGAAGTATTACTCATATCAGATAAAAATTCGGATAAAGCAGCGGCATCCTTAGATGTTAAAATTGGAAGCGGATCTGACCCTAAAGGCTATGAAGGCTTGGCTCATTTTCTTGAGCATATGCTATTTTTAGGCACAAAGAAGTATCCGGAGGCTGGCAGTTATCAAGCCTACATTAATAAACATGGAGGCAGCCATAACGCATATACATCTTTTGAGAACACTAATTATTTCTTCGATATCAATGCTGACTCATTAGAGCCTGCACTTGATCGCTTTTCTCAACAGTTTGTTGCGCCCACTTTTACTGCTAAGTATGTCACACGAGAAATAAATGCAGTTCATTCAGAGTACTCGGCAAAATTAAAAGACGACTCCCGACTATATTTTTCTGCATTCAAGCAAACGATAAACCCTGCTCACCCGTATCACAATTTTGCAGTAGGCAATCTGACAACGCTATCTACTCGAGATGATAAAGACATCAGAAATGTACTCATCGAATTTTATAAAAAAAATTATTCAGCTAACCAAATGAAGCTGGTGGTACTAGGCAAGGAGCCTATACATCAACTGGAAGCTTGGGTTTCGAGCAAGTTTTCAGCAATACCGAACAACAAGACTCAGGGTCCTAAGTTTGATATGCCAATGCTTCTAGAGCATTCATTACCCTCACTACTAGAAGTCTCTCCTACTATGGACAAGCGAACACTCTCTCTAGTATTCCCTATTCCTTCAACTAAAAAACAGTACCGAAATAAACCCACATATGTCATATCAAACTTAATCGGACATGAAGGTAAAGGAAGCCTATTCGCTTCATTAAAAAAACAAGGCTTAGTAGAAAGTCTTTCAGCAGGCACAGGCATTGACACTGGCTGGGATGCAATGTTTAACATTTCATTCCGCCTGACCCAAAAAGGATTATCAAACTGGGAAGCGGTTGTTGCAGAAACATTCAGCTATATAGCCCTCATCAAATCTGAAGGCATCAATAAGCGTTACTTTGACGAACAAAAAAGTATGCTAAACCTAGCGTTTGAGTTTAGTGAAAAAAGCGAACCTATACATTATGTCAGTAGCTTGGCATCAACACTTCACGAAGTTGATACAACCGACATCCTGCAAGCAAATTATTTGATGGATACATTCGAACCAAAGCGATATAAAGCGTTTCTAGATCAACTTAATCCAAACAATGTTCAAATATCAATTATGTCAAAGTCGGTAGTCACTGATAAAAAGACAAAATGGTACGACGCACCGTACTCTTATAAAAGGCTATCGCCAGAACAGATAAAACTTTTCACGACAACAGCCAAACGTGAAAACTTAAAATTGCCAGATGTGAATGATTTTATTCCAGACAATATTGATATTATCTCTAGCACCCCTATGCCAAAGCCCGAACTACTTGAGAAATCAGAAGGTTTTTCGTTATGGCATTACTATGACACTTCATTTGGCACACCAAAATCTAACATCTATGTAAATTTACGGTCACCTGTTGCTAATAACACAGCAGAGCACGCTGTACTTAACTCGCTATTTACATCGATGGTTCAAGATGAATTAAATGAATACACGTACCCTGCATACCTAGCAGGACTGAACTATGACCTTTATAGCCATATCCGTGGTATATCTATCAAGATTGGCGGCTACAGTGAAAAGCAGACCTTACTATTAGAAAATATACTCAGGTCTATAAAAACCGTGGACTTAAAGAAAGAGAGATTTAATATTTATAAAGATCAGATGATCAGGTCTTTAGAAAATGCTGCGAAGAAAAAACCCTACCAACAGACAACAGGTGAAATAAGAAAGCTAGTACTAAGGCCTCAGTGGTCAGAAGCAGAAAAATTAGTAGCCATCGATTTAATAACCATAGACACATTAAAAGCATTCAAACAGCGCTTGTTAAGCAAAGTTGAAATAGTCGCACTATCATCAGGAAATATAAGCAGAGCCGGTTCACTTAATATTGCGAGTATCGTCCAGTCATGGATGCTAAATAAAGAAACTCAAAAGGTCAATGTGGAGCGTGGCGAAGTTGCTCGCCTACCACTTAATCAGTCATTTAGCGTAGAATTGAATATAGATCATCCTGATACAGGTTACACGCTTTACATACAAGGAAAGGATAAATCCTATCAAGAGCAAGTCAATTTCCTGTTCCTTTCTCAAATACTTTCGTCACCTTACTATGAAAGAGTGCGCACCGAAAACCAGTTAGGTTATATCGTGTTCGCGACCAATTATAGCTTTTTGGAAGTACCTGCTATCGCGTTTATAGTTCAATCACCTAATGCTAGCGCCAATCAGCTAGAAACAGAAACACAAGCATTTTTACACGACTACACAACTCAGCTAGCATCCATGCCACTAAAAGACTTTAATCAGCATAAAGCAGCCCTACTATCTCGATTATTCGAGAAGGAAAATAATCTGGGGCAAAAAAGTGATCGCTTTTGGCGAGAGATCGATAGGGAGAATATTTCATTTGATACAAGGGAAAAACTATCAAAAGAGATTAATAGCCTTTCGCCAGAAACTTTCAATCAGTTTTACGCCTCCCTCATTCAGTCTAGCGGAAAGAAACTACTAGTGTTTAGTTCTGGAAAAAACAGTAAAGAAAGTACCAATAACGAAAAGCAAGAGGCATTAGACCGTTACCTAACATTAGATAGTAATACTGATATATGGTCGCTTGAAACGCCTTTTAAATAAAGGCCTTACATTCATAGAAGACTATAAATACGGGATGATGGACTCACCGTAGTATTTTAAGTCTTCTATGATAGATAGTTTTTCAACTGACGTATTGGGCGCTTGAGCTAGCGCTTTTAGCTGATCAAAATACTGCTGAAAATTTATACTGGTTAGCTTACTGTCAGTTAAGCGCTGATATCGATAACGTTCCCATTGTTCCTGTTCTTCGCTCGTTAAGGTTTCTCTATAGTTCCTAGCTTTATACCTGAAAAGCATTTCAGATAACCTTGGGTCTTCGAAGTTAAACTCATCTTCAGCTAATTCAACAACAGATGACTGTCGCACTCGGTCCATCGTCGCTTTATCATTTGATGAAAAGAATCCTCCACTGTAGATCATTAGATCAGGGTCGGTATGCTTTTCAAAATCAGATTGCGAGAAGACCTCAGTCAATTTTTCCTTTAAGCCTTTAATTGATCGCAGGGTTTTCAGATTATTTCGCAGTGTATCCCCATTCAAATGTAGCCGCTCAAGACCTTCAACACTCAAAGATTTAAGCATTGTCGCAGGCGCAATAACAGGACACTTATTAACATGTACTGTTTTCAAAGGAATTCTACTAACACCTTCTGGTAGATCAGAAGCTCGTGTAAAGATACGATTTTTAATATCTTGCACACTCAAACTTTCAAGTTCAAAAGGGTCGAAGCGCAAGTCATATACAATAACACCGTTACTATTTGTTGGGTGTGTTGCGATGGGTGCAACAAGGGACGAACACCCGATGGATGCAGGAAACCGTGAAGAAACATGAAACACAGGTTTCATCGTATTAGTATCTAATAATGGCGCAATCTTTTGTTTTGCGCGATGAGCGTAAACATAATCGTACAATTTAGGTTGTTTTTCTTTAATGAGTTTAGCTATAGCTATGGTCGCATAAACATCAGACATAGCATCATGGGCAGCTTCATGCTGAATGCCGTTAGCTACAGTCAGGTCTTCCAAGCGAAAACTAGGTGAACCATCGTCTTTTAATGGCCAGTTTATGCCTTCGGGTCTTAATGCATAGGTCAGCCTAACCATATCTATGATATCCCATCGAGAGTTACCATTTTGCCACTCTCTTGCATAGGGGTCGTAGAAGTTACGGTATAACGTATTTCTTGTTACTTCATCATCAAACCGAATACTGTTGTATCCTGCTACACAAGTACCTGGTAATGACATCTCCTCATGTATCTGATGAATAAAGTCGGCTTCACTCACCCCGTACTCATCAGCAATTTGTGGTGTTATCCCTGTGATAAAACAGGCCTCTGGAACTGGAAGCATATCATCTGAAGGTTTACAGTAGAGAGTTATAGGCTTCCCTACTATATTTAAATCGGTGTCGGTTCGAATTCCAGCAAACTGGCAAGGTCTATCACGCTGAGGGTCTGCCCCAAAAGTTTCATAATCATGCCAAAATATCGTTTGCACAGTGCCAACCCTCTCCAGATATGTTCGAATCAAAACAAGCAGATATTACAGTAGGTGAAGTGCAATTTATAGACTGTAGTCCTTATAAGCAACTACTAAGATAATAGGCAGGCAGATCAAAATAAACTATAGCAGATACTAAAAGGCCCCGACGATATCGAGGCCCTATTAAACAACAGTCACTCTTACAAAGCCTAAAAAAGGCCCGTTCCGCGATCTATATATTCTGTTCTTACTCTTTCCGTTCCATACACCCCTCCATTTGCATTGATTGCAGAGGCATCAATAACCATTGAAGTAGGAAGGTTGATAAATGCTCCGGGACCAGCGGTTATGTTACCAGTAGACGTTGTCCAAGGCACATTTTCTTTTTGCATTGAGATGAAGAAGTCTTTGGTAATATCGGTACTTCCATCAAGCGCATTACGCTCTCCAATATCCAAAGTTTTAAACTTAGAAATATCATAGCAGTATGTGGCTACCGTACAGCCTGCGCCAGCATTACCACTAGCAACAGCATCAATACCTATATTAGTCGACCGTGTATTATCTGCTAGGCCTGACTGATCAAGGAGAGTCGCTTTATGAGTAACTCCAGCAGCATCAATTACATCCATCCCCAAATTACCTGAAAAACTTTTAAAATCACCAGAGAGTTGGCCTCGAGCCTCATTAAACCCGACACGGAAGCCTACTAGCTCACCTGCGCCATTTTCTGACATTTCAAAATAAGGCGTGTTAGCCATAAACGGAACAATATCACCTACAGCATAAGTATTTCCGTCTAGCTGAATTTTAGCAGCGTCTGTTGAGATGCTGCCGTAAGAAAGGTTGCTAATATTCAGATCAGAAGTAAGGGTATCAGCAGTAACATAATTACCCACCTCCAAATCATCTATATTAATTTGAAATTCGGTATTTAACCCCATTGTAAAGCGAGTTGTAGAGGGGTCGGCGGCCGTCGCCCCTTCTTTCGTGTCAAAAGCAATCATTGCTTGACCAACATGTTCGCTAAGCTCAACATCTCCCATAGGCTGCATTTCGGCTTTCGCAACAGACACGAAAGTACTTATGACAATTACAGTCATAGAAACCAGGGGAGATAGCTTACTGTAGTTAGCTACCTTGATCATTATGTGTCTCTGAAGTTGATAAGTGTTCGGCTTATTTTTAGCTCTTATACTTATTTTTAGGTCTTACGCTTGCTTTTAATAATTATTTATATTTATTATTCTTATTAAGTTATCTTTTGTAACTTGAGCAGACTATACAATGAACAGTTGTAAGCGAATGTGATATTAATCACACGGATAAGTTAATCACCTAATAATGCATATAAATGCCCACTATTTCTCAGTTTGGCTTTATATTCAAATACTTACAGCGGTTTTTATAGACATATGTACCATTAAATACAACTAAGCAATCTTACATTTAATGCTATACATATGGTACATATTTACAATTTTAAAACACCTTAATAGAAAGGATAACCCAATAACCCTTCTGATTTCACCCCAAGTTGAGGTACGTCTGAAAGGCTTTCTTCCAGACAATAAAAAACCCCGGTAGGATAACCTACCGGGGTTTCGTATTTAGATGCCTGACGATGACCTACTCTCACATGGGGAGACCCCACACTACCATCGGCGCAGAACCGTTTCACGACTGAGTTCGGGATGGGATCAGGTGGTTCCAGTTCGCTATTGTCATCAGGCAAAACCTTGGCTAGCTGATCGAAGATGATTTATCTTTTTGATCAGTTAACAACAATTTCGCAATGTCTTTAACATTTAGCAAGTAAATTAAGTTTTATAACATATCGGATCATAATCACATTATCCGGTAAATATTTTCGTTTTGATCGTTTCAGACTCAAAACTATTTGGGCGTTATATAGTCAAGCCTCACGGGCAATTAGTACTGGTTAGCTCAACGCCTCACAACGCTTACACACCCAGCCTATCAACCTCATAGTCTTTAAGGGCCCTTTAGGGAACTCGAAGCTCCAGGGAAATCTTATCTTGAAGGGGGCTTCCCGCTTAGATGCTTTCAGCGGTTATCCTGTCCGAACATAGCTACCGGGCAATGCTACTGGCGTAACAACCCGAACACCAGAGGTTCGTTCACTCCGGTCCTCTCGTACTAGGAGCAACTCTTCTCAAATTTCCAACGTCCACGGCAGATAGGGACCGAACTGTCTCACGACGTTCTAAACCCAGCTCGCGTACCACTTTAAATGGCGAACAGCCATACCCTTGGGACCGGCTTCAGCCCCAGGATGTGATGAGCCGACATCGAGGTGCCAAACACCGCCGTCGATGTGAACTCTTGGGCGGTATCAGCCTGTTATCCCCGGAGTACCTTTTATCCGTTGAGCGATGGCCCTTCCATACAGAACCACCGGATCACTATGACCTACTTTCGTACCTGCTCGACGTGTCTGTCTCGCAGTTAAGCGCGCTTATGCCATTACACTAACCGCATGATGTCCGACCATGCTTAGCACACCTTCGTGCTCCTCCGTTACTCTTTGGGAGGAGACCGCCCCAGTCAAACTACCCACCACACAGTGTCCTCGATCCGGATTACGGACCTGAGTTAGAACCTCAAACATACCAGGGTGGTATTTCAAGGGTGGCTCCGCCCGAACTAGCGTCCGGGTTTCAAAGCCTCCCACCTATCCTACACAAGTAGGCTCAAAGTTCACTGTGAAGCTATAGTAAAGGTTCACGGGGTCTTTCCGTCTAGCCGCGGATACACTGCATCTTAACAGCGATTTCAATTTCACTGAGTCTCGGGTGGAGACAGCATGGCCATCGTTACACCATTCGTGCAGGTCGGAACTTACCCGACAAGGAATTTCGCTACCTTAGGACCGTTATAGTTACGGCCGCCGTTTACCGGGGCTTCGATCAAGAGCTTCGCCGAAGCTAACCCCATCAATTAACCTTCCGGCACCGGGCAGGTGTCACACCCTATACGTCCTCTTACGAGTTTGCAGAGTGCTGTGTTTTTAATAAACAGTCGCAGCCATCTGGTATCTTCGACTGTCAAAAGCTTACGGAGCAAGTCCGATCACCCTCAACAGCGTGCCTTCTCCCGAAGTTACGGCACCATTTTGCCTAGTTCCTTCACCCGAGTTCTCTCAAGCGCCTTGGTATTCTCTACCTGACCACCTGTGTCGGTTTGGGGTACGGTCTCATATAACCTGAAGCTTAGGGACTTTTCCTGGAAGCATGGCATCAACCACTTCAGTCTCGTAAAAGAGACCTCGTCATCAGTTCTCAGCCTTAATGGACACCCGGATTTGCCTAAGTGTCCAGCCTACGACCTTAAACAACCATCCGATAGGTTGCTGGCCTAGCCTTCTCCGTCCTCCCATCGCAGTTATATGCGGTACAGGAATATTAACCTGTTTCCCATCGACTACGCTTTTCAGCCTCGCCTTAGGGGCCGACTCACCCTGCGCCGATTAGCGTTGCGCAGGAACCCTTGGTCTTCCGGCGTGCGGGTTTTTCACCCGCATTATCGTTACTCATGTCAGCATTCGCACTTCTGATACCTCCACGGAACTTCTCAATTCCGCTTCAACAGCCTACAGAACGCTCCTCTACCATGCGTGTAAACACGCATCCGCAGCTTCGGTGGTATGTTTTAGCCCCGTTACATCTTCCGCGCAGGCCGACTCGACTAGTGAGCTATTACGCTTTCTTTAAAGGATGGCTGCTTCTAAGCCAACCTCCTAGCTGTCTGTGC